>NZ_JALQEK010000027.1:0-128934 GCF_023630765.1 Caballeronia sp. ATUFL_F2_KS9A | reverse complement strand
CGTGCGAACTTCCTTCGCGACTGCGAACGTGCGCTGGAACAACTGATTGAGATACGTGCCGAGCGCGCCGGCTTCGGGCGGGGGGGGGGGGGCGGGGGGGGTGGGGGGGGTGTTTTTTCATCGCGAAACACGACGCACCTGCCGTCACGCCGCCGGCGTGATGTTCTGATTGCTGCGGAACAGGTTATCCGGATCGTAGCGCCGCTTCACTTCGGCGAGCCGCTCGTAATTCGGACCATACGCCGCTCTCACACGGTCTCCTTCTTCTCCCGTCATGAAGTTCACGTAGACGCTGCCGATTGCATGCGGCGTCATCGCGGAGAACATGTCGCGCGCCCACTTCGTGCACTTCTCGTCGTCCGCGGCCTCGCTCCAGCGGCCGTGAATGTTGATCGTGTAGATCGAATCGCGATTCGCATAAGCGGTTGCATCGACCGGCACGCGATTCGTCTGCCCGCCCATCGCGCCGATGAAGACCTCGCACTGCGTCGACGGAAGCGACTTCACCGCATTCGTCAGGATGTCGAAGGTTGCGTCGTTCAGACTCGCGAAGTTGTGCGATTTCCAGTAGTTGCGCTCACCCGGCGTGAGCAGCGGATCGAATGCCTTCTGCCATGCTGCGAACGGCATCGCGCCGAGATGTTCGCCATAGGGCGTGCCGAAGCTGCGTACGGGCGCGAGCGCCCTTTCGCCGTTTTCGACCGGGCCGACATAGCAACTCGCCAACACGACCACGGGCTTGCCGTGCGCGTCCTCGGGAAGAAACGGCAGCGGCGGCGCGAGACGCAGCACGGCCCACACGGTGAGCTCGTCGGGACATTGCGCGACGAACTCGCGATACTTCGGCAGAACCTCATTCGCCTGTTCGAGCGGAAAGACGACGAGGCCGCCGTATATCTGCGGACCGACTTCATGCAGCTGATATTCGAAGAGCGTCACGACGCCGAAGTTGCCGCCGCCGCCGCGCAATGCCCAGAAGAGATCGGGCTCGCTGTCCGCGCTCACGCGGCGCCAGGTGCCGTCGGCCGTGACGATCTCCGCTGCGACGAGATTGTCGACTGTCACGCCGAACTTGCGGCTGATCCAGCCGAAGCCGCCACCGAGCGTGAGACCGGCGACGCCCGTCGTCGAGTTGATGCCGAGCGGTGTCGCGAGGCCGAATGCCTGCGCTTCGTGATCGAAGTCGGAGAGCAGCGCGCCGGGCTCGACATAGGCGCGCTTCGCTTGCGGATCGATACGCACGGACTTCAGCGCGGAGAGATCGATCATCAAGGCGTCGTCGCTGACTGCGCTGCCCGCGATGTTGTGCGATCCGCCGCGAATCGAAACGAGTACGCCCTGCTCGCGCGCGAACGCTAGCGCGGCGATGACGTCAGCCGCGCCGGCGCAACGCACGATGAGCGCGGGGCGCCTGTCGATAGTCGCGTTCCAGACCTTGCGCGCTTCGTCGTAATCGGAATCCGACGGTGTGATGAGCCTGCCTCGCACCGACGCCTTGAGGGTGTCGATCGCTTCGCCTGAAATGTTGCTCATTGTGAGACCTCGCTGCTATATGAAGCGCCGCGACGTGTCCGACCCTGCCAGTTGGTACGCGAAAGCGCAAGGAACCCGCCATCGGATCGTGCGTGGCATGTCGATCGGATGCACGTCGGAGAAATCACGAGAACGGGGATGAATTGCAACAAGCGGACGCTTCGGCCCGCCTGTTGATTTAATGCCTTGATTTACGCGATGTAAAGTGCCCGAGCAGTTAAATCGTGCATGCGATCTAGCATGTATCGGACAAAGTTGCCGATGCGGCGATCGAGTGGATTCAGTGCTTCATGAGCTTGGTGTGTATTCCTTATTTAACGATCATCTATTAAGGAAACGACGGTTTAATCGGCGAAAAAAAACGCGCCGATGATTCGGCGCGTTGTCGCTTCTCGCGTTATGTCCCGGTCAGTCCGTTCCGTATTTCGGCGAGCGTGGCCCATACAGCAGACCGTTCGATCCACCCGTTGCCAGCAAGCGCTGACTAGTGAGTCCCGCAACGGCCCATGACTTGTCGCTGGTGACATTCACGACATGCGTGACAGCAGCTTGCGCAAGCGCGCCAATGAGACCGGACCCGACGCTCACGTTCGTGCCGACCTCCTTGCCATTCGCCGTGGCCGAACCGCTCCAAAGCGTTTCGCCTGAGCGCAGATCGACGAGCTTCGCCGCGGCCGTGACCTGAGTCGTGCTCGCGACCACTTGATACGACGAGCCGTATGCGGTGATCTTCGTGTACAACGCTGCGTCCGCGCCGAAAATGCTGCGCAGCTTCGCCGCCGAAACGTCCTGGATGTCGTTTGCAGTCGTCAGACCGTTGTGCCTGAAGGTCTCTTCCATCTCGGCGACCGGCACGACGTAGTAACCGCCCTCGGCGAGCGGCATCGTCATCTGGGACAGCATGCCGTAGGTCGCGCCGACATCCTTCGAGTCGTTGACAGGCGGAAGAACGAGAATCGAACGCGGCTTGCTGTTGCGGAACGCCGTGTAGTCCGTCTGGCTCGGCGAGCGCGAAGCGCATGCGGTCATCGTCAAGAGGACCGACAGCACCGCGATGAGTTTGCGGGAAATATTGAAAGTCATGGTCGGTGCTTACTGAAGTTTGCTCAACAGAAAATCCATATACGTAGACGACTCGGGAAAGCGCTCCTTTTCCTCGGTCAATTGCTGACGAGCCTCGGCGCCCTTGCCCACGGTCGCGTACAACATGCCGAGATGCGCGCGAAAGCCCGGAGGCAATGTCTTGTCCTTTGCGAAGACCTTCTCGCGGGCCGCTTCGAGTGCGGCGATCTGGTCGGACGGACTCGTTTGTCCCTTGAAGTATTCGTACACCTGCGGCTGATAGCCGTCCCATTGATAAAGCGACGTGGTCTGTGTTGCGCAACCCGTCAGCAGCGAGCACGCCACCGCGACCGGCAGCGCGAAGCCGGTCAGTTTGTGAATCTTGACGATCATGTTGTTGTTCGGATGAAAACGAGTGGAATTACTTTGCGGCCGGCAGGGCGCCGGCATCGACTTGTTCGGCCAGGTGATTGACCGCTTCGCTGATCGCAAGATCGAGCACCTTGCCATTGAGCGTGGAGTCATAGCTCGACGTTCCGCCGAAGCCGATCACTTCGCGGCTCGACAAACTGAATTCACCGGCGCCCTGGCTCGACGTCACGATCTCGGACGTGGCGATATCGACGATATTGAGGCTGACCTTCGCATAGGCCACCTGAGTCTTCCCGCGTCCGAGAATGCCGAACAATTGCTGATCGCCGACATCCTTGCGGCCGAACTCCGTCACGTCGCCGGTGATGATGTAATTCGCGCCTCGAATCGACTGCGCCTTGTTCGCGAACCCGGCTTCCTGTTTCGTTTCGCCAAGGTTGTCGCGATCCAGCACGGTGAAGCGTCGGCTTTGCTGCAAGGCCGTGGCGAGGATGGTCTTCGCCTGACTGCCGAGGCGATCGACGCCATCCGAGAACACGCCACGCATGTAATTCGAGCGATTGTCGAACTTGCCGATGGCCACGGGCACGGGCTTGCCCGCGAACGGCTTCTGGGAACTCGCGACGGCGGGAACCGCAACCGAGTGCGACGCCTCGGTCGCGCATCCGCCAAACAGAACTGCAACGGACGCGACCGCAACCGCGATCGCCAGGCGCCCTTTGATAACGCTCATGAATTGCCTCCAAAACGTCGAATCTTGAAAACACCTGCCGTCAGACAGGTGCTTTCGAAAAATCGACAATTATTTGGCAATTCAAATCTTTCAAAAAGAAGGACAGTTCCTAAAAATGAGTGCCGAGGGGAACGCCTGAGACGATTTGTTGAGAATTGATAAAAGGCCGCCAATCCCCACGGTCCCTACGCTCTCTCCAGCACCGCCATCTCCCTCACGACCACCAGCAGCATCGACAAACTCGCGCCGCCGCTCGCCCGCAATTCGGCCAGCAAGCGCGTGTACCGATCCAGCGCGTCCTGCCGTTTCGCGCGCCAGCTCTCGACAATGACATCCGGCGCATCGATGCCGCGCGACTGTTCGAGCGCGCTCACCGTCAGCGCGCGCTTCAATCGCGCGAGCTCTTCCAGCGCCGCCGCGCGCGCGAGCAAGTCCCAGTGCGTCGTGATCGGCAGTGCCATCGCCCGTTCGGCGATGCCGCGATAATCGAGCAACGTGCCGATGCCGAAATACACGCTCGCCACAAGTTCCAGGCCGCGCCCGGAACACGCCGCCACTTCCGCGCTGTCGAGCACGGCGGTCGCGATCTCGCCGCTCGCGACGCGCGCCGCGAGACTGCTCTCGACGCCCGCATCCTCCAGATCGCGCCGCCGCGCGTACCACGCGTCGAGCTGCGTCGCGGGCAAGAGCGCCGGCAGTTGCGGCGCGAGTCGAAGCGCCGCCTCGCGGCAACGCGCGAGCAAACCCTTCGCCTCGTTCGAGCCCGATCCGTTGTGCTTCAGATGGCGCAGGAACCACAGCGACGTATCGTCGAGCAGACGCACGACATCGACGAACATGCGCGCCTGCACTTCATCCGCGACGATGTTGTCGAGTCCGTCGATGCTGCGCCACAAATCGTCGAGATCGAAGACATCGCGCGACATCAGCGCCGCGCGCACGATATCGCTCGGGCGCGCATCGGTCTCTTCCATCAGCCGATGCACGAACGTACAGCCCACACGATTCACGAGCGCGTTCGTCAGATGCGTCGCGAGAATCTCGCGCTTCAGCGGATGGCGCTGCATCGTCTCGCTATAGTGCTGCTGCAAGGGCTTCGGGAAATACTCGGGCAGCATGTCCGCGACGAGCGCGTCTTCGGGCACGTCCGATTCGAGCAGTTCGTCGTAGAGCCACATCTTGCCGTACGCGAGCAGCACCGCGCGTTCTGGCGACGTCAGCCCCGACTTCGCCGCCGCGCGCTCGTTGATGTCGTCGTCGTTCGGCAGGAACTCGATACGCCGCTTCAGGCGCCCGGCGCGTTCGAGGAAGCGCATCATGCGCGCTTCGGCGTCGAGCGTTTCGGCGACATGGCGCTTTGCGATCGACAGCGCCTGCGTCTGCGCATAGTTGTCCTTCAGCACGAGCAGGCCGACTTCATCGGTCATTTCGGCGAGCAGCGCGTTGCGTTGCTTCTCGGTCATCTCGCCATCCGCGACGACGAGGCCGAGCAGAATCTTGATGTTGACCTCGTGATCCGAACAGTCGACGCCCGCCGAGTTATCGATGGCATCCGTATTGATGCGGCCGCCCTTCTGCGCGAACTCGATGCGCCCCAGTTGCGTGAGCCCGAGATTGCCGCCTTCCGCGACGACCTTCACGCGCAGTTCCGCGCCGTTCACGCGCACGCCATCATTCGTTCGATCGCCGACTTGCTGATGCGTCTCCGCGCTCGACTTCACATACGTCCCGACGCCGCCGTTATAGAGCAGATCCGCCTCGGCCAGCAGGATCGCGCGGATCAGTTCGTTCGGCGCGAGCACCGATGCGCTGATGCCGAGCGCCGCCTGCACTTGCGGCGAGATCGGAATCGACTTCGCCGTGCGCGGATAGACGCCGCCGCCCGTCGAGATCAATGCGGGATCGTAGTCGGCCCAGCTGGAGCGCGGCAGCGCGAAAAGACGCGCGCGCTCATCGAAGCTCGTGGCCGCATCGGGCGTCGGATCGAGAAACACATGCCGATGATCGAACGCCGCAATCAGCCTGATATGGCGCGACAGCAGCATGCCGTTGCCGAAGACGTCGCCGGACATGTCGCCGATGCCGACCACGGTGAAATCGGTCGTCTGCGTATCGAAGTTCATCTCGCGGAAATGCCGCTTCACCGATTCCCACGCACCGCGCGCCGTGATGCCCATCTTCTTGTGGTCGTAGCCGACCGACCCGCCGGACGCGAAGGCATCGTCGAGCCAGAAGCCGTATTCGTGCGCGATCGCGTTCGCGTAGTCGGAGAACGTGGCCGTGCCCTTGTCGGCGGCGACGACGAGATACGGATCGTCGGGATCGTGGCGCACGACATCGGGCGGCGGCACGATGCCATCGGGCGTGCGGTTGTCGGTCACGTCGAGCAGGCCGCGCAGGAACATCTGATAACACGCGATGCCTTCATTGAGAAACGCTTCCCGATCCGATACGGGCGGCGGATTCTTCACGACAAAGCCGCCCTTCGATCCGACCGGCACGATTACCGTGTTCTTCACCATCTGCGCTTTCATGAGGCCGAGCACTTCGGTGCGGAAATCCTCGCGCCGGTCCGACCAGCGCAGCCCGCCGCGCGCAACGCGTCCGCCGCGCAAATGCACGCCCTCGACGCGCGGCGCATAGACCCAGATTTCGAACATCGGCTTCGGCTCGGGCAAGCCCGGCACTTTCGACGGATCGAGCTTGAACGACACATACGGACGCGGCTGGCCTTGCGCATCGCGATGGAAATGATTGGTTCGCACCGTCGCCGTGATGACGCCCAGAAACTGACGCAGGATGCGGTCTTCGTCGAGATTCGGCACCTTGTCGAGCGCGGCTTCGATATCGGCGAGCACGCGTTCGGCGGCCTTGTCGCGATCTTCCGCCGAGCCGCCGCGCGCCGGATCGAAACGCACCATGAAGAGTTGCAGCAGCTTCTTCGCGATCAGCGGATTGCCGATCAGCGCGCGCTCGATATACGCATCGCTGAAGGTCGAGCCAACCTGCCGCAGATACTTCGCATAGGCGCGCATGATCGTCACGTCGCGCGCGCCGAACTCCGCGCGCAGAACGAGACGGTTGTAGTCGTCGTTCTCGATCTCGCCCGACCACACGCTCGCGAACGCGTTTTCGAAGAGCGGCTTCACGCGGTCGATATCGAACTCCACGTCGTCCTGCAACTCCAGCCCGAAATCGTGGATCCACGCATTCGGCGCGCCGGTCGGCTCGATCAGATACGGCCGCTCTTCATCGACACGCACGCCGAGATGCTCCAGCATCGGCAGGCTGTGCGACAGCGCGATCGGATCGCCGACGCGATACACCTTGAAGCGAAACGCGCGGCGTCCGGCTTCGATCGGCCGGTACAGGCTCATCGACAAGCCGCCGGGCCGCGTATGCGTCGCCTCGATCAATTCGATGTCGCGCACCGCCGTGCGCGCCGGATAGTCCTCGCGATAACCCGCCGGGAACGAATCGGCATAACGCTGCAGGAGCCGGTTGCCCGCTTCCTCGCCGTGACTGTCGATGAGCGCATCGGCGAGATCGTCCTGCCAGCGGCGCGCGACCTGCACGACGCGCGCTTCGAGTTCGCGGGTATCGACTTCGGGCATCGCGCCTCTGTCCGCACGCACGACGATATGAATGCGCGCGAGCGGCGATTCGGACAGGAGCGGCGTGAACTCGATGCTCTTGCCGTTGAACGCTTCCATCAACACACGGCTGATGCGGCGGCGCAAGTCGGTGTTGAACTTGTCGCGCGGCACGAAGACGAGGCATGACACGAAGCGGTCGAAGCGGTCGCGCCGCACGAAAAGCCGCGTGCGCTGATGTTCCTGCAAACGCAGCACGCCGATGGCGATATCGAAGAGCACGTCTTCATCGGCCTGGAACAGTTCGTCGCGCGGATATTGTTCGAGCACCGTGATAAGCGACTTCGCCAGATGCCCCTTCGCGAGAAAGCCCGCGCGCCGCACGATGTTCGCGCATTTGCGGCGCACGATCGGGATCTCGGACGTGGGCACGAGATACGCCGTCGACGTATAGAGACCGAGGAAGCGCCGTTCGCCGATCACCTTGCCATCCGGCGACGTGCGCTTCACGCCGACATAGTCGAGATAGCCCGGCCGATGCACCGTCGCGCGCGAATTCGCCTTCGTGAGAAAGATCGGCGCCGCGCCTTCGATGATCGCGGCCGCGCCCGGCGGCAGCGGCGTCACGTCCCCGTCGGACGGCGCGCGCAAGGTTTCGCGCAAAATGCCGAGGCCCGAGCCGGCCACGCCGCGCAGCGCGAAGCCGCCTTCATGCTCGACGAGTTCGTAATCGCGGCAGCCGAGGAACGTAAAGTGATCGGCGACCATCCATTCGAGGAACGCGCGGGACTCGATGCCGTCGGGCGTCGTATCGCGCGCCTTCAGATCGTCTATCGCTACACGCGCGGCCTCGGTGACTTTCGGCCAGTCTTCGACCGCCGCGCGCACGTCGCCGAGCACGCGCGCGATGTTCTCGCGCACTTCGTCGAGACGCTCGCCGTCGCCGCAGCGATTGACTTCGAAATGGATGAACGATTCGAGCTCGGAGTTGCCGTCGCCCGCTTCGGCATGACCCTGACCGATGCGCTCGATCTCGCCCGTATGCGCGCCCTTGCTCGCGCGCCAGACGCGAAACACCGGATGAATCGCCGAATGCAGCGCGAGCCCCAGGCGGTTGAGTTCCATCGTCACCGAATCGACGAGAAACGGCATGTCGTCGTTGACGATCTCGACGACCGTGTGATCCGAATGCCAGCCGTGCTGCTCCAGATTCGGGTTGTAGACGCGCAGCACCTCGCGCCCCGGCACGAACTTCTGCGCGGTCTGCCAGTGCGCCATCGCGGCGCCGTAGAGATCGGCGACATCGCGGCTCGCGATATCCTCGACATCGACCTGCTCGTAGTAATAGCGAAGCAGCGGCTCGATGACCTTGAAGCTTGGCTCCGGCAATCGCCCTCTCGCGAACTCGAGAAGATCGTTGATGAGATGTTCGACCCGCGCTTCGTTCTTGACCAGCATGGTGTCCTCCCGAGGCTTTCGGTTGCGGTGCGATTGCGGCTCGCGCTTCGAATCAAGGAGATTATGCGCCGCCCCGGCGCATCGCTCGCGGGTCGGGCATGTGCGGTTGCACAAAGACGGTGCGCGCATTCCGGCTACGTTAGCCGCATCGCATGACCTTTGCGCGACATCGGCTTTCGACTATTGTCGATAGCTGAAGAGCGGCTCACGGAGGCATCGCCATGCAGGATTTCACTGAAGAGACAGCGCAGCAGACGGTCGTCACGGTGCGTCCGAAAGAGCAACCCGCGACGGTTCAGCATCTGCCGTATTTCGTCGGGCTGTCGGCGAAGACGGCGGGCACGCGCGGACTCGCGATGCATATCGTCGTCGTGCCGCCGGGCGGACGCGGCGAGCCGCACATCCACGTTGGCTACGAGACCGGCATCTACATACTCGAAGGACGCATCGAGACGCGCTATGGGCCGGGACTGGCGGAATCGGTCATCAACGAGCCGGGCGACTTCGTATTCATTCCGCCGGGCGTGCCGCATCAGCCGGTCAATCTGAGCGCGACGCAAGCAGCGCGCGCCGTGATCGCCCGCAACGACGCCAACGAGGCGGATCGCGTCGTGCCTTACGATCCGTGGGAGCCGTCCGCGCCCTAGTAGCCGGGCGCGCCCATGCCCGGCAGATCGACGTAACCGCTGTCGGCGAAGCGCGCGCCGCCGAACGCGCCGCCCGCGAGTTTGCCGCGCACCGCATACGACACCTTGCTGACGGTGTCGCCGCTCGCGAAGCCGAACGCCTGGCGCGCCATCGAGAATGCCGATACCGTCACCGGCACGGACAGCACCGTTTCGCCGAAACGCGGCACCGTTCCGCGCTGATCGCTGACGCCGCTCGCGAATGCGCGGCCGTTGAGATCGAGATCGAGCGCGACGCCATCGAAGTCGATCGGCGCGTCGTTCGGGTTCTGAATGCGCAGCTTCACGGCGAAACGCATCTCCAGCCCTTGCCCTTCGAGCGGCTCGATGCCCGCGACGCTCACGCGCATCGCGTCGCGATTGAAGAAGCCCGCGCAGCCGCCGAGCGCGAGCATCGCGAGAAAGGCGGCAAGGAAGAAAGCGAAGCGATTGCGCATGGGATTCGGTTGCATGAGAACGTGACTCCTCGCAATGTCGTGCTAGATATGTAGTGCGTTCAGCAGCATGCGGCCATAGACATGATGAAACCAGACATCGTCGACGACGAAAAGCGCTGCAGCCCACGCAGCCGCGACGATGATCAGATCGCAATGGCCGCTCGTCCATAGATTGAGCGAATGGCGCGCGGCGATCCAAGGCACGCCGAGCGGGTTCGGCCAGTCCGCGAAGAGATGCATGAGCCCGCCGCACGCGAAGCCGAACGCGACGGGCGCCGCCGGATGCCGGCCGAGAAAGTGATACGAAAGCGCGAGCAGCGCAACCCAGCCGATGCCCCAGTGCGTGAGCGTGCGATGCGTGATCCAGAGCTTGCGCGCGCGCGTCCACCACGCGACTTCGAGCCAGTCCGGCGCGGTCGCCCCGGCGACGCCCGCGAGCAGCGCGAAAACGCCCGCGAGCATGTTCGCGCCGCCCGCCGTGGCCGGATGCGTCACGATCGCCGCCGCGATGATGCCTGCCGCCCATCCCGTCGCATGATGAGCCTTGCTCGATGCCATGAAGAAACCGCCTTTGTCGCCCTTGCCCGAAGAGGGCGCATGTTCGCACGGTCGCTGGGGTCGAAACCGGCCTGAAACATAAACTTACGCAATTGCGTGCGTCGAAACACGCTTGTGCGAACGGCGTCGGCGAGGCCGCGCGGCGTTGACTAAAATGATTGCTGAATCGCTGCGCAAATCACGCTGCGGACGCTGCCCGATGCGTCCCACGCCCGCCTGCGCACGCAGGCATTTTTATCGAATTTGGCCGTCATGCAACACCTGAAATACCTGAGCGCCTACCCGAACGTGCTGCAGGACAAGGTTCGCCGACTGATCGCCCAGCAACAACTGGGTTCGTATCTCGACGCGCGCTATCCGAACAGGCACGCCGTTCAGTCCGATCGCGCGCTCTATGAATATTGCTCAGATCTGAAGCAGGAATTTCTGCGCGTCGCGCCTGCAATCGACAAAGTCTTCTACGACAGCAAGCTCGACGTGCTGCGTCACGCGCTCGGCCTGCACACCGCCATCTCGCGCGTGCAGGGCGCGAAGCTCAAGGCGAAGAAGGAAATCCGCATTGCGTCGCTTTTCAGGGACACCGCGCCCGAGTTTCTTCGGATGATCGTCGTGCATGAACTCGCGCATCTGAAGGAAAGCGATCACAACAAGGCCTTCTATCGCCTGTGCGAGTTGATGCAGCCCGGCTACCATCAGATCGAATTCGACTTGCGGCTTTATCTCACGCATCGCGACTTGCTCCGCACGAAAGTGGCGTGAGCGTCGCTGCGGCGCATCAATAGGACCAGGCTAGCGCGGCAGCGTATCCGTCGGGCGCGGTGAGCGAAATAGCGTCGAACGCGCCCGCGCCGCGCGTCACCGCATAGCGAACGTCCCTGCGCGGAAGAACTGAAAAGCCGTGCATCGCGACATCCGTGCTGCCGATGCCATCGCCGTGCGCCTTCAGCACCGCCTCTTTCGCCGTCCAGCAGTCGAAGAACGCGCGGTTTCGGGCGGCATCGTCGGGCAAGGCTTCGATTTCGCGCCGGTCGATATCCCCGAGCACCGCGGGCGCGAGATCGCGCCAATCGAACGTCGCGCGCGCTTCCTCGATATCGGCGCCCACGCGCCTTTCTCGCGACATCGCGATCAAGCCATAGCCGCCCGAATGCGACACGTTGAAATCCGGCGCGTTCCGGCGAACGAGAAACGGCCTGCCGCGATCGACGGCATCGAACGCGAGACGCGCGGGATCGTCGCCCGTTTCGGCCGCGAGCAGATGCCGCAGCGCGCAACGCACCGCGCCGAAACGCGCGCCATCCGCGTGACGCAGAAAACGCGCGGCGCGCGCGCGTTCATCCGCGTTCATCACGGCGTAGGCGGCGCTGTCGAGCGGCATCGAAAAATCGATATGAAGCAGCCACACGCGCACGTCGCCGGGCGCGTGATCGGGAAGCGGCATCGGGCGGACATTGAAGGGAATCGTTGCTTCGGTCATTTGGGAGCGTACTGCGCCTCGCCGTTGCCGAAGGACCAGTTCTCCTTCTTCACTTCGACGAGGCTGATGAAAACATCCTCGCGCCGCAGCTTGAGACGTTCGTGCAAGCCATCGGCGACCGCCTTGTAGAACGCGCTCTTTTTCGCGAGGTCGCGGCCTTCGTTGAGCGTGACCTGGATCACGACGCAATCGTCCGTGCGGCTGATGCCGAGATACGTGCGATCGACGATGAAGTCCGTCGCGCCGTGCTCCGCGACGATCTGAAACCGATCGTTCTCGGGCACGTCGAGTGTCGAGCGCATCGCGTCGTACACGACATCGCCGATAGTCGTGCGATACGCGCTGTCCTTGCCTTTCTGCAGATCGATGCGAACGAGCGGCATGGGTTTCTCCTGTTGGTTAGTTTCAGCGATGATCCGGATGCAGCAGCAATTCCGGCACGCCCGCGCGGTCGACATACACGACGGCGTTCTGCGCGAATTGCGTCATCAGCGTATCGGCGGTGTCGCGGGTCGCGCCGAGCGCGAAGAGGCTCGCTTCGGCCACCCAGACATGCTGCGGATCGACGCCCGCGCCCGGCAGCGCCTGCAATCCCATCTGTCCGACGCGTTCGATCAGCGCCCGCTGGCGCAGCGCATTTTCTTGCGGCGTGAGCACATGACCGAACGGATTGAACGCCGTGACGAACACCGCGCTTGCGACGCCATGCTTTTCGAGCAAGGCAACGACATCGCGATTCCCGACGCCGATCTTCATGTCGATGTCCGGCTGCGCTTCGATCCGATAGATCGCCGCGCGATACGCATCGAGCGTCGCGGCGGGCGATGCGCGCGTAAGCACGATCGGCTGGCCATGCGGCGTGGCGCGCGCGGCCTCGTCCCATTCGTCGCGCCGCTGCGCAAGCATCGCGTCGCTCACGCATCCCTTTTCGGCAGTGAGGCGTTCGAGCGCGCTGAGCCAATGCGCGTAATACGTGTCGCCGTGATCGGGATCGCCCGCCGCCTGCGCGTCCTCGATCGCGATGCTCAACGCGTGCGCCCACTCCTTCCAGGAGAACACGCCGCGCTCGTGCAACGCGAGCGTCATCGCGAACGCCTGCGCTTCCCACGGCGCGCGAAACACCGGACCGTCGCCGTCGAAAGGCAGTTCGGGCAACGCGGCGCGCAGTTCTTTCAGCTTCGATTCAGCGTCGGTCGAGGTCATTCGAGATACGGCTCCCAGCAATCGACACACACCGACGACGCGGTCGTGTCCGCGCCCCACAAGTCTTTCGCCTCGAAACGCACGGTGTAGAGCCATTGCGGATGCTCGCCGTGACCGAGCGCGTTTTCATCGGGAAAGACGTGCGTGCCGCGCACCGCGACGACGCGCCCGAGCTTGCCGCGGCAATAGCGCGGCAGACGCGTGTGCGTCGGCGGATTCATCAGTTTCGTGCGGACTTCATCACCGATGGAAAAGCGCGCCGCCGACGTAGCCGGACGATCGACCGGCGCACCGCGCAACAGCGCGGCGCTCACGTCCTCCGCTTTCAGCACGCGCACGTTCGGCTTCGCGGCGGATTGCGAACGGCCGCTCGCGATCTCATCGGCGCTCGCGAGTCCCTTCGCCGTCAAGAGTTTCTTCAAGCCTTCGAACCAGATTTCGTAATAGCTGCTGCCGAGATACTGCGCGGGCGGCAGGCTTTCGCGCGCGGCCCGGGACGTGTCGATGTTCCATTGGCCCGTCGCGCCCATCGCGAGCGTGACGGCCAGCACGCGGCGCTCCCATTCCGCGTGAAACGGCGATGCGCCCGGCGCGTCGCAGGCATCGATTTCGATGGGGCCGAACGCCTGCATGCCGCCCATGTCGTGCGCCGCGTTCATGCCGATGCTCCCGTTGCCTGCGACGGCGCGAGCGCGACGCCCGTGCCGATCATCGAATCGCGTGTGACGAGATCGGCGAGCGCGTCTTCGTCGAGATGATCGGTGTCGGCGGGACGCATCGGCACGACGAGATAGCGCACTTCGGCGGTGGAATCCCATACGCGCAACTCGACCTGTTCCGGCAATTCGACGCCGAAATCCCGCAGCACGCCGCGCGGATCGATCACCGCACGCGAGCGATACGGCGCCGACTTGTACCAGACCGGCGGCAGCCCGAGCACCGACCACGGGTAGCACGAGCACAGCGTGCAGACGACCATGTTATGTACGTCCTCCGTGTTCTCGAGCGCGACCATGTGCTCGCCTTGCCGGCCGGTGAAACCGAGCGAGGCGATGGCGGCGGTGGCATCGTCCAAAAGCCATGTGCGAAACGCGGGATCGCTCCACGCCTTCGCGACGACGCGCGCGCCATTGCGCGGCCCGACCTTGTGCTCGTAGGTTTCGATGAAGACGTCTAGCGCTCGCGGATCGATATACCCTTTTTCGACCAGCAGCGATTCGAGCGCGCGCACGCGCAGGTCCATCTCGGGCAATTCACTGCCGGCGTGATCGTGATCGTGGTCGTGATGGTGCGGATGATCGTGGCTCATGAGCGGGCTCGCGCGTGGCACAGACGTCACACGTTACCGGAGTGTGCGCGCGCGCGCAAACCTCGTCACCGTGACGCGGCGCGCCGCCTATACTGGATTCAGCGTCTCATGCGAGGAGGATGCCATGACACGCAAGTACATCGATTGTCGCGAGTGCCCGAGCGACGTGAAATGCAGCGTCGTCCTGTCCGCCGACAGCGAGGACGAGTTGATGGAAGCGGCCGTGCAGCATGCCGTCGCCGTCCATCAGCACACGGATTCGCCCGAACTGCGCTCGCAACTGAAGACCTTCTTCCACGACGGCACGCCGCCGGCCTGACCGGTCTTTGGCGTTCTCAGCCGAGCTCGAAGGTCGTTACACCGAAGACACGCGCGAGCGGCACGTCCGGGGCCGCACGCGTGTACATGCGCGCCGTTTCGAAGACGCTCGTCATGTCGTGTTCGACCGCGAGCGCCACCGCCGCAGGATTGATCTCGGGCACGTCGAGGAACACGGTCTCGCCGGGCAGCACGGAAACGAGCCCACGATACAGCGCGCGCGCCGTGCTCAGATCGTCGGCGAAGAGCGGACCGATCTTGTGGCCCGCGCCGCAACGCCGGATCAGGGCGAGGCCGCTCACCGCGTCGCCATCGAGCGCGGCGAGTGCGCGCGCGTGCGCCTGCGGTTGCGACAGCCACGCTCGCAGGAACGCGGTGCGCTCGCACGCGAACACGCGGGTGTCGTAATCGAGAAGCCGCGCGAAGGGGATGTTCAGCGCATCGGTGATCGTGGCTCCATCGGCAGGATCTTCATCCGCCGATGCGATGCCTTCATAGCGCACGTTGCGATACGCCAGCACGAAGCCGGATTTCCGATAGTTGGGCTGCTGCGCGAGCACGCCGTCGAGCCCGATAGTGCGCGCGCCGAGATACGCCATGCCTTCGTTCCACAAGCGCATGCCGAAGCCCTTGCCGCGCCATTCCGGAACCACGATATAGAGGCCGATGAAACCGAACGCATCGCCGTATGCGACCGCCGAGATGCAGCCGACCGGCGCGCCGTCCCACGTGCCGACGAAAAATCCGTGCGGATCGGCGGCGAAGAACGAGCGGGCGTCGTCGAGACCGGGATTCCATCCTTCGGTCGCGGCCCATTCGAGCGCGATGTCGACAGCGCGCGGCGTCATGCGGCGTATTGCGAAACGGGGATCGTCGGGTGTCGCGTGCGAGGGACAGGGAACGGACGGCATGGGACGCGCCTTGTCGGAATGCGGATGCGTTCAGTGTCGCGCGTTTCCGGTGCAGGCGAAAGATGCAGCGAGGCGTGGGTGCAACGAGGGGAAAAAAGAACGGTGGGACGATAACGGGGCGAGCGTGTGCCGCCCCGATCAGGAATACCCTTGACGCCGCTCGCTGCGGCTGAAACTCTGGCGCGAGCGCCAGTCTTCCGAGCGCAGGACGTGTTCGCCGTCCTCGCGTGCCTCTTCCTCGGATCCGAAGCCTTCGTCGCTATACGCGACGACCTTCATTCCGCCTCCCGCCGCTCGCTCGACGGTGATGCCCCAATGCCACCCTCCTTCCTGATGAAAGACGTGCAGCGTCGGTTGCGACGATGTGGTCAGTTCCATATGTGCGGCTCCCTCAGGCTGACGACCGTAATGCTTACCGGCCCGCCCGATGAAACGCTCTGTGCTTGCCGGCGTTTGATTGTTCGTGTCGATGCTCGAATGCGTGCGGCGGCGGCCTGTGCCACCTGCCAGGAACAGCATACGCAATGGGATGCTGCGTTGCAACACGAGATTTCCCCTATGCGTCGCGCGAAACGCACGTCCGTTACATGAGCTAACAGGAAATTCGTGACGGTTACATGGATGAAGCATGGAAGGCGGCGACGACGGTGTTCGCCATCCGCCTGCTGCATTTCTATTCGCCGTCCCAGTAGTGCAGCGAATCGCTTGCGCGAAACACGGCGCGCAAGCCCTTCACGCCCGGCTCGTCGGCGACAAGCACGGCCTGGCGGCCCGTATCCGGATACTCGACCACTTCGGGCGATTGCATCGTGCTGACCGCAAGGTAGCGCAACGGTTGCGCGCCCGTGTTGACGATCTGATGCGCCGTCGATGCATCGCCCGGCGGGCAGGCGATGACGTCGCCCGCGCGAATCGCATGCGTCTCCTGGCCGATGCGGACTTCGCCCTCGCCTTCCACCACGAAGAACATCTCCTCGTTCACGCGATGATGATGAAACGGAAACGCGCGCTTGCCCGCTTCGAGCACGATGAGGCTATAGCCGAGCTTCCTCGCGCCGAGCATGCCGCCGATACGCGCGATGCGCGGCGCGTAACGTTCGGCGGCGGCGCCCGTCGGCGCGAATTCCGGCGGCAGCGGTTGCGGTTCGAGCGCATCGAGATTGATGATGGGCGGTTTCATATTGACCTTGAAACAAATGGGTGTCATGCACTCGTCACGGAAACGTCACGCGTGCGCTTGCGCTCGTCGAGCCACGCGGCGATGGCTGCGCACGTCCAGTTGGCATCGTCGTGAGGCAGATCGTGGCCCGCCCACGGATGCACCGCGTGCGAGGCACGCCATTGCGCCGCGATGCGCAGCGAGCATATCGGATCGACGAGCCGGTCCGCCGCCGACGATAGCAGCAATACGGGACATGGCGGTGCATCGACGCGCGCGCGAAAGCGCGCCGCCGCCGCGAGTTGACGCAGCGCGTTCGCCGCGCTCGCGCCACGCGTGCGCCGAAGATGCGCCCAGTGCGCGATATCCGCGTCACGCGTGTCGATACGATTGCACGTCAGCGCGTGGATGAGCGTTTCGCATCGCTCGGGCAGCGTCCACGTCATCGCGATTCGCGCGAGCATCGGCCACGCATTGGGACGCAGGCGTTCGGACACGCCCGCGAACGGGCGCATGCTGGTGTTGATCAGCACGAGCCGCTCGATCTCGTCGGGATGATGTTCGGCCCACGCAGTGGCGACCATCGCGCCGAGCGACATCGCAAGCACGCGGCACGGCATGCGTATGTTCAGCGCGGCGGCGCGCTCGCGAACGAACGCCATCATCCTGACGACGGAAAGCGGCGCCCCATGCGCGCGTTCGACGCCATTGCCCGGCAGATCGATGCATATCGCGCGCTCGCCCGCGCCTGCGAGCCCATGCGCGGCGAGCGCCGCATCGAACGCGCCCCAGTGACGCGCTTCACGCGTGAGGCCGCGCAGAAGGATCCACTGGCTCATCGCAGGGCCGTGCGTTGCCAGTGCTCGCGCGCGCGCCGCAGCACGTCCTCGCGGAATTCGCCGCTCGGCAGCCAGCGACGCGACGAGAACGCCGCGCGCGTGAGGAAATCGAAGAAGTTCGGATGACGCCGCAGCACGCGCCTCGTCCGGTGCGCCTTGATCGGATTGAAGATGCCGAGGCGCGAGAAAAGCTGCATCGGATTCTTTCGAATCCAGCGCCACGAGCCGAGTTCGAGCGTCATCGGAAGGAAGATGTTGGGTGCGCGCGAGCGGTCATACGCGAAATCCCACAGATCGCCGTGCAGCAGGTATTGATGACTCTGCGGCTCGAACGCGTAGCCATGATGCGGATACGACTCCTCGAACATCGTCTTCAGCAGAAACATTTCCGGCAGATGCGCGATTTGCCGCTCGGTGCGCGCGTAGGGAAACCAGATGCTGTCGTCCCAGCCGAAGCCCGAATGACAATCGAGCGCGAAGCTCAACGGCCGCGACATCAACTGTTCCTCGACAACGGAAAGCAGCGCCGCGCTCTCCACTTCCATGCGGCCATCGGCCGGGCCGCGATACCACGGCAGCCACGGCCCGATGCGCTGTCCGCCCGCGAGAAACGGCACGCGTCCTTCGGCGCTTTGCGGCGCGTTGCGCATCAGATCGACGCCATTCGGATTCGCGCGGGTGCGCGCGAACATGCCGCCGGGATTGACGATCGGCATGAAGATGAGCCGCACCGCGCGCAGTTGATGATGCAGCGTGTCGTCCCATTCGAGCCGTCGCAACAGCGCGCGCATGTATTCGAGGACGAGTTGCGTGCCGATGCATTCGAGCCCATGCACGCCGCCGAAAAAGCCGATGGCGGGCGCTTGCGGATCGTCCGAGCCGATCGCCGCGGTCAGGATCGGAAACATATGCCCGCGTGCGCGCACTTCGCCGATCGTGTGCCACGCGAAGCGCGCGCCGCCCGCGATGCGAATCGCTTTCAGTTCGTCCATCTCCGGAAAACTGCTGCTGATGGCAACGCTCGACGTGCTCATGACTGGGCCTGTTTGTCGTGTATTCGTTGGCTCAGGCTATGGTTCTATGAATCGCCGGAACGCCCCGCCCGAAGAAATCGAGTATAGGGCGGTTCGTCAGCACACGACATATGAAACGCGACGCGCCGAACGCGAACAACGTGTTCTGCGCGTTTTCGTTCCGTCACCTAGAATGAAATCGCCGTGCTACGCGGTGTGAGGTATTCGTCATGACATCCATTTCCCGCATCATCCTCGGCGCGCTCGCTTTGTGCTGCGCCGCGTCCGCGCTCGCGCAACCGCCGGCGCAAACCACCGATCCGAACGCGCCGAAAACGCGCGACCAGGTCCGGCAGGAATTTCTGCTGTGGCGCTCGGTCGGCTACGATCCGAACGACTGGCTGGACTACCCGGACAACGCGATGCGCGCGAGCCGCATCATCGCGCAACGGCAGGCTCGCGGCGAAACCCGCGTGCAGTAAGCGCGCATTCGTCAGGCCGATTCGCCGCGCGGCTTCGGCCCGCGCAGGATGCGCCGCGCGATGCTCCATCGATGCACTTCCGACGGACCGTCGTAGATACGGAACGCGCGCATATCCGCGAAAATCCGCGCGACGACGGTTTCGTGCGTGACGCCCTGCCCGCCGAGCACCTGCACCGAGCGGTCGACGACCCGCCACAGCGCCTCCGACGACACCACTTTCGCGATGCTCGATTCGTGCTTGCCGAGCACGCCCTGATCGAGCACCCACGCGCAATGCCTGATGGCGAGACGCGTGACGTGCAGATCCATTTCGTTATCGGCGAGCATGAAGCCGACGCCTTCGTGCTCGCCCAATGCCTTGCCGAACGCCTGACGCTGCCGCGCATGCGCCGTCGCGACATCGTGCGCGCGCCGCGCGGCGCCGAGCCAGCGCATGCAGTGCGTGAGACGCGCCGGCGATAGCCGCACCTGCGCGTAGCGAAATCCTTCGCCCGGCTCGCCCAATACGTTTTCCTTCGGCACGCGCAGGCCCTCGAAGCGCACGACGCCGTGGCCGCCGGGAAAGCACGTATCGAGCGAATCCATCGCGCGCTCGATCACGATGCCGGGGCTCGACATATCGGCGAGGAACATCGTCGCGGGACCGTCGGCGAACTTCGCCATGATGATCGCGACCGCCGCGCCTTCCGCGCCCGTGATGAACCATTTGCGTCCGTCGATCACGTAGTCGTCGCCGTCCTGCACGGCGATGGTCTGCAGCATCGCCGGATCGGCGCCCGCACCCGGCGGCGGCTCGGTCATGCAGAAACACGAGCGAATCTCGCCCGCCGCGAGCGGACGCAGCCAGCGCTCCTTTTGCTGCGGCGTAGCGATGGCTTCGAGCAGATGCATGTTCCCTTCGTCGGGCGCGGCGATGTTCAGCGCGACCGGACCGAGCGGCGAATAGCC
This sequence comes from Caballeronia sp. ATUFL_F2_KS9A, assembly GCF_023630765.1. Lineage (NCBI taxonomy): Bacteria > Pseudomonadati > Pseudomonadota > Betaproteobacteria > Burkholderiales > Burkholderiaceae > Caballeronia > Caballeronia sp. ATUFL_F2_KS9A. The sequence continues at coordinate 108,841 of NZ_JALQEK010000027.1, read as the reverse complement.
CGCCTCCTCGAACAGAATGGCTTTCGCGACGTGATTCAGGCCCAGGCCGCCGAATTCGGGCGATACGTGGCTCGACAACAGCTTCGCCGCGCGCCCTTTCGCGATCAACTCGGCGCGCAGCGCTTCGTTCGGGCCATGCGGCGTGCAACGCGGATCGCGCTCGAACGGCACGATCTCTTCAGCGATGAAAGCGCGCACGCGCGCCTGCAGATCGGTCAACTCCGGAGAAAGCGAAAAGTCCATCGACAATCCTCTAAGGGAACGGGCTGAACGCCAAGCTTAACCGCGCGGGCGCATCGTGCGCCAGTGACGTTCGTCCGGGTGTCAGTCGTCGTACTCCGTGTACTTGCGCGCGTCGCCCTTCACTTTGTGCGCCGGATATTTCGACCGGTTCAGCGCCATCTTCTCGATCAGCGCGCGATGCAGATCGACGTCGAGGGAGTCGGCGAGCATCACGAGATAGGCGAGCACGTCCGCCATTTCGTGGCGAATGGCTTGCAGCTTCGATTCGTCGAGTTCGGTTCTGTCGCCGGTGGCGAGCCACGTGAACGGTTCGAGCAACTCGCTCGCTTCCACCGACAACGCCGCAGCCAGATTCTTCGGCGAATGAAAGCGGCTCCAGTCCCGCTCGCGGACGAACTCGCGCAGCATGTCGCGCATTGCGACGAGCTCGCTCGCGGTTTCCCGCTGATCCTGTTGCTCCATGGGGTTCCTCTGAAGATGTCGGGTGTGCGCGAAGGTGCTGCCTTCGCCGGACAGAGTGGCGCGGTGAGCCGGCTTAGGCCGGATAGAGCCTGAGCGTGCGCGCATGCAGGCGTGCGAGCCCGAGAAGCGCATCGGTGAACGGCGTCGGCACGCCGGTCATCGCGCCCAACTCGCGCACGGACGCGACGAGCGCATCGAGCTCGACCGCCTTGCCCGCCTGAACGTCCTGCAACATCGACGTTTTCATCGCGCCGAGCTTGAGCGTCACGGCGTGGCGATCCTCGGGCTTTTGTTCGATGGGAATGCCGAAGCGCGCGCCGATTTCCTTCGCTTCGAGCATCACGTTCGTGACGAAGCCGCGCACGAGATCGTCGCTGAGAATGCGGTCGGTGGTCGCGCCGGTGATCGCGCTGATGGGGTTCATCGTCATGTTGCCCCATAGCTTGAACCAGACGTCGCGTTGAATCTGCGCGGAGAGCGTGGCGTCGAAGCCCGCCTTCGAGAAGAGCGAAACGAGCGATTCGGTGCGTGCGGTCGGTGCGCCCGTCGCCTCGCCCAGAATCAGCCCCTTGCCCTGATGATGCCGGATGACGCCCGGCGCTTCTACGAAGCAACTCGCGTGCACGACGCAACCGACCGTCTGCGTGCCCGGAATCGCCGCGGCGATCTTGCCTTGCGGATCGACGGACGAAAGACGTTTGCCGGTGAACGGTTCGCCAAGGCCGTCGCAGAACCACCAGGGCACGCCGTTCATCGCGGTCAGCACGGGGGTTTGATTCGACAGCAGCGGCGCGATATGCGCGGCGACGGATTCCATCGCGGGCGCCTTCACTGCAACCACGACGAGATCCTGCACGCCGAGATCAGCGGGTTCGGCGCTCGCCGCGACCTTCACGACATGCGTGGCGTCCTTTTCGACGAGCCGCAACCCTTCCGTCTTCAGCGCATCGAGCGTCGCGCCGCGCGCGACCACGCTGACATCGCAGCCCGCCTGCGCGAGCTTCACGCCGATCCATCCGCCGATGGCGCCCGCGCCATAAACGCATACTTTCATCGTTCCCGTCCTCGCTCGTGGCAATCATCCGATCGCCATTGTAAGAGCGGGACGGCGCGCTCGTGCGTTCAGTGCGCGATGCCCGTGGCGAGCTTCGCCACCGTCAGCAGCGTCAGGCCGAATGCGCCCGCGAGCATCACGGCGATGACCGGCAATAGCGGCAACCTGACCTGCGCGAAGTCTGCGTTGTGCGAAGCGCGCTTGCGCACGCCGAAAAAGCTCCAAAGCACGATGCGCAACATCTTCAAGAGTTCCATGAGCGGCTCCTTCGCCTGAATCCGTATCGATCTTTCACGCGATGATGATGCCGGCTCCATGAGATGAAAAACAGCAGCAGTTGCGCTGTATTCGACGGTAGCAGAACGACCTGCAAGAAGCGCATTCGGACGGATGTAAGCGCGCTTCGGCTTCTTTCAAGAGCCGCCCGGAGAAAAAAAATTGCGCTTGAAACATAGCGCGGCGGTATTGAAACGATAGCCTTCGCACCTACTTTCGATGCACTGACGGCGATAACCGCGTCGTCGATTCAACTTCCTGTTGCAGGCCGCGCTGGCCGCACTATCGGAGACTGGACCATGAGTGACTTTTATTTCAGCGGCGACGTTTTCTCTGAACTGGACCGCATGCAGCGGCAGATGTCCTCGCTCTTCGGCAATCTTCCTTCGAGCATGCGTTCGAGCCGCGCGGATGCTTTCCCGCGTCTGAACATCGGCAGCACGGACGATGCGATTCATATCGTCGCGTTCGCGCCGGGCGTCGAGCCTGCATCGCTCGATGTGACCGTCGATAAAGGCACGCTCACCATTAGCGGCGAACGCAAGGCGCAGGCAACGGTGGAAGGCGCGCGCACGTATGCGAAAGAGCGCTTCACCGGCAGCTTCCGCCGCGTGATCGAACTGCCGCAAAACGCGGACGCGGACAAGGTCGAAGCGCGCTATGAGAACGGCACGTTGTCCATCACCATCGGCAAGCGCGAAGCATCGAAGCCGCGTGCGATCACCATTCAGTAAGAGGAAGCACATCATGACCGAGAACACTCAAGTCGCCGCGCAAAACACGAACGACGCTGCGCGCAAGAACGAAGACAATGCACGCCGCGCAACGGTCACACCCGCGGTCGATATCGTCGAGGATAGCAATGGCATCACGCTGTGGGCCGATCTGCCCGGCGTCTCGCGCGAGAAGCTCGACGTGAAGGTGCACGATGCGCGCCTCACCATCGAAGCCGAAGCAGCATTGCCTGTGCCGGGCACGGTGCGCGTGCATCATGCCGAACTGCGCGCGCCGCGTTTCGTACGCGCCTTCACGGTGAGCGAAGACTTCGACACGACGAAGATCGACGCGAATCTCAGCAATGGCGTGCTGAGACTCACGATTCCGCGTCGCGAGCAAGCGCGTCCGCGCCGCGTCGAAGTACGCGCGGGTTAAGCATCGGAAAAGTTATCAGTTTTGTCTCGAGCGGCCGTGATTTTTCGCGGCCGCTTTTTCTTTTGCACTGCGCGCACGCCTCTATAATCTTCAACGGCGGTCTAATTCGCCAACCATTCGAATACTCATAGAAAGAAGGGACTATCGTGAAGAGGCTGGTAACGGTGTTGTTGGGTTCGATGCTTGCCGTATCGATCGGAGCGCATGCAAAAGAGTGGTCGACTATCCGCTTCGGCGTCGATGCGAGTTATCCGCCTTTCGAATCGAAAGCGCCCGACGGCACGCTGGTCGGCTTCGATATCGATGTCGGCAATGAACTATGCCGGCGTCTCAGCGCGAAATGCGTATGGGTCGAAAATGCATTCGACGGCATGATTCCCGGCCTCAAATCGCGCAAGTTCGACGGCGTGCTCTCCACGATGTCGATGACGCCCGCGCGCGTCAAGCAGATCGCGTTCTCCAGCAAGCTCTTTCACGTGCCCACGCGCCTCGTCGCCAAACGCGATGCGAACATCCGGCCGACGGCGGAATCGCTCGCGGGAAAAGCTGTCGGCGTCGAGCAAGGCTCGATGCAGGAAACGTATGCGAAGGTGCATTGGGGCGCGAAAGGCGTGAAGGTCGTGTCTTATGCGGATCAGGATCAGGTTTATCAGGATCTGCTCGCCGGACGGCTCGATGCGTCCCTGCAAAACGCGGTGCAAGCCGAACGCGGCTTTCTCGAGACGCCGCGCGGCAAGCCCTACGGTTTCGCGGGCGGCGCGCTGGAAGACAGTGCGATCTTCGGTCCGGGCACGGCAATCGGCCTGCGCAAGGAAGATACGGACCTGAAGGATAAGCTCGACGGCGCCATCGCCGCGATGATCAAGGATGGCACGTATAAGCGCATCGAACAGAAGTACTTCGACTTCGATATCTACGGCGAGTGATTTGGAATACGTTGCCCGCGAACGATCCATCCAATGCGGATAACTTCGTGCGCGGGCGGCGAGGTTATCCCGCTTGCTTCGCTCTCGCCTAGACTCACATACATAACCGACAACAAGGAGACAACGATGGCGACGCTCAAGCAGATGCAGGCGAAGTTGAAGAAGCTCCAGGCGCAGACCGAGAAGCTGATCGCGAAACGCGCGCAAGCCGTACTCGACGATATTCGCGCGCTGATGGAAAGGCACGGCCTCACGACCGCGGATATCGACCGTCACGGCAAGAAGGCCAAACGCGCGGGCAAGCCGCAGGTCGCGTACCCCGCGCCCGCCGGCCGTCACGAAGCGATGACCAAGCTCGCGAAGAAGGGCAAGCTGCCCGCGAAGTATCGCAATCCGAAGACGGGTGAAACGTGGAGCGGCTGGGCGCGCCCGCCCGCGTGGATCGCGAACGTGAAGGATCGCAGCAAGTTTCTGATCGATGCGGAAAGTGCGGAGAACGCGGTCAAACCGAAGGCTGTAGCGAGGAAAGCGGCGGCGAAAAAAACTGCTGCGAAGAAGAAAGCAGCGGCGCCGGCAGCAAGGAAATCCGTCGCGGCGAAACCGGCAGTGAAACCGGCGGTGAAGCGCAGCGCGCCCCGCAAACGCGCGGCAAAAGCCGCATTGCCGGAACAAGGCGGTGCCGAAACATCGCCATCCACGACAACGGGCGATGCTTCCGTATGAAACCCTGACGTCATCCCATTGTTTGAGATCGACGAAAACTCAATTGGCTTTTCGTGCGATTAAAAAAAGGCTCAGTCCTTCTACACTGCGTTCACATGTCGGGGGCGTTTCGTAGCAACGATTCGCTTCTCCGATTGCAGTTGTCGCTTCAGACAACCGCATCTCCTCATATCTTCGTTGGAGCGTCCTCGTGAACAAGCGACTCGTAGTGGGCTTTGCTATTGCATTGACTTCTCTTTTCGCCGGCTCGGCATTTGCAAGCGGTTATGGACCGGCGCCGCATTATCGTCCCGATGTCGGTGCGCCGGCTTCGCAGCATGGCGTCAGCGCGCAGACCTTCGCTGCGGAAGAAGCCGCACAAGGACGCGGCGATTTCGGCAATACGGAACGCACCGCGCAGATTCAACGCGGGCAAGTTTCGGCTTCCGCTTCTTCGCAAGTGGCGCAATAAATATCCGATTAACGGACACGATGATTTCACTTTGTAGTGTCCGTTTTAAAAGCCTTTTATCGTTCTTTCCAGAAATGTCCAAAGCGCATCGTCCACGGAATAAGGGACGTTGAATCGAAAACATGCGCTTTGAGCATCGTCCGGACGGAAATAAGAGCCGGGCGCGAGCCATATGCCGTGCTGCAATGCGCGTGTCGCGACGTCGCTTCCATCCGCCGGATCGATCGGCAACGCGCCCCACAGGAAAAGCCCCGCGCGCGGACGCCGGAACAATTCGACGCCCAGCGCATCCATGCGTTCTTCGACGAGCGCATGCGCATCCTTGAGCTTTTCCACGACGAATTCGACATGCCGCGCGTAGCGCCCTTCCGTCAGCACTTTCTCGACGATGCGCTCCGTCGCCTCCGATGACGTCAGCCCGACCGCCATCTTCGTGCGCGCCAGTTCGCGCAATACGTCGCGCTCGGCGATGACATAACCGCAGCGCAACGCGGGCGTGATCGTCTTCGCGAAACCGCCGACGTAGAGCACGCGGCTGAGCCCTTCCATGGCGGCGAGCAACGGCGCGCCGGGCGCGGCGAGCTCGCGGTTCACATCGTCCTCGACGACCCACAGGCCGTGCCGCTCCGCAATCTGCATCAGCCGAAACGCCGACGCCATGCCGAAGGTCGCGCCCGTCGGATTCTGCAAGGTCGTGTTGAGAAAGACCGCTTTCGGTCGATGCTCGACGACGATGCGCTCGAACACATCGGTATCGACACCGGCCGCCGTGCGTGGCACGCCATGCACCTGCAAACCCGCGAGCCGCAGAATCTGCAGCAGATTGCAGTAGCCCGGATCTTCGACGACGACCGCATCGCCCGGACGCAGCAGCGTGCGCACGATGAGATCGAGCGCCTGCGTCGCGCCCGCGGTCAGCAGCACGTTCGATGCGGCGTCGATCGGCAAGCCGTGGCGGTCCATCTGCTCCGCGATCCGCTCGCGCAGCGGCGCGAAGCCGTACGGATGCCCGTAATCCGCGATGCGCGCCGCCGGTACGCGGCTCACCGCGCGCAACGCGTGCTGCAGACCGCTCTCGTTGACCCATTCGTTCGGCAGCCAGCCGCAGCCCGATTTGATCGGCACGGAATGATCGGCGAATACGTCCGACAAAAGCCACGTTGCGGTGAGGCTCGGCGGCTGCCATTCGATGGCGCGCACGCGCTCGCTGCGTCCGCGTATTGCCACGCGATAACCCGATCCGCGCCGCGCCGTGACGAGGCCCATCGACACGAGCCTGCCATACGCTTCCGTCACCGTGAATGTGCTGAGACTTTCGGCTTCGGCAAGACGCCGCACCGATGGCAGAAGCGCGCCCTCGCGCAACGTCTGCTCCTCGATCGCCGAGGAGAACGCGCGCACGATTTGTTCGACGAGCGTCGGCGCCTGCCGCGCGCCGCGCTCCAGCTTGAGTTCGATCATGGCGTCGAGAATAACGCGGAGAAAGTCCGCCGGCCAATACAGTTTGCAGCATTCTGCCAGCACAGTTGGCAGCGCAGTGAAGCAACTGTCTATGCCTTGCAATTTTGCCGGGGAATACAGTGGCCGTACTTCTTCAGGAGACCCCGTGATGACCGCTCGCCCCGTGATCGAAGACCTCTCGTCGTTCTGGATGCCGTTCACCGCCAATCGCCAGTTCAAGGCCGCGCCGCGCATGCTCGACAGCGCCAAGGGCATGTACTACCGCTCGACCGATGGCCGCGAAGTGCTCGACGGCACGGCCGGACTGTGGTGCGTGAACGCAGGCCATTGCCGCGACGAGATCGTCGATGCGGTGCAAAAGGCACTTTCGACGCTCGATTTCGCGCCGACCTTCCAGATGGGCCATCCGCTCGCATTCGAAGCGGCTTCCAAAGTCGCGAGCCTGATGCCCGAAGGCCTCGACCGCATCTTCTTCACGAACTCGGGCTCCGAGTCGGTCGATACGGCGCTCAAGATCGCGCTGGCGTATCACCGCGCGCGCGGCGAAGGCCAGCGCACGCGTCTGATCGGCCGTGAGCGCGGCTATCACGGCGTCGGCTTCGGCGGCATTTCGGTCGGCGGCATCGCGCCGAATCGCAAGACGTTCTCGGGCGCGCTGCTGCCGTCGGTCGATCATCTGCCGCATACGCACGATCTCGCGCACAACGCATTCACGAAGGGCCAGCCCGCGTGGGGCGATCATCTCGCCGATGACCTCGAGCGCATCGTCGCGCTGCACGATCCGTCGACGATCGCCGCCGTGATCGTCGAGCCGCTCGCCGGTTCGACAGGCGTGCTCGTGCCGCCGCAAGGCTATCTGCAAAAGCTGCGCGATATCTGCACGAAGTACGGCATTCTTCTGATCTTCGACGAAGTCATCACCGGCTTCGGACGCTTGGGTAAAGCGACGGCCAGCGAATACTTCGGCGTAACGCCCGACCTCATCACGATGGCCAAGGCCATCAACAACGCGACCATTCCGATGGGCGCCGTCGCCGCGCATCGCAACGTGCACGACACGGTCGTCAACGCGGGCGCGGCCAACGCCATCGAACTGTTCCATGGCTACACCTATTCGGCGCACCCGGTCGCGACCGCAGCGGCCATCGCGACGCTCGATCTGTATCAGCGCGACAAGCTGTTCGAGCGCGCGGCATCGAAGGCCGCGAAGTTCGAAAGCGCCGCACACGCGCTGCGCGATGCGCCGTTCGTGAAGGACATTCGCAATCTTGGCCTCGTCGCGGGCATCGAGCTCGATCCGCGCGAAGGCGCACCCGGCGCGCGCGCGTATGAAGTGTTCGTCAAGTGCTTCGAGGCGGGCGTGCTCGTGCGCTACACCGGCGATATCCTCGCGTTCTCACCGCCGCTCATCATCGAAGACGATCAGATCGATCAGATCTTCGCGACGGTGCGAAAGGCGCTGGAAAGCGTGAAATAAGCGGCTTTTGCGGTTGCTCGCGGCCCGGCTTCCTGCGATGGAAAGCCGGGCTTTTTATCGCTCCATGACAAGCAACGTAGATGTCGCCGATGCGAACAATCTGCCGCTCGCGTCCTTGAGCGTCGCTTCGGCGAACGCGGCGCGCCGTCCGATCGACAGCACGCGTCCTTCCGCGCGCAACACGCCCGAGTCGCGCGTGAGCGCCTTGTGATACGCGACCTTCAGTTCGAGCGTCGTGTACGCCTGCGTCGCGGTCAGGCATGAATGCACCGAGCAGCCGCACGCGGAATCGAGCAGCGTCGCCGCATAGCCGCCGTGCACGGTGCCGATCGGGTTATACGCGTGATCGCCGGGGACGCCCGCGAACACTGCCCTGCCCGCTTCCACTTCGATGAAATCGAAATCCAGCGATACCAGAATGCCCGGCTTGCGCCCGCTTGCGATCAACCTGCGCAATTGCGCGAGACCGTCGAGGCCGGCGGCGGTTTCTTCGATCAAACTCATTTCGGCGTCTCCGTTTTATCGCTGGCGGTCTTGATCGCATCGTCGTCGCCGGCCGCGCTCCAACCGCCGCCGAGCGAGCGATAAAGCGCCACCGCGGCAAGCGCGTGTTCGCGCTTCGATTGATTCAGCGCATCGGCATCGCGCAGATACGATTGTTGCGCGTCGAGCACATCGAGAAAGCTGGCCGCGCCGCCCTTGTACAACTGCGTCGACAGCGTGAGCGATTGACCGGATGCCGAGAGCGCTTCGGTGAGACGCGCGGTCGATTCGGTCGTGCTGACGAGATCGCTGCGCGTATCCTCGACATCCTTCAGCGCTTCGAGCATCGTCTGACGCAGATGCAGTTCCGACTCGCGCATCCGGCTCTCGTTCTGCTCGACCTGCGCCGTGATGCGTCCGGCGTTGAAGATCGGGCTCGTCGCGTTGAGCGCGGCGGAAAAGAGGTTATCGGTCAGCGTCGGCAAGCCGAGATACGATGAGGCGAGCAAGCCATCCGACAAGCGCAGCGAGAACTTCGGATAACGCTCGGCACGCGCGACGCCCACTTCCGCCGCGCGCTGCTGAACGGTCGCATACGCGACGAGCACATCGGGGCGGCGCAACAAGGCATCGGACGGCAACATCTGCGGCGCGCCGCTGGCGGGAACGGGAATCACGGGCGCGTCGCCCGCATCCGCGAGCATCAGCCTGTCGATGGATTCCGGCGTGCGGCCCGAATACACCGCGATCAGACTCAGCTGATGCTGGATCGTCGATTGCGTGCGCGGGATGCGCGATTGCAGGTCGCTCAACTGATTCTGCGCACGCGCGACATCGAGCTGAGTCGACAGACCGTATTGCAGGCGTCGTTGCGTGAGTTTCAACGCGCGTTCGCGAATCTGCAGATTGTCTTGCAGGATCTTCGATTCCGCCTGCGCCCAGCGAAGGTCGACATACGCAGCGGCCGTATCCGCGGCGAGCGCGAGCCTGATCTGATCCGCGGCGTGTTCGCGGCCGACGAGCTGCGCCTGCGATGCCAGCAGTTCCAGCCGCTCGCCGCCGAACACGTCCGGCGTCCAGCTCAGCGCGAGGCCGAAGCCCGCCTGCTTCACATAGCCGAGCGGCGGCGGCGTGTTCTGCCGCGTGTACGCGCCGCCCGCGCTCGCATCCAGTTGCGGGAGCAAGGCCGCGCGGCGTTGCGTCGTGAGCGCTTGCGCCTGCTTCACGCGCTCGACGGCGGCTTGAACATCGAGGTTATCGTTCAGCACCGACGCGACGAGTTCATGCATCACCGGATCGTTGAACTGATTCCACCATGCAGCGGGATCGACGGCCTGTCTCGGCACATCGACGCTCCAGTCCGTGGGCGCGGTCGCGTTGACCGTCGCGGGAAGATCGGCGTGCGTGGCGGGCTGCACCGCGCACGCGGCGAGCGTCAGCGCGGTCACGCCGGAAAGTATTGCGACGAGAAGTTTCTTCATGATCGAAGCATCCAGATAAGGCCCGGTTCAATGCGCGTCGGACGAAGGCGGCGCGCTCGTGATCGGCTTGGCGAACATCACCGTCATCAGGCCGAAGAGGAAACACAGCGCGAGCACGTAGAAGCAATCGGCGAAGGTCAGCACGAGCGCCTCGCGCATCACGAGCGCGTGCAGCGATGCCAGCCCCGCTTGCGACGCGTTCAACGCATCGCCGGCGACGGAAGCGAGATGCGCCGAACTGCGCGCGATCATGTCGTCGACGACCGGCCGGCCAATCGTCACGCTCTCGTTCAGATGCAGGTAATGCAGATTGAGGCGATCGTTGAGCATCGTCGCGCTCACCGCGATGCCGATTGCGCCGCCGAGATTGCGCATCAGATTGAACAGCCCGCTCGCCGATTTGAGCCGCGATGGCGGAAGCGAACCGAGCGCCATCGTCACGATGGGCGGTACCGCGAATTGCTGGCCGATGCCGCGCAGCGCCTGCGGCAGCAGGAACTGTTGCCAGCCCCAGTCGTGCGTCAGCGGCGTATAGAAGTAACAGCCCGCGCCGAAGCAGATCAGACCGAATGCGAGCAGCACGCGCATGTCGATGAAGCGCGACGCGAACCCGTACACGCCGATGGAAAGCAGTTGAAAACAGCCGACGGAAAGCAGCGCGAGACCCGTATGCAGCGAATCGAAGCCACGCACGCGCGCAAGGAACACGGGCGTCAGAAACACCGACACGAAGATGCCGATGCCCGTCACGAACGAAAGCAGACTGCCGATCGCGAAGTTGCGCACCGCGAGCGCACGCAGATCGACGATCGGATCCTTCGCCGTGAACGCATGCACGAGGAACAGGAAGCCGCAGATCCCCGAAATCCACGCACAGACGATGATGACGTCGTCGCCGAACCAGTTCTTGCGCGGCCCTTCTTCGAGCACGTATTCCAGACAGCCGAGAAAGCCCGACATCAGCACGATGCCGATGTAATCGCCCTTCTTCAGCAGCGAAACATTGGGCTCGTCGACGTGCACGTACTTCGGCACGAGCAACGCGACGACGAGACCCGGCACCACGTTCAGATAGAAGAGCCAGTGCCACGACCATTGATCGGTGATCCATCCGCCGATCACCGGTCCGACTGCGGGCGCGAGCGACGCCAGCGCGCCGATAGTTGTAGATGCAATCAATCGCTGCTTGCCGGGGAACAGCACGAAGGCGGTCGTGAAGACGGTCGGGATCATCGCGGCGCCGAGCGCGCCTTGCAGTCCGCGAAAGAGGATCATCGAATTGATGTCCCACGCCATGCCGCACAACATGCTCGTGAGCGTGAAGCCGATTGCCGATGCGACGAACAGCCAGCGCGTGGAGAACACTTTCGAGAGCCAGCCCGACATCGGAATGACGAGAATTTCGGCAATCAGATACGACGTCTGCACCCACGACAGCTCGTCCTGGCTCGCCGACAATCCGCCGCCGATATCCTTGAGCGACGACGCGACGATCTGGATATCGAGCGTCGCCATGAAGAAGCCGAGGCACATCAGCGCGAAGGCGAACACGCGTTGCCGTATCGGCTGGCTCGCGGGATCGGAAGGAATGGTGTGTGTCATCGCCGCGCTCCTCAGCCGTTCGACTGCTTCGCGAGATGCACCTTCACCGTCGCCGACAAGCCCGGACGCAGCACCGTTTCCATGCCCTTCGGCACATCGAGGCGGATGCGAACCGGCACCCGCTGCACGATCTTCGTGAAGTTGCCCGTCGCGTTCTCGGCGGGCAGCACGCTGAAGGTCGCGCCGGTCGCGGGCGCGAGACTTTCGACGTGACCGGTGAGCGGCACGCTCGATGCGTCGAGTTCGACGTCGGCTTCGTCGCCCGCGCGCATCTTCTTCAACTGATCTTCCTTGAAGTTCGCATCGACCCAAAGGCCCGTCGACGGAACGATGGTCAGCAGCGATGTGCCCACGTTCGCGAGCACGCCCACGCGCGCCGTGCGATTGCCGACATAGCCATCGACCGGCGAGCGGATCGTCGTGTATTCGACGTTCAGCTCCGCGACACGACGTGCCGCTTCCGCTGTCGCGACGCGCGCCTGCGCATCGGCGATCTGCGCTTCGATCACGCTCAACTGACGCTTGGCCGCGACGAGCGACGCGCCGCTGCGATCCACCGCCGCCTGCGCCTTCGTGTAGTCCGCGTCCGCGCGCTCGACGATCTGGTTCGACACCGCATCGTCCTTCACGAGTTCGCGATAGCGCGAACGGTCCTGCCCGGTGCGCGTGAGTTCCGCCGACGACGCGCGCACTTCCGCCTGCTGCTGGTTGATGACGGCCGCCTGCAGCGCGTCCTTCGCCTGCAACTCGACCACCGCCGCGCGCGCGCCCGACAATTCGGCGTCGGCTTGAGCGAGGCGCGCATCGTAATCGCGGGCGTCGAGGCGGATCAGCACTTGCCCCGCCTTAACGGACTGATTGTCCTGCACGAGCACGTCGGTGACGAAACCGTTCACCTTCGGCGCGAGGACGGTGACATCGCCGCCGACGTAGGCATCGTCGGTCGTCTGAATGAAGCGCAGCACGAGCGCCCAGTACGTGGCCGCCGCGATCAGCACGAGCCCGACCAGGCCAAGCGCGAGCAGCATCCAGGGAATCTTGCGCGCGGGCCGCGCGAGCGCCGGCGCCGCTACCGAAGGAATATTCGTCGTAGGAGTCGTCATCTGCGATGAGTGCATATGCACAATTAAGTTTGAAGGAAGGCTTGAATCGATTGCCCGTCATAGCCCGGAAGACTAGTTGTGCATATGCACCAAGTCAACCGTCACGGCGCGCATGAATGAATGACGCAGACGGAAAGAATCGCGCCGAGCCTGTGCTACAAGGCGCGAAGACGGTTTGCCGGCGCGTCGGGACGCAGGCTCCCGTCGGCGCAGAAGCGCACGGCATGCTCGACGAACGCGCGCACCTTGGCCGGCAACAGCGCGCGCGTGCTGTACGCGATCCGGATTTCGATCGCGGAATCGACGCGCTCGTAGGCGTCGAGCAGCGTGACGAGCCGCCCCGACGCGACCTCGTCGGCCACGAGCGCCGTCGGCAACACGCCGATGCCGAAGCCCTGCAAGGCCATCTCGCGATTGAACACCGCACTGTTCGACGTGATGTCGTGACTGAGCGGCACGCGCAGTTCCTCGCCGCCGATGCGGAACGTGAGCGCCGGCTTGCGGATCGACGGCGACATCGGCACGAAAACATGATCGGCGAGTTCGGACGGATGGCGCGGCGCGGGACGTTGCGCGAGATACGCGGGGCTCGCGACGAGCACGAGCGGAATGGTTTCCAGCAGGCGCGTGACGGCGGTATCGGTCGATAGCATGAACGGCAGCACGATGGCGAGATCGTAGCCTTCGCCGACGAGATCGATGGGTCGCTCCGTCAGCGTCACGTCGAGGCGCACATGCGGATGCGCGCGCCTGAAGCTCGCGACGAGCGGCGCGTAGCGGCTCATCATCACGGTCGTGTGCGAGACGAGCCGCAACAGGCCGGTCGCTTCGCTCGCGCGGTTCGACGCGCGCTCTTCCATCGCCTGCAATTCGTCGAGCAGACGCGAGCAGTCGGCGAAGAAGCGCTCGGCGGTTTCCGTCAGCGAGATCTGCCGCGTCGTGCGATTGAAGAGCCGGCTGCCGAGGCGGTCTTCGAGGCCGGCGATGGCACGCGATACGACGGGCGGCGACAAGCCGAGTATGTCGGCCGCACGCGCGAAGCTCTTCGCTTCGACCACCGTGCAAAACACCTTCAGGCTCGTCAGATAGTCCATGTGCGCGTTCGCGATGCGTGCGGAAGCCCCGATCATGGCACGAAGCCGCCGCATTCGCACGATGAGACGATCGCGCGGTTTTACGAGCCGCGCGAGCATTCACGCGAAAGACGCACGCGCCTAAAGTTCAACCCATGCCATCCACATGGCCAACCACCGAACGAAGGAGCACACCATGTCACGTCTTTCCCAAATCAACGTCAACGAAGCAACGGGCGTCACCGCCGATCTTTTCGCCGCGATCAAGAAGGCCGCGGGCAAGGTGCCGAACGCTTACGCGACCATCGGCACGCATAGCCCGGCCGCGCTCGGCGCAGCGCTCAACGGCGATGCGATTCTCGCGAAGAGCAGCCTCGACAAGGCCGATGTCGAAGCGATCAAGCTCGCCGTCAGCGAACTCGCGGGCTGTGATTACTGTGCCGCCGCGCATACGCTCGTCGGCAAGATGGTCGGGCTGTCGCAGAAGGAAACGCAGCAAATTCGCGCGGGCGAAGCGACCGGCAATGCAAAGCGCGATGCGCTCGTGCGCTTCGTGCGGCATGTCGCGGGCACGACCGGCACGATCGACGCGGCGCGTCTTACCGAAGTGCGCGAAGCGGGCTATTCGGAAGCGCAAGTCATCGACACGCTGTTTGCGATGAGCGTCATCAATTTCACGAACCTCGTGAACCGCGTGAACGACACGGTGATCGACTTCCCTGCTCTCGTCTAAGTTTGCGTCGAGCCTTTGGTCAGCCGGTCGATGACGGAACTCACGAGATCGACCGGCACCGGAAAGACGATCGTCGAGTTCTTGTCGCCGGCGATCGACGTGAGCGTTTGCAGATAGCGCAACTGCATCGCCTGCGGCTGCTGCGCGAGCATCTGCGCAGCTTGCAGCAGCTTCTCCGATGCCTGCAATTCGCCTTCCGCATGGATGATCTTCGCGCGCCGCTCGCGCTCCGCTTCGGCCTGGCGGGCGATCGCGCGGATCATCGTTTCGTTGATGTCGACGTCCTTGATCTCGACGTTCGATACCTTGATGCCCCATGCGTCCGTCTGCGAATCGAGCACGCGCTGGATGTCGGTATTGAGGCGCTCGCGCTCGGACAGCAACTCGTCGAGCTCGTGCTTGCCGAGAATCGCGCGCAACGTCGTTTGTGCGAGCTGGCTCGTTGCTTCGAGAAAACGCGCGACCTGAATCACCGCCTTCTCCGGATCGACGACGCGAAAGTACACGACCGCATTCACCTTCACCGACACGTTGTCGCGCGTGATGACGTCCTGCGGCGGCACGTCGAACACGACGGTGCGCAAGTCCATTCGCACGACCTGCTGCACGACCGGAATGATGAGCACGAGCCCCGGCCCTTTCACCTTCCAGAAGCGCCCGAGCATGAACACGACGCCGCGCTCGTACTCGCGAAAAATACGCACCGCCGACGCGACGATGAAGATGACGAACGCAATGACAATGCCGCTGAAACCGAAGGTAAGCCCCATTTTCAAGCCTCGTTGTCGATGTGTTCAGGAATGGCCCGCCTCGCGTTCGCCTTCGAGCGGCTCGACGGTCAGCGTGAGACCGTGGCGCGACATCACCCGCACGCGCGCGCCTTCTTGCGGCAACGCTCGCGGCGCGTCCGCCTGCACGCGCCAGCGTTCGCCCTGCACGCGCGCCCAGCCGCTGCCGGATTCGTGCGCCAGCATCACGCCGATGGTGCCGAGCATCGCTTCGCCGCCGCTCACGACGGGCCGCTTGCGCGCTTTCAACGCGACGCCCGACACGGTGAACACGAAGAGCGCCGTGAAGAGCGCGAGCCCGGCAACGAGCCCGACGGGAATGCCGAAGCCGGGAACGTCGGTATCGATCAGCATGAGCGCGCCGATCGCGAACGCGATGATTCCGCCGATGCCGAGCGAGCCGAATGTCGGCAGAAACATTTCCGCGACGAGAAAGCCCATGCCGAGCACGATCAATCCGAGTCCGACGAAACTGATCGGCAATAGTTGCAAAGCGAACAATCCGACGAGCAGGCAGATCGCGCCCGCGACGCCCGGCAGCACCATGCCCGGATTCGCGAACTCGAAGAAGAGGCCGTACATGCCGATCATCATCAGGATGAGCGCGACGCTCGGGTCGGTGATCGTCGCGAGAAAGCGGCTGCGCCAGTCGGGTTGCAGCACGACGAGCGGCGCCTGTTTCGTCGCGAGAACGCGATCGCCGCTCGCGGTTTTGACATGACGGCCGTCGAGTTTCGCGAGCAGGTCGGGAACGTCGTTGGCGGTCACGTCGATGACCTTCTGCTCCAGCGCTTCCGTCGCCGATAACGCGACCGCCTCGCGCACCGCGCGCTCGGCCCATTGCACGTTGCGTCCGCGCAATTGCGCGAGGCCGCGGATGTAGGCGGCGGCGTCCTGCATCTGCTTGCGCGTTTCGGTCGATTGCGCGTCTGCGTTCGACGCCGCCTTGCCCTCACGCTCCGATCCGCCGATGCCAAGCTGCACCGGCGACGCCGCGCCCAGATTCGTGCCGGGCGCCATCGCGGCGATATGGCTCGCGTACGTGATGTACGTGCCCGCGCTCGCAGCGCGCGCCCCGCTCGGCGCGATGAACGCGGCCACCGGCACCGGCGACGCGAGCATCGCCTGAATGATCGAGCGCATCGAGAGATCGAGGCCGCCGGGCGTGTCGAGTTCGAGCACGACGAGTTGCGCGTGCTCGTCTGCGGCGCGGGCGAGCGAGCGCACGACGTAATCCGCGCTCGCCGGCCCGATCGCGCCCTTCAGCGGAATCACGACGACGGGCGCCGCCACGGCGGCTACGGCGCTCATCGGCACGAGGGCGAACGCCATCAGCAGCAGCGCGTGGCGCACGCGTCTGCACAGCCAGTCAGCGAAGTTCGTTTTCATCGGCGAAAGCCGGACGCGCATATGCGCGGCGGTTCCTCGTGTTTGGTCTCTCTTTTAGCTTAGGTCAATTGCGAGATCACGGCCGGCGCGTCGTTCGGTCGATGACCTTTTCGACGTCGGCCGTTTCGCCGAGCTCTTTCACGAAGCGCGCCGTGTCGAAGTCGCCCGACACGCAGCCGTCGAGATAGATGAAGCGGCGCTGCAACGTGAGCCACAAACTCGTTTTCTCGCGCCACTGCAGCGAGGCGTTGAGCGAATTCAGGCGCCGCGTCACGCTTTCGGCGATTTCCTTGTCGTAGTCGTAGCTGTTGGCGAGCCGGCAGCGCCCCGCGATCCAGCAGCTATTGCCGCGTTCGATGCGGTAATGCGCTTCGTCGAGCCATTCCTGATGCGTTTCGAACGGGCCGCGCGGAGCGGCGCAATCGGCGATGGCGCTCGAAACGTGCAGAAACGGATCGTTGCCGCGGTTCTCGCGCCTTTCTTCGGCGTGTGTCCCGTACGGGGCCGCGGCGAGCACAGCCGCCAGCGCGAGCGTTCCGTAAGCCGCGTTTCGTGTCATCGTGCGCGCCTTTCGTGGAGCCATCGTCCAGACAGCATAGTTCATCGCGTCGAATCGAACGCCACGCGGGAAGCCGGTAAACTCACGATGTGGCGCACCGCCCATTCCTCGCACCGAGACCGACATGAAACAGGCACTCCACCATCTGACGGTCGCGACAGGCTCGCGCGGCCTGCACGAAGTCACCCGCGACGTCGATCACTGGATCGACCTTCAGGACATCCGCACTGGCTTGCTCACGCTGTTTTGCCGGCATACGTCGGCATCGTTGCTGATTCAGGAGAACGCCGACCCCGACGTGCGCGTGGATCTCGAACGCTATTTCGAGTCGGTCGCGCCGGAAGCGCCCGGCCGCTACGTGCACGACACCGAAGGCCCCGACGACATGCCCGCGCATCTGCGCACCGCGCTGACCACGGTGCAGCTTTCGATTCCCGTCGAGGCCGGCCGGATGGTGCTCGGCACTTGGCAGGGCATCTACGTGTTCGAGCACCGGACGGCGCAGCATCAGCGCGAACTCGTCTTGCATCTGATCGGCGAGTGACCTAATATACGCACCGCGTATATTTCGGGAGCGGTGACGGTGACTCAGGAACTTCAGCAGCAGACGATTCTTCGCGATGCGATGCGGCGTCTGAACATGACGCGCGACGCGTTCGCATCGCGCATCGGCGTGTCGCGGCGTGCGTTGGACACATGGTTGCTGCCGGACGAATCGCCGGAGTCGCGCGCGATGCCGGAGATCGCCGCGCGCTATGTCGGCGAGATTCTCGGCGGTTTGCCGGAAGGTGGCCCATATACGCAAAGCGCACATTTGACCATCGACTTCGAAGGCCGGCCGCAATTGCTTTCGATCGACCAGTTTTCGCGCGACTCGGCTGAAGCGCTGTTCCGCACGGCCGACATGATGCAGCCCATCGCGCGGCGCAAAAAAATCACGCGCGTGCTCGAAGGCGCGGTGCTTGCGAACCTGTTCTTCGAGGCCAGCACGCGCACGCGCGTGAGTTTCGGCGCGGCGTTCGCGCGCCTCGGCGGCTCCGTGTGCGACACGACCGGCTTCACCTTTTCGTCGATGGCGAAAGGCGAGTCGATCTACGACACGAGCCGCGTCATCAGCGGATACGCCGACGCGATTGTCGTGCGGCATCCGGAGCAAGGCTCCGTCGCGGAATTCGCGCGCGCGACGAACATTCCCGTCATCAATGCCGGCGACGGCCCGGGCGAGCATCCGAGTCAGGCGCTGCTCGATCTGTATACGATCCAGCGCGAGTTTTCGCGTCTCGGCAAGATCGTCGATGGCGCGCATATCGCGATGGTCGGCGATCTCAAGTACGGCCGCACCGTGCATTCGCTCGCCAAGCTGCTCTCGCTTTACAAGGGGCTGAAGTTCACGCTCGTGTCGCCGGGTTCGCTGGAGATGCCGGCGCATATCATCGAGCGCATCGCGCGCGGCGATCATGTGATCGAACAAACGAGCGACTTGCGCGCGGGACTCGCGGGCGCCGACGTGGTCTACGCGACGCGCATTCAGAAAGAGCGTTTCGCCGATGAGTCCATCGAAGGCTATACGCCGGATTTCCAGATCAACCAGGCGCTCGTCGACGATGTATGCGGACGCGACACGCTCATCATGCATCCGCTGCCGCGCGACAGCCGCCCCGGTGCGAACGATCTCGCCACCGACCTGAATCACGACTCGCGCCTCGCGATCTTCCGTCAGACCGACAACGGCATTGCGGTTCGCATGGCGATTTTCGCGGTGCTGCTCGGCGTCGAGCATCAGGTGCGTCACTCGATGCGCGATGCGGCATGGAAGTCGCCTGCTTCCATCGGTCCGGACGATGCGGTCTTTCATGGCTTCGATTGATACGTTTTTTACACGCGGCGCACATGTCTTTGCGTGACGTTGACGCGAGCCGCCGTATCCTTCTACACAAGGGAAACGTGATGGAGCAACGGCCATGGATATGTCGCTTGCGTGGGCGGTCAGCCGTCGAAAATTGCAGGATGATGGGTTAGGTGCATGTCAACGTGTGCGGGTTCTGGCGCTTGCGCATTTCGCGGATAGCGAAGCGTCGCGGGAACGCATACGCGCGTTGTTTCATTCGCCGCTTGGCATCTACGTGAGTCAGGCGCAGCGTGAAGGCTGCGAACTGCGGCTCGAATTCGATACTGCTAGCGAAGACCTTGCGTTCACCTTGCGAACGTTGAAGCGCGTCTTGCCGGAAGCGCGTGTCGAAGGGATCGCGCCGCGTGTGTTTGCGCATCGGATGAACACGCGCGACGCGGGATGAGGGTCATGCGGCCGGAAGCTCGCCAGACATCGACTGCCGACGATGATAAGCGGCGGATGATTCCAGTCGCTCAAACTCTTCGTAGGACAGATTCCACGTATCCGGATCGAGTTCGATGCCGCGCTGAATCGCCGCCTCTTCCTCGGGCGTAGGAAGGATGAATCCTCTATACGTTTGTTGCATACCGATTTATCTCTCTTCTGTTGGCGCGGCGCAAACTGATGATGCGCCGCGTTTCGTTTCTCTGCGTGAACACTACGCAAAACATGAGGCCTCGAATAGGCGCGAAACCGACTTCGCGTACCTCTCCATAGTCGCGACGACCATCAACCTTCGGCGCGACATCGTCCCACGCAATCTCCCTCGCAAGCTCCAGCGACACACCATGCTGAAGCCGATTGATCGCGTCCTTCAACGGGTCAAACGTGATGTCGAAGTGCATTCATTGTGGTTCCCAGAAGTAGAAGTGACAAGGCGCGAAA
Source organism: Caballeronia sp. ATUFL_F2_KS9A (assembly GCF_023630765.1). Classification (NCBI taxonomy): domain Bacteria; kingdom Pseudomonadati; phylum Pseudomonadota; class Betaproteobacteria; order Burkholderiales; family Burkholderiaceae; genus Caballeronia; species Caballeronia sp. ATUFL_F2_KS9A. The sequence goes on along the minus strand of NZ_JALQEK010000027.1, from coordinate 88,629 downwards.
GTTCTGATTTGCGGATTGCGATTCATCCGAACTCCGAACGATCTGCGTCACTTCATTCTTCTGAAAACCTCACGGCTTTTCTAAAGACCGATTGGCCAACGAGCACGTATGATCCTGCAGCTCTTCGGATGACGCCCAGTTGCCCGGCTGAACGTGATCGTTGAGAAGAAAGAACGCATGCGCGCCATCGCCACGCACGGCGCCGACGAGCAGCAGCGTCTGTTCGCCCATGGTCTGGCCGCGGCTTGCGGCATAGGGCGCGACGAGCTTGAAGGGATCCGTATGCGCGAGATCAGCATCATCGATACGCATCGCGCTGTACACATGGCCGCGCAATCTCACCGGCAGCGGCTTCCACGCCGTGCCGATGCCCGGTCCCAGTTCGCGCAGCGTCTGGGCGACATCCGACGCGAGACAGTCGATATGAATGTGCAATTGATTCTGCGTGCGCCCGCTTGCCGAGTTGATCGCGAGCGAAATTTCGTCGCGCGGCAGCGTCCGGCGCAACGCGCGAAAGACATAGCCGCGCGCATTCCATGCGTCGCGAAAGTAATTCGGCGCGTGGGGCTCGAGCAGTTCGGGACTTTCGATGCCGCTCACGCGCGCGGTCGGAATCAGCAGATATTGCGCGACGCCGACGATATCCTTCAGCACCGCATAGCCGCCCGCCAGATTCACGTCCGCGCATTTCTGCCGGACCTGCGCGCCCTCGGCGGCGGGCTCGCAGTAGTCGTGGACGATTTCCCACAGCGCGTTGGGATTTGCCGCGCACGCTAGCGGCAGACAGAGCAAACCTGGCGCGGCGAGGCGGCGTAGCTTCTTTGTGATTTTCATCGGCATGATCGGGCGGCGCAAAAAATCGATAGCCTGCCGGATTATGCTTGCAGGCGCGTGACCACGCCGCGAAACGTGACAAAACTCCGCGTCGAATGCAACGCGGAGCTTCGTCGACCGATGCGCAAATCAAGCCGACTCAGCGCGATTCACGGGATGCGGTTCCTTCAGCTTGTTGGCGACGCGCGCCGCCTCGAAGTACGACGCGTTCGGCGGACGCTTCAGATACTGTCCCGCGCCGCGTTCCGCGCGCAGATCGCCGTCGGTCCACGCGAGCGCGCCGCGCGTGAGCGTGTGCGTCGCGACGCCCTGCACTTGCATGCCTTCGAAGACGTTGAAATCGACCTTTTGATGATGCGCCTTTACGGAGATCGTGCGCGTCGCGTTCGGATCCCATACGACGAGATCTGCGTCCGCGCCTATCTGCACCGCCCCCTTTCGCGGATAGAGATTGAAGATTTGCGCCGCGTTCGTCGATGTCACGCGCACGAATTCGTTCGGCGTGAGACGTCCCATGTTGACGCCGTGATGCCACAGCACCGACATGCGATCTTCCACGCCGCCGCAACCGTTGGGGATCTTCGTGAAGTCCTCGCGGCCCATCGCCTTCTGCGATGCGCAGAACACGCAATGATCCGTCGCCGTCGTATGAAGCTGTCCCGATTGCAGCCCGCGCCACAATGCTTCGCGGTGCTCGCTCGTGCGAAACGGCGGGCTCATCACGTGCGCGGCGGCGCGCGTCCAGTCGGGATCGCGATACACCGATTCATCGATCACCAGATGGCCCGGCAACACTTCACCGAACACGCGCAGTCCTTCGTTGCGCGCCTTGGCGATGACATCGACTGCATCTTTCGCCGACACATGCACGATATAGAGCGGCACGCCGAGCACTTGCGCGATGCGGATCGCGCGATTGGCCGCCTCGCCTTCCACTTCGGGCGGACGCGACAACGGATGCGCCTCCGGTCCTCTGAAGCCTTTCGCAAGTAGTTGCTTCTGCAACTGAAAGACGAGCTCGCCGTTTTCCGCGTGCACGGTCGGCAGCGCGCCGAGTTCAAGCGAGCGCGTGAAGCTGTTCACGAGCACTTCGTCGTCGGCCATGATTGCGTTTTTGTAGGCCATGAAGTGCTTGAAGCTCGACACACCGTGTTCGTGAACGAGCAGGCCCATGTCGCGATGCACCGACTCGTCCCACCACGTCACCGCGACGTGAAAGCCGTAGTCCGCCGATGCTTTCTCAGCCCAGCCGCGCCATTCTTTGAACGCATCCATGAGTGGTTGCTTCGGGCTCGGAATCACGAAGTCGATGATACTCGTCGTGCCGCCTGACAATCCCGCTGCGGTGCCGGTATAGAAATCGTCGCTCGCGGTGGTGCCCATGAAGGGCAGTTCCATGTGCGTGTGCGGATCGATGCCGCCCGGCATGACGTACTGACCGCCGGCGTCTATGGTGTGCGTATCGGCCGGTGCCTTTATGTCGAGGCCTATCGCCAGGATCGTGCCACCGGCTTGCGGGTCTGCGCAGAGAACATCGGCGCGGTAGGTGCGGTCAGCGTCGATGATGGTGCCGCCGCGGATCAATGTTGGCATTGAAGTGTCCCTCCGGGGGGGTTGTCGTTGCGTTGCGTTGCGTTGCTTGTTCGCTTCCGCTCTCGTGAAATCCTTTGTTCGTGTCGGTCTATTAGCACTGCCCCTGTGCGGGGCGGCACTCACTTTCTTTGCTGCTGCAAAGAAAGTAAGCAAAGAAAGCAGCTCCCGATACGCCCGCGGTCACACGCAATTTGGGTAGTCCTCTCGTCCATCGTGGGCTGCCTAAAGAGTGCCCTCATAGGCCCCATCGGGCTTGGCTCGCGCACGGTCCGTCTCATCGCACCACACACCAAACCGGTTCAGCACCAAATAGCTCCAGCCCGCTTCGCGGCCGAACGGCCAATCGGGTCCGCGAGTGCTTCTTTACTTACCCTTCCCTCTGACCACGCCGCGTGTTCCTCACGTTGGTTTCCCTTGCAGACCCGGCGGCAGCGCGTAGCGCTGTGCCGAAGCTGTTTCGTGCTGATCCAGCGCCCTTGGAAAACTAGCTTGTCAGACCGTGCGCGATCCAAGCCCGGTGAGTCCTTCGATGGCACTCTTTAGGCGAGTGCCATCTGCGACGAGAGGACTACCCAAATTGCGTGTGACCGCGGGCCTTAACGAGCTGCTTTCTTTGGTTACTTTCTTTGCAGCAGCAAAGAAAGTGACTGCCGCCCCGCACAGGGGCAACGCTCATAGACCACTAAGAAAACGGGATCCGGCGAAGCAAAAGCAAAAGCAAAAGCGAAAGCGAAAGCAAAAAACTCAAGCACTCAAAACCCTGGCCCGCGCGCCACCGCGCAACTTCATCCACGATCCATACACAACGGCAGCCAGCACGAGACCAACGAACCACGCATACGTATAGAGCGTATTGAAAAACGCGGGCACGTTAGGAAAGGAACCCGGAAACGCAGTGTGCAAAAAACCCGGCAGATTCGGCAGCACGCCGACCAAAAGCGCCACCACCGCCGCCACATTCCATCCGCCGCTATACGAATACTCACCGTCTTCATCGAAGAGTTCGCGCTGATCGAGCCGCGTGCCGCGAACCAAAAAGTAATCGACCATCAGAATGCCCGCGACCGGACCGAGCAGCGCCGAATAGCCCACGAGCCACGTGAAGATGTAACCCTGCGTAGTCGCGAGAATCTTCCAAGGCATCATGACGATGGCTATCGTCGCCGTAATCATGCCGCCCGCGCGATACGAAATCCCCTTCGGCCAAAGGCTCGAAAAATCGTAAGCCGGTCCAACAAGATTGGCCGCCAGATTGCAGCACATCGTATCGAGCGTGAGGATGATCAGTGCCACGCCTACACCGATGCCCGTCATGCGGCTCGTGAGATCGATCGGATCCCAGATCGCCTTCCCGTAGATCACGACCGTCGCCGACGTGACGACAACCGAGATCACCGAGAGCAGCGCCATCGGCACAGGCAGGCCGATCGATTGCCCGATCACCTGATCGCGTTGCGTGCGCGCGAAGCGCGTGAAGTCGGGAATGTTCAGCGCGAGCGTCGCCCAGAAGCCGACCATCGCCGTGAGCCCCGGCCAGAACGTAGCCCAGAAAAGCCCCTCCTTCTTGCCGCCCGCGACGAACTGCGACGGCGCCGAAAGCATGGAACCGATGCCGCCCGCCTTGCTCGTCGCCCACCACACGAGCGCGATGCACATCACAACCTTGATCGGCGCAGACCAGCTTTCGAGCCAGCGAATCGAATCGGTGCCGTGCCAGATGAAGTAGAGCTGCAAGGCCCAGAACACGAGAAAGCACGCAAGTTGTCCGAGCGAGATATCGATGAGCGGCAGCGCCGCGCCATGCAATGCGTTTCCCGTCAGGATATTCAAGAGCGTATAGATGGCGCTGCCGCCCAGCCACGTCTGAATGCCGTACCAACCGCACGCGACGATCGCACGCAGCAGCGCCGGCAACTTCGCGCCTTGCGTGCCGAACGACGAGCGCACGAGTACCGCATACGGAATGCCGTGCTTCGCGCCCGCATGGCCGATCAGCAACATCGGCACGAGCACGATCATGTTGCCGAGCAGAACCGTCAACACCGCCTGCCACGGCGACATGCCCTGGTCCGTGAGACCCGCGGCCAGCATGTATGACGCAATGTTCATCACCATGCCGACCCACAGCGCCGCGAAGTGATACCACTTCCACGTGCGCTGTGCGGGGCCGGTCGGTGCGAGGTCATCGTTATACAAGCTGCTCGTCTCGACGTCATGCGCTGTCTGATTCATCGGATGCACTCCGGTTGAGTGTGCGGTTGATCATGGGGATTCAACGACGACGAGCGCTACGTTATGTCTATGTTCATGCCGCTTTCGCGGGTTCTTCCGCATCGATGCGCGCGGGATTGTTCGGATGCGTGGTCCAGTTCGCATATTCGCCCGCATCGACGCGTTCCATCGTGATGCACTGCTCGACAGGACAAACGTGCATGCACAGATTGCAGCCGACGCATTCCGAATCGACCACTTCGAAATGACGCTTGCCGTCCTTCTCCTTCACGATCGCCTGATGCGATGTGTCCTCGCAAGCGATATGACACAGCCCGCACTGGATGCACTTGTCCTGATCGATGCGCGCCTTGATGTCGTACTTGAGATTGAGATGCTTCCAGTCCGTGACGTTCGGCACGGCGCGCCCGCGAATGTCATCAAGCGTTGCGTAGCCTTTCTCGTCCATCCAGTTCGAGAGGCCATCGGCGAGATCGGACACGATGCGAAAGCCGTAGTGCATCGCGGCCGTGCACACCTGCACGCTGCCCGCGCCAAGCACCATGAATTCCGCCGCATCGCGCCACGATGAAATGCCGCCGATGCCGGAGATAGGCAGATTCGGCGTCTGCGGATCGCGCGCGATTTCGGCGACCATGTTCAGCGCGATCGGCTTCACGGCGGGACCACAATAGCCGCCGTGCGTGCCCTTGCCGTCGACGGTCGGCATCGGCGCCATCTGATCGAGATCGACCGCAACGATCGAGTTGATCGTGTTGATGAGCGACACGCCATCGGCGCCGCCTTTGAACGCGGCGCGCGAACCCATGCGAATATCGCTGATGTTCGGCGTGAGCTTCACGAGGCACGGCAGCTTCGTGCCTTCCTTCACCCAGCGCGTCACCATTTCGACATATTCAGGCACTTGTCCGACGGCCGCGCCCATGCCGCGTTCGCTCATGCCATGCGGACAACCGAAGTTCAGTTCCACCGCATCTGCGCCCGTGTCTTCCACTTGCGTGAGAATCCACTTCCAGTCCTTCTCGTTGCACGGAACCATCAACGAGACGATAAGCGCGCGATCGGGCCAGTCGCGCTTCACCTGTTCGATCTCGCGCAAGTTCACGTCGAGCGGTCTGTCCGTAATCAGTTCGATGTTATTCAGTCCTGCGATTCTTTGTCCGTTCCATTGCACCGCGCCGTAACGCGAACTCACGTTCACGACGTGCGGATCAAGCCCGAGCGTCTTCCACACGACGCCGCCCCAGCCCGCTTCGAAAGCGCGGTTGACGTTGTAGGCTTTGTCGGTCGGCGGCGCAGACGCGAGCCAGAAAGGATTCGGCGACGTGATGCCGGCGATGTTGCAAGTCAGATCGGCCATGTTCGTGGTTCTCCTTTTGGCTCAGGCGGCTTTGATCGCAGTCAGCTCGAACGACGCGTCGATGGACGCGGCCGCCAGCTTGCCGTCCTGTACGGCCTGCACGGTGAGATCGAGTCCTTCATGGGTCGCGCAATCGCCGCCGGCCCAGACTTTCGCGAGCGTCGTCTGACGGTTCTCGTCGGTGACGATGCGCCCGCCATCGAGCGTCAATAACTCGCGATCGATTCCGACGGGAACAAGCGTTTGCCCGATCGCCTTCAGCACCATGTCCGCTTCGATCACGAAGCGCTCGCCGCCGCGTTCGAACTCGACGCCCGTCACCTGCCCGTTATCGCCGACCAATCGCACCGGATTCGCGTGCGTGACGATGCTCACGCCGTTCGTCTGCGCGAACTCACGTTCGGCCCACGTCGCGCTCATGTTCTCGACGCCCCGTCGATACGCCATCGTCACGTTCGTCGCGCCAAGTTTGCGGCTTTGAACGCACGCATCGACCGCCGTGTTGCCGCCGCCGATCACGACGACGCGCCGCCCGACCGGCACGCTCGCGAGATCATCTGCCTCGCGCACTTGCTCGATGAAATCGACCGCGTTCATCACGCCTTCGAGCGCTTCGCCTTCGAGCGCCAGCTCGCGCACGCCAGCAAGGCCGAACGCGATGAACACTGCGTCGTATTGCTTGCGCAACCCGTCGAGCGTGAAGTCGCGGCCGAGCGACTGACCTATGTTGATCTCGATACCGCCGATCGAATACAGCCATTCGATTTCGCGCTGCGCATAATCCTCGACGGTCTTGTACGCAGCAATGCCGTATTCGTTGAGTCCGCCTGGCTTCTCGCGCGCATCGAAGATCACCGCGCGATGCCCCGCAAGCGCAAGCCGATACGCACACGCGAGTCCCGCCGGTCCCGCACCGACGATCGCAATGCGGCGCCCGGTTTCCGGCGCGCGTTCGAATAACGCGACGCCTCTGGCCATCGCCCAATCGGTCGCATGACGCTGCAACGCGCCGATCTTCACCGGCTCGTCGCCCTGATGGTTGCGTACGCAACTACCCTCGCAAAGAATCTCCGTCGGGCACACGCGCGCGCACATTCCGCCGAACGGATTGGCCGACAGGATATCGACGGCCGCGCCCTTCAGATTGCCGTTGCCGATCTTGCGGATGAAGCCTGGAATGTCGATGCTCGTCGGACATGCCTGGACGCACGGCGCGTCGTAGCAGTAGTGGCAGCGGCTCGCGGCGGCAGCGGCGGCGGTGGCGTCGAGGAGCGGCGCGACATCCGCGAATTCGCATGCGAGCTGTTCCTGCGTGAGGCGATGGCTCGCGATATCGCCGGTCGATTTCATGGTCATGCGCGTTCCTTGTGAGGACGTACGAGTGCCCGCCGTCCGCGTTCGATCGACGCGGACAGTGCTGAACGTAACAACAGAAAACGTCGCTTATGAAGCCGGTTCCGACGCGCGCTCCAGCATTGCGTGCAGCAGCACGTTCGCGCCTGCCTCGATCCATTCCTGCGTCGCGTCTTCGATCTCGTTGTGGCTGATGCCATCGACGCACGGCACGAACACCATCGACGTCGGCGCGACCTGCGCGAGATAGCACGCATCGTGGCCCGCGCCCGACACCATGTCGCGATGCGAATAGCCGAAGCGCTGCGCCGCCGCCCGCACGGAAGCGACGCACGCGGCGTCGAACTTGACGGGCTCGTAGTAGAAGATCTGTTCGAGCGCGGTCTCCAGACCGATCTCGCCCGCGATGCGTGCCACGCCCTCGCGCAACGCGGCATCCATGCGCGCGAGCACGGCATCGTCGGGATGACGGAAATCGACGGTGAAGAACACGCGGCCCGGAATCACGTTGCGCGAGTTCGGATGCACTTGCATCATGCCGACCGTCGCGCACCCGAGCGGCGCGTTGTCGAGGCCGATGCGGTTCACGAGATCGACCACGCGCGATGCGCCGAGGAGCGCATCCTTGCGGCGCGGCATCGGGGTCGGGCCTGCGTGGGCTTCCTGGCCCGTCAGCGTGATCTCGTACCAGCGCTGACCTTGCGCATCGGTGACGACGCCGATCGTCTTGTCTTCGGCCTCGAGTATCGGCCCTTGCTCGATATGCAGCTCGAACGCCGCGTGCAGCTTGCGGCCGCCGCACGGCACATCGCCCGCATAACCGATGCGCTCGAGTTCTTCGCCGATCGTCTTGCCATCGACGTCCTTGCGCGACAGACCGTAATCGAGCGAGAACACGCCCGCGAACACGCCCGACGCAACCATCGCCGGTGCGAAGCGCGAGCCTTCCTCGTTGGTCCAGATGACGACTTCGATCGGATGCTCGGTTTCGATGCCGCGATCGTTGAGCGAGCGGATCACTTCGAGTCCGCCAAGCACACCGTAGATGCCGTCGAAGCGCCCGCCCGTAGGCTGTGAATCCGCGTGCGAGCCAGTAACCACCGGCAGCGCCTCGAGATTGCGTCCTGCGCGGCGCATGAACACGTTGCCCATCTGATCGACGCTCACCGTGCAGCCCGCTGCCTTCGCCCAGCTCACGATGAGATCGCGCCCTTCGCGATCGAGATCGGTCAGCGCGAGACGGCAGACACCGCCCTTCGGTGTCGCGCCGATTTTGGCCATCGTCATCAGGCTGACCCATAGACGCTGACCGTTCACCTTGATGGACGTATCGAGACCAGCTTCTCTGATTGCATCCGTTACGACGTTCATTCGCCTCGCTCCTTACGATCGGACTTCGTATGTGAGTGACTTCGTTTCGTGCATGCCGGACGTTTGCGGTGCGATGCTGCACGCGCCCGGTGCACGTTTTTCTTATGCGATGAATGATGCGAACGACACGCCTCTTCGATAAATCGAGCGCTCTTCAATCCTGTCCAGTTGGACAGGTTGTAGCCGATTAAAATAAGCAAATCAACGTCTTTCGTGTGCGGGCAAACACCGAGCAAATAAAGCGATAAGAGTGCCATTGCGATGCAGCATCGGCAGCTATTGGTTGCAATGGCTTTTTCGACGCGATGCAGCGCCAAACATGCGAATGGCACGAATGACGCGAATCAGGCACGATGCGGCACACGGCCCAAGAATTCGACGATGAAGAACTCGACGATGAGATACGACGACGCGGCGAACGGCATCGCCGGAAACGAAGACACTGCGCCGCCTTCACGGCGTAGCAAGGCGCAAATCCGCGAGAGCAACGAAGCGCAGCTTCTCGCTTGCGCCGAGGAAGTGTTCGCGGAGAAAGGACTCGAAGGCGCGAGCACGGCGATGATCGCCGAACGCGCCGGCTTGCCGAAGGCCAACCTGCATTACTACTTTCCGACAAAGCTCGCGCTCTATCGGCGCGTGCTCGAAGATCTGTTCGAGGACTGGCATCGCGCGGCGGATACCTTCGAATGCAGCGACGATCCCGTGGAAGCGATCGGCGGCTATGTGCGCGCAAAGATGGACCTGTCGCGACGCAGGCCGCTCGGCTCGAAGGTGTGGGCGAGCGAGATCATCCACGGCGCGCATCACATGCAGGACATTCTCAACGAACGCGTGAAGCCCTGGCTCGATACACGCGTCATCGTCATCGAAAGCTGGATCGCGCGCGGCTTGCTCGCGCCGGTCGAGCCGGACACGTTCATGTTCATGATCTGGGCGATCACGCAGCACTATGCCGACTTCGATGCGCAGATACGCGCGTTGAAAGGCAAGCGCGCGCTCACACGCAAGGCCTTCGATGAACAGACGGAAGAAGTCGTGCGACTCGTGATTCGCGCGTGCGGGGCGGTGTCGCCGCGCATGGAAGAGAAAGACGACGCGCAATAAAAAACGCCGGCCGCTCGATGGCGGCCGGCGTTCACTGCTTGCTTCTTGCTTCTTGCTGCTGTACTGCTTTACTACGCACTACTACTGCATTCTCGCAAGTACTGCACTTTCTGATGCTTGCTGCTACTTCAACCGCTACTGCTCACCACATCTACTGCCCTGCTGCATCAACCTTCGATTAGTGACCGAAGTAGACCGAGTTGCGATCCGACATCGACACGTTGGCGCGTGCGGCCGGAGCAGCTACGCCCGATTGCGAAGTGCCAGCGGTCGAAGGACCATAAGCGTTCGCGCCATTTTCAGCGTTCACGCGTGCTTGAGCGGCCTGCAGATTCTGCGGATAGTTCACGCGGTCTTCCGACGGGTTGTAGCCAGCCTTTTCCAGTTGAACCAGTTCAGCGCGGACTTGAGCGCGAGTCACCGGCGCATTGCTTTGTGCCGAAGCGAAAGTCGGGGCAGCCAAAGCAGCAGCGACGACGAGTGCGGGAACGAATGCCTTGATCATGATGAACCTCCAGTAGTCTTGTTTTGAAATCGAAACCGAATCGGAAGCTTTTTAAGCGTTTTCTGATTTCGTTTCGCTTGAAGACAGTGTAGGAGGCCGCGGACTTAGGGGAAACCCCAATTTCAAGGAAACATAATTGTCCGGACCGCAACAATGCGTTTCGCTCCGTGTTGCGCGGCGTGCGCGGGATCGCGTGGCGGACCCTGCTTAAGTTACTGTTTTTCCAGCGTAATTTTCACGTCCGCCGCGCGCACGCGAGATCGCTGCGAATCCGGCCATTACGCCGACGCCAGCAATTCGTCATCCGGCTGACAGTCAGCAAGCCGCGGTCACATAGGCAAGCGCGGCCGATACGAGCTCGCGCAACAGCGGTTCGATCGCGTTCGCCTTGGCTTCGTCGTAAGCGAATGGCGGCGTTTCTTCCATGTAGCTGACCTGCGTAAGCTCCAGTTGAACCGCGTGAACGCCCTCTTCGGGCCGCCCGTAACGCCGGGTGATATAGCCGCCCTTGAAGCGCCCGTTGGCCACCGTCGTGTACCGGCCGTCGCGCTCGACGATGCTCGCAAGCCGTTCCGCCAGCCCCGGCGCCGCCGACGCGCCATCCGCCGTGCCGAAGTTGAAATCGGTCAGGCGGCCATCGAAAAAGCGCGGCACGACCGAGCGGATCGAATGCGCTTCCCATAGCAGCACGCGGCCGTGCGTCCGCCGCAGCGCATCGAGCTCGCCGGCGAGCGCATCGTGATACGGCTGCCAGTACATCGCGCGGCGCGCATCGATCTGATCGCGCGACGGCTCGTGGCCCGGCTTGTAGAGCGGCGCCTTGTCGAAGGTATCGACCGGACAGAGCCCCGTCGTGTCGCGGCCGGGATAGAGATTCGCGTCGTCGGGCGGGCGGTTCAGATCGACGACATAGCGCGCGTAGTGCGGCGTCAGGATCGATGCGCCCAGATCGCGCGCAAACGCATAGAGGCGTTCGAGATGCCAATCGCAATCCTCGGTGAGCTTGGCGACGGGCGTCATCTCGTCGGCGAGCGCGCAGGGAATCTGCGTGCCGCGGTGCGGAATCGAAATCAGGAGCGGCGCGTTGCCGCGTTCCAGCGTGAAGATCGAAGAGCCGTTCATGTGAGACCTCAATCCAGCAAGCCGCGCAAGGCGGCGCGATAACGCGCGAGCGCTTCGTCTTCGTCGGCGTGACGGCGCGCGTTGATCACCTTGCGGCCGGAGACGAAGACATCGCGGATCGGCGTCTCGCCATGCTCGCAAAACACCGCGCTCGACATCCACGCGTCGCTCGCATGTCCGCCGATGCCCGGATGCGCGTCGTCGAGCACGAGCCAGTCGGCGCGCAAGCCTTGCGCGAGCGCACCGACAGCGCGTCCCGTCGCGTGCGCGCCGCCATCGAGCGCGGCATCGAAAAGACGATCGGCCGGACGGCTTTGCGTCGGCGACGCCAGCACGTTGCGTTGCTGGCGGCAAAGGCGCTGCCCGTATTCCAGCAGACGCAGCTCCGAGCGCCAGTCGACGCCGACATGACTGTCGGACCCGACGCCGATGCGCCCGCCCGCGTCGAGATAATCGCGCGACGGGAACACGCCGTCGCCGAGATTCGCTTCGGTCGTGAGACACAGACCCGCGACCGCGCCGCTCGCCGCGAGACGCGCGCATTCGTGGGCATCGACGTGCGTCGCGTGCACGAGGCACCAGCGCTCATCGACGTTGAAATGTTCGAGCAGCCAGTCCACCGGACGATGCCCCGTAGCCGCGACGCAGGCGTCCACTTCGGCCATCTGTTCGGCGATATGGATATGCACCGGCGCGCGCTCAAAGCGCGCATCGATTCCCTCGATGAGCGCCGCGAGCGATTCGCCCGACACCGCGCGCAACGAATGCGGCGCGACGCCGTAACGCCGCGCGCCGTTTTCGGGCCGCGAGCGCGCGAGGGCGTCGATGAGCCCGAGCAGCGAATCGGGCGTATTGAGAAAGCGCCGCTGATCGTCGCGCGGCGCGCTCTTGCCGAAGCCGCTGTATTCGTAGAGCACCGGCAGCATCGTCATGCCGATGCCCGCGCGCTCCGCCGCATCGACGACGCGCTCCGCGAGTTCCGCGCGATTCGCGTACGGCGCGCCATCGGGCGCGTGATGCACGTAGTGAAACTCGCACACCGACGTGTAGCCCGCCTTCAGCATCTCGATGTAAAGCCAGTGCGCGATATCCGCGATCGATTCCGGGCCGATCCGCGCGGCGAAGCGATACATGAGATCGCGCCAGCTCCAGAACGTATCGGCGACGCTCGCGCGATACTCGGTGAGGCCCGCCATCGCACGCTGGAACGCGTGCGAGTGCAGATTCGGCATGCCGGGCAGGATCGGTCCTTTCGCGCGCTCGACGCCCGCGGGCGCCGCGCTGTCCGGCGTGACGCGCACGAGCGTGCCGGCGTCGTCCCATTCGAGCAGCACGTCGCGACGCCAGCCATCGGCGAGGCGCGCGTGCTCCGCGAAGAATGCGTTCATCGCTTGTCTCCGTTGTTATGTCGATGCGCGTCTACATCATGTCGATGCCGATATGCAGCCACGATGCGCCATCCCGCACAGCGCATTCGAGCGCGCTCGCGCCATCGATGCGCGAGGTGTCGCCTGCTTCGAGCGTATGGCATGTGTCGTCGGCGAACTTGATGTCGAGCCGCCCTTGCACGCAGAACAGAAACGTCACGTCGTGTTCGAACGCGAGCGAGCATGACGCGCGCCCGGCGTTCACCGTTGCGCGCGCGCGATCGCGGCGCACCATCACGTTGAAATCGCGCGTCGGGCCGGCGAGGAGCGTGGCGTGAATCGGCGTCTCGCCGGCAAAGCGCGCGATTGCGAGCGGCGCATCGAGAACATGCACGTTGCCGTGCGCTTCCGTCAGACGCATGCCCGCGCCGTCGAGCAGCACGAGCACGCGATCGAGGCCCTCGAACTTCGAGAACGCACCGTCGGATGCGACGTCGGCGAGCGACAGACGCCACGCGAACGCATCGAGCGACACGCCCTGCGGCCCCGCCGCGATCTCGCGCGTGATGCCGCCGCCGTTCTTCCACGGCGTGGGCGTCAGCGAATCGGCACGAATGATCGTCACGTTCAGAAGTGTCCGGTGAATTGGTAGCGGTCGCCGGGATGCCAGAGATTCGCAACCGACGCCACCGCATCGCGCGACCACGTGCGCCGATGCAGCAGCAGACACGGCTCGTGCTCGGCCATCGCGAGCGCGAGCCGAATTTCCGCCGACGGCACCGATGCCTCGATCCGATACTCGACCCGCTGCAGCGGCGCGGCGGTCATCAGATACTGGTTCGGCGTGATCGTCGTGAAATCCTGGCGCGCGTATTCCGGCGCCAGCGCGGGATTCACGTAACGTTCTTCCATCTGTACCGGCTCGTCGTTTTCGAAATGCAGCACGCGCGAATGAAACACCGGGCTGCCGAGCGCGAGATGCATTTCGGCGGCGAGCGCTTCATCGACGATCGACGCGCCCAAATGCAGCACCTGCGCGCGATACGTGTGACCGCGCGCGACGATTTCATCCGAAATGCTGCGAATCTCGACGAGCGTCGACGCGTATTTCGGCTGCGCGACGAAGGTGCCCGCGCCCTGCACGCGCGTCAGCACCTGTTCGGCGGTCAGTTCGCGCAGCGCGCGGTTCACGGTCATGCGCGCGACCTTGAATTCGCGCGCAAGCTCGTTTTCGGAAGGCACCTGGTCGCCCTCCTTCCACTCGCCGATATGAATGCGCTGGAGAATGTAGTCCTTGATCTCCTGATACGCGGGCGTGCTCATTCAGCTTGTTCCGACGCGAACGAGAACGGGCTGTGCCGCGCGATCGCGCCTTGCTGCACGAGCGTCGCGATCGCGGCGATGTCGGGCGCGAAGTAATGGTCGAGGTCGTAGTGCGGCACGTGCGCGCGCAGCGTCTTCATCACTTCGGCGAGCGGCGCGCTCGTCTGATGCGGCGCGCGCAGATCGACGCCTTGCGCCGCCGCGAGCAGTTCGATCGCGAGGATGTTCGCGGTGTTGCTGGCGATGTCGCCGAGCTTGCGCGCGGCGAACGTCGCCATCGAGACGTGGTCTTCCTGGTTCGCGGACGTCGGCAGCGAATCGACCGACGCCGGATGCGCGAGCGTCTTGTTCTCCGATGCGAGCGCGGCCGCCGTCACGTGCGCGATCATGAAGCCGGAGTTGACGCCGCCATCGCGCACCAGGAACGGCGGCAGGCCCGAGAGGGTCGCGTCGATCAAAAGCGCGATGCGGCGTTCCGCGAGCGCGCCGATTTCGGCTGCGGCGAGCGCGAGATTGTCGGCGGCGAACGCGACCGGCTCCGCGTGGAAGTTGCCGCCCGAGAGCACTTCGCCCGTATCGGGGAAGATCAGCGGGTTGTCGGAGACGGCGTTCGATTCGATCAGCAGGACATCCGCCGCGTGGCGCATCTGGTCGAGGCACGCGCCCATCACCTGCGGCTGGCAGCGCAGGCTGTACGGGTCCTGCACCTTGTCGCAATCCGCGTGCGACAGATTGATGCCGGAGCCCTTCAGCAGCGTGCGATACGCCGATGCGGCTTCCATCTGCCCGCGATGACCGCGCAGTTCATGGATGCGCGCATCGAACGGAACGACCGAGCCGGCGGCTGCATCGACGGACAGCGCGCCCGCGACGAGCGCGGTGCGGAACAGATCTTCGATCGCGAAAAGGTTGTAAAGCGCGAGCGCCGCCGACGCCTGCGTGCCGTTCAGCAGCGCGAGACCTTCCTTCGCCTGCAGCGTGAGCGGCTTGAGGCCCGCGACCGCCAGACCGTCGAGCGCACTGGCGCGCTCGCCGCGAATCGTGACTTCGCCGATGCCGAGCAGCACCGTCGACATATGCGCGAGCGGCGCGAGGTCGCCCGATGCGCCGACCGAACCCTTGATCGGGATGATCGGCAGGACGTCGGCGTTGAAGAGCGTGATGAGCGCGTCGATGACTTCGCGGCGGATGCCCGAATGGCCGCGCCCGAGACTCGACAGCTTGAGCGCCATCAAAAGCCGCACGACCGGACGCGACATCGGCTCGCCCACGCCCACCGCATGCGACAGCACGAGATTCTTTTGCAGCAGTTCCAGCTGATCGGCCGGAATGTGCGTATTGGCGAGCCGCCCGAAGCCCGTATTGATGCCGTAAGCCGGATCGCCCTTCGCGGCGATCGCGGCGACTGCGCGCGCGCTGGCATCGATCGCGTCGAAGCTGGCCGGATCGAGCAGAAGCGGGTCCGAGCCTCGCGCGATGCGGCGCAGTTGCGGCAGCGTCAGTTTTCCGGGCGTAAGCGTGATCATGGTTCGTCCTGTCTATACAAGTTAGACTCAAGTCTAATCGCGCAGAAAGGACGAAACAAGGGGTTATCCGGGATTTCACTAGGCTCGCCCCGAAAGATCGACGCGTGTTGTCTATACAGATTTCACAGATCCAGCACTTTCTCCATCACGAACTGGACAAAGCGCTGCTGCCGCACGACGACGGCGCGCGCCAGCAGCATCGTGAAACCGCAATATTCGAAGAAAGGCCGCCCCGTGACGCTCGAATAGGTATGCAGCGTCGTCAGGCCGAGCACCTCCGCTTCGGCCTCGATGCGCGCGAGCAGCGACGTCGCCACGCTTTTGCGCTGATGTATCGGATCGACGAACATCATGTCGATGAGACCGTTCTTCTCGAGATCGGCGAAGCCCGCGAGTTCGCCGTCGACAAGTCCGACCCAAGTCGGGCGGCTCAAGCGCGCGAGTTCCCATTCGTCGCGATCGGCTTGCGACCAGGCTGCGATCTGCGCTTCGTTATAGTCGGCCGATGCCGTTTCGCGAACGGCGCGTTGGAACAGATCGATTACACCGTCGAGATCGCTCGCACGATACGGTCTGACTTCGATGAGCGGCAGGCCTGGCATTTCATCACCTTCGTTACTGTCAAAAGAAAAAACCGCTGCCGAAGCAGCGAGGGTCTAGCGTTCAAAACGCGGGAAAAAAAACTTTACGGGAATGAGCGGAATCGGCGCGCGCAAACGTTCAAATCGATAAAAAGACGGATGCCGATGCCGCGCCGCCGATCGGGTCCTTCAGGAAGCGACGGCCACCGTCGCGATGCCGAGCGCGGTCATCACGAGCGACGCGCCAACGTGAATCGCGATCTCCCCGAGCGCCCAGCCGAGCCGCCCTTGCTGCAGATGCGCGACCACTTCGGCCGAGAACGTGGAAAACGTGGACAGGCCGCCCATCAATCCGGTGATGATGAACAGGCGCCACTCCACCGAAATATCGGGAAAGCGCGCGAAAAAAGCGACTGCGACGCCGATGATGTAGCCCGCAATGACGTTCGCCGCAAAGGTGCCGAGCGGCAGATTCGGAAAAATCGCATTCAGGCGCAAGCCGAGGACCCATCTGAGCAACGAACCCAGCCCGCCGCCGAGCCCCACGGCGATGATCGACAGATACATGAAATGTGTTAAATCAGTTCGAAGAAAACTGCGTTATGCCCCGCGGGCGAGCCGCTCGATCAGCGCGCCACGGCTCGTCTCGACGATCCAGCCGCCCTTGTGCCGCACATGCGCCGCCCATGTGCCGTCGCGCCGCTCTTCCCAGCAACCGGCATCGTGACCGTCGATGAAGAGCGAGCCGCGCACGACAAGTTGCGGATCGGCGGGATCGAGGACTTCGTCGTCGTTATGTTCAAGCTTCACGGTATGCATGAGCGTCGTCTGCAAGCAAGTCGAAACCATGAGCGGTCTCGCGAAAGACGCCATTCTAACGATACTCGAAGCGCCTGGTTCAACCACTCACCGTATCATGAAAGACATTGCCGAAAGGCAATTGAGTATCCGCACGACATGCTCCATCGAAGGCGCATCGAAAGCGAGCGTCACGGCATCGATGCGTTCGAGCGTCGGCCATTGGCAGAAGAGATCGGCGAATGCGCTCGTTTGCGCGCGCAACTCGCAGCGGTGTTCCGTGATCGCCGGACGGCGGGCATGTCCGGAAGACGTTTCGATCGTTTCGCGCGCGGCGAGCCGGATCGCCTCGCACGCTGCGGCGGGCGTTTCGGTGACACCGCTCGAATAGCCGTGCGCCGTCTTCACGCAGAGAAAGCGCGCGCCTGGGAATGCGGGCAGCGTTTCGGCGCCGAACACGTCGTCGCCGGTCAGCAGCGCGACGCGTGCGCCGCGTTCCTCGGCAAGCCGCCCATAGAGTCCGGCCTCGCCCACTTCCTCGCCGTCGAGCATGACGCGCGCAAAGGCCGCGCTGTTGATCGTATGCGCGAGAATGCCGCGGCTTTGCGCGCGCGCGTGATAGCCGATCATGAACACGATTTCCGGCGATGCCTCCAGTCCCGCCATCATGCCGAGCGTGCGCGGCTTGCCGAGCACGAGCCGCGCGCGTTGATCGATGAGATCGGGCATCAGATTGCGAAAGCCGCCATGCGAATCGTTGATCCAGACTTGCGTCGCGCCGCCATCGAATGCACCTTGCGCGGCCGCATCGGCTTCGCGCGACATCCAGCGGCGCGCCTGTTCGTATTCCGTGTTGCCGGCGCGCGTCTGCTCCGGATGAAACACGCCCGCGATGCCTTCGATATCCACCGAGATCAGCACTTTCATGGTCGTGTTCTCAATGCGTCCTTGAGTGAGATGCGCCGATGACCGTTGCGCCCGGCGACCGTTTCCGCGCTGTAAAGCGCATCGAGGATCGCCTGTTCGGTGGCATCGGCGGCGGCTTGAAACAGCGGATCGAGACGCGCGTCGTTGATGAGCGGCGGCATCGCGATGAAGTCTGCATCGTGCGGCACGGTGTACGCGGTCGTGAAGGCGAGCGAGATGTCGCCGCTGCCGTGTCCGAAGACCGATCCGGTGCGTGCGAGACCGGCGGCGGCGCGCATCGCGAGACGGCGCAACTGACGTGCATCGAGCGGCGCATCGGTGGCGATCAACATGATGATCGATCCTTGCTCGGGCTTCTCATCGATGCTCGATTGAAGTTTGCGACCGAGCGCTTCGCCTTCGACAATCAATTGCTGCAGCTTGCCGAAATTGGCGAGCACGAGCGCGCCCGTCGTATAAGCGTCGCCGCCGATATGCACCACACGCGAAGCCGAACCCATGCCGCCCTTCAGTTCGAAGCACGACATGCCCCGCCCGGCGCCGACCGCGCCGCGCTCGAACTCGACACTGCACGCATCGAGTGCGCTCGTGTAGTGCGCTTCGTGAATCGCGAGCGCCTGCATGTCGTTGAGATAGCCATCGTTGCATTCGAACACGAGCGGATTCACGCTCGGGTCTTCGCGTCCGATGCGCGGATTCGCAGCAATGGCCGCGCGAATCTGCGCATTGGCGAGCGTGCCGACGCCGAATGTGTTGGTCAGCGCGATCGGCGTTTCGATCACGCCGAGCTCGTCGACCTGAACGAGCCCGACGCTCTTGCCGAACCCGTTGATGACGCACGCCGCAGCGGGCACCTTGTGGCGATACACGTCGCCGTCATGCGGACGAATCACCGTGACGCCGGTCTGCACCGCGCCTTGCGCAAGCGTGCAATGACCGACCGTCACGCCCGCGACATCCGCGATCGTGCCGCGCGGCCCCGCGACGAGCGAGCCGATGTGCATCATGGCCGGTCGAGCTTCGGATCGAGCGCGTCGCGCAGGCCGTCGCCGAGCAGATTGAACGCGAGCACCGTGAAGAAGATCGCGAGACTCGGGAAGATGGCGACATGCGGCGCCATCGCCATGTCGGCGCGCGCTTCGTTGAGCATCGCGCCCCACTCGGGCGTCGGCGGCTGCGCGCCGAGTCCGAGAAACGACAGGCTCGCGGCCGTGATGATCGACGTGCCGATCCGCATCGTGAAGTACACGACCACCGATGAAATCGTGCCGGGCAGAATGTGCCGCGCGAGTATCGTCCAGTCCGAGGCGCCGATGCTCTTGGCCGCCTCGATATACGTGAGATGCTTCAGCGCGAGCGTATTGCCGCGCACGAGCCGCGCGAACGCGGGAACGCTGAAGATCGCGACCGCGCACACGACATTCACCATGCCGTTACCGAGAATCGCGACGACGCCGATCGCGAGCAGAATGCCGGGAAACGCGAAGAGCACGTCCGCGATACGCATCACGATGCGGTCCCACCATCCTTCGTAGTAGCCCGCGAGCAAGCCGAAGAACGTGCCGATCACCGCGCCGAGCACGACCGAGAGCAATCCCGCCGTCAACGATATGCGGCTGCCGACGAGTATGCGGCTCAGAATGTCGCGGCCCAGAGCATCGACGCCGAACCAGTGCGCAGCCGAAGGACCGGCGTTGAGGGCGTCGTAGTCGAAGTAGTTTTCCGGGTCATACGGCGCGATGTACGGCGCGATGATCGCGATCACGATCAGCAGCAGCACGAACACGGCCGCGATCATCGCGATGTGTTGCCGCCTGAACTTGCGCCAGAACTCGGTCCACGGCGTGCGGATCTCTTGCGGCGCGGTTGCCGCGCTTTCGGCTGTCACGCTCATCGCGTCCTCACTTGAAGCGAATGGTCGGATTGATGATCGCGTACAGCACGTCCACGATCAGATTGATCACGATGAACTCCAGCGAGAACAGCAGCACCTCTGCCTGAATCACGGGATAGTCGCGCATCTCGACGGCATCGACGAGCAGGCGGCCAAGGCCCGGCCAGTTGAACACCTTCTCGACGACGATCGAGCCGCCGAGCAGAAAGCCGAATTGCAGGCCCATCATCGTGACGACGGGAATCATCGCGTTGCGCAGGCAGTGCTTCACGATGACCATCGGCTCATGCACGCCCTTGGCGCGCGCGGTACGCACGAAGTCCTCGCCGAGCACTTCGACGAACGACGCGCGCGTGAAGCGCGCCATGACGGCGGCCACCGCCGCGCCCAGCGTGATCGATGGCAGCACGTAGCCTTTCCACGTTCCGTCATCGACGATGGGCAGCCAGCCGAGCTTCACCGAGAAGATTTCCATCAGCAGCATGCCGAGCGCGAAGGCCGGAAACGAGATGCCCGACACCGCGAGCGTCATGCCCAGTCGATCGGGCCAGCGATTGCGCCACACCGCCGACACGATGCCGATGGTCATGCCGAAGATCACGGCCCATACCATGCTCGCGAGCGTGAGCCACAAGGTCGGCATGAAGCGCTCGGCGATTTCCGTCGACACGGGCCGCTTGCTGCGCGTGGACATGCCGAAATCGAAATGCACGACCTTGCCGAAGAAGCTCACGAGCTGTTGCGGCAGCGGCTTGTCGAGGCCGAGATCGGCGCGCACGAGCGCGACCGTGGCTTCGTCGGCTTCCGCGCCTGCTGCGAGACGCGCGGGATCGCCCGGCAGCATGTGCACGAAGAAGAACACCAGCACTGCGACGATGAAGAGTGTCGGCAGCAATCCGAACAGGCGTTTGGCGATGAAGTTGAGCATCGTGTTCGTCAGATAAGGCCGGGCGATGAAGCCCGGCCGTCGTCCATCACTTGATTGCGATTTCGTCGAAGTTGAACGAGCCGTCCGGCATTACGTATGCGCCCGACAGACGCTTGCTGCGCGCATACACGACCTTTTCCGTGACGAGGAAGATCCACGGTGCGTCGGCCCAGATGCGTTTTTGCGCATCGGCGTAGAGCTTCGCTTTCTCGTTGCGATCGGTCGTCGCGAGCGCTTTTTGCAGATCGTCATCGACTTGATCGTTCTTGTAGTACGCCGTGTTGAAGAGCTTCGGCGGGAACGAGCCGCCGCTCAGGAGCGGCGAGATCGCCCAGTCCGCTTCGCCCGTCGACGACGACCAGCCGATGTAGAGCATGCGTACCGGCGCGGTCTTCGGATCGGGCGCGCTCTCGATGCGCTGCACGCGCTGCCCCGCTTCGAGCGCTTCGACCGATGCCTTCACGCCCACTTGCGCGAGTTGCTGCTGCACGAACTGGATGATCTTCTGCGCGGTCGTGTGGTTATAGCCGGACCACAACACGGTTTCGAAGCCGTTCGGATAACCGGCTTCCTTCAACAGCTCGCGCGCCTTCGCGGGATCGTATTTCCACGGTCCGAGCTTCGGCGTCGCGTAGTCGACGCCCGGCGGCACGACGCCTTCGGACGGCACGGCATAACCCGCGAACGCGACCTTGACGAGCGCTTCCTTGTTGATCGCGTAGTTCATCGCCTCGCGCACCTTCGGATTGTCGAAGGGCTTCTGCAGCGTATTCATGCTGACGTAGCGCTGAATGATCGAAGGCGCCGCGATCAGATCGACCTTCGGACTCGACTTGAGCGTCGCGGCCTGCTCGAACGGAATCGAGAACGCGAAGTCCGCTTCGCCCGTTTGCATGAGCGCGGCGCGCGTGTTGTTATCGACCACGGGCTTCCAGTCGATCATGTCGATCTTCGGCAAGCCCTTGCGCCAGTAGCCCGTGAACTTCTTCACTTTCAGGTCGTCGGTCTGCTTCCATTCGACGAACTCGAACGGCCCCGTGCCGACCGGATGGAACGCGATGTCCTTGCCGTATTTCTGCAGCGCGGTCGGCGAGATCATCACCGCCGACGGGTGCGCGAGCACGTTGATGAACGCCGAGAACGGAATCTTCAGCGTGATCTTCACCGTGTACGGATCGACCACTTCGGTCTTCTCGATCTTGTTGAAGAGGTTGTAGCGCTTCAGCTTGTTGTCCGGATTCGTCACGCGGTCGAAGACGGCCTTCACCGCATCGGCGTTGAAGTCGGTGCCGTCCTGGAACTTCACGTCCTTGCGCAGATGGATCGTGTACACCTTCGCGTCGGGGCTCGCCTCGTAGCTCGTCGCGAGCACGTTGCGAATCTTCATGTCCTTGTCGAAACCGAACAAGCCTTCGTAGAACGACTTCGCCACGGCTTGCGAGAGCGTGTCGTTGGCGTCGTACGGATCCATCGTCGTGAAGGTCGAGGCGACGGCCATCACGGCGGTGCTTTGCGCGTGCGCAGCGACCGGCGCGAGAACGGTCAATGTGGCGAACGCGCTTGCTGCGAGCATCGCGCGCAATTTGAAGGACGGCATCGTTGGACTCCTTGTTGAAGTGCTTTTCGAGGTGCTCTTCGAATTGCTTTTAGTAAGCGCCGCCAACTTGATGCTCGGCGACAAAGTGATCAGGTCCGACAGCAACCAGTTTTGCGACGATCGGCTCATCGCCGAGCTTGCGGATCGGGCTTGGAATCTCGTCGGCGGCGAGCATGCGCTTCGCGTGCCGACGCGACGGATCGGCGACCGGCACCGCGCTCATCAGCTTGCGCGTGTACGGATGACGCGGCGCTTCGAACACCGCCGCGCGCGGCCCGATCTCGACGATCTGCCCGAGATACATCACCGCCACGCGATGACTCACGCGCTCCACGACCGCCATGTCGTGCGAAATGAAGAGATACGCGACGCCCAGTTCGCGCTGCAAATCCAGCATCAGATTGACGATCTGCGCGCGCACGGAGACATCGAGCGCGGACACGGATTCATCGGCGATCACGACTTTCGGGTTCAACGCGAGCGCGCGCGCAATCGCGATGCGCTGCCTCTGACCGCCCGAGAATTCATGCGGATAACGTTGCGCGGCTTCGGGCGGCAAGCCCACTTTGTCGAGCAGCCAGTCGACCCGCGCCTGTGCTTCTCTTCCGCTCGCGACGCCATGCACGAGCAGCGGTTCCATCACCGAAAAGCCCACGGTCAGACGCGGATTGAGCGACGCGAACGGGTCCTGAAAAATGAACTGGATATTGCGCCTGAGCGCCTGCAACGCGTGACCTTCGAGCTTGCTGATATCGCGTCCGTCGAATTCGATGGAACCGCTCTGGCTCTCGACGAGCCTGAGCAGCGAACGTCCCGTCGTCGATTTGCCGCAACCCGATTCGCCGACGAGCGCAAGCGTTTCGCCAGGCCGCAAGTCGAAGCTCACGCGTTCGACCGCGTGCACTGCCGCCGTCGTTCGGCCAAAGAGGCCGCTCTTCACCGGAAAGCGCGTGACCAGATCGCGCACGCGCAGTATCGGTTCAATGGCTTCATCGACGGCGGGCTGCTTCTCCTTCTCGACCGCTTCCGACGGACGCAACGCGCTCGCATCGTCGGGCGCGATGTCGGCGGACTCGACTTCGAGGATCGGAAATTTCGCGGGACGATCGGTGCCGCGCATCGCGCCGAGCGTCGGCACGGCGGCGAGGAGCGCTTTCGTGTACGGATGCTTCGGCGCATGAAACAGCGCGTCCGATGGCGCCTCTTCCACCTTCTCGCCGCGATACATGACGAGCACGCGATCGGCCACTTCCGCGACCACGCCCATGTCGTGCGTGATGAAGATCACGCCCATGTTCATCTCGTCCTGCAAGCCGCGCACGAGTTGCAGGATCTGCGCCTGAATCGTCACGTCGAGCGCGGTCGTCGGCTCATCGGCGATCAAGAGCGCGGGCTTGCACGAGAGCGCCATCGCGATCATCACGCGCTGGCGCATGCCGCCCGACAACTGATGCGGATAGCGCGCGAACACGCGCCTCGCCTCGGGAATCCGCACGAGATCGAGCAGACGCAATGCCTCGGCGCGCGCATCGGAACGGCTCTTGCCTTGATGCAACGCGATCGCTTCCGCAATCTGGTCGCCGACCGTGAACACAGGATTGAGCGATGTCATCGGCTCCTGGAAGATCATCGCGATGTCCGCGCCGCGTACACCGCGCATCGTCGCCGACGGTGCTTTCGCGAGATCGAGCACTTGCCCGTTGCGCCGGCGAAACGCGATGCTGCCCGACACGATCTGTCCGCCGCCATGCTCGACGAGACGCATGAGCGCGAGCGACGTGACCGACTTGCCCGAGCCCGATTCGCCGACGATCGCAAGCGTCTCGCCGCGGTCGACGCTAAACGAGATGTTGCGCACCGCTTCGATGGTGCGCGAGCGCGAGCGGAAATTCACGGACAGGCCGTGTACGTCGATGACGCACGCTTCGGGCAGCGTCATCATCGATAGATCGCCGTGACGGGCGCTTCGCCCACGCGCGCGAATCCGCGATACATGCCTTCCGTGTTGAACGGCAGCACGACGTTGCCTTTCGCATCGACGGCGACGAGTCCGCCGCGTCCTTCGATGCGCGGCAGCTTGTTCATCACGACATCGTTCGATGCTTCTTCCAGCGACACGCCGCGATATTCCATCTGCGCCGACACGTCATACGCCGCGAGCATGCGGATGAACATCTCGCCCGTGCCCGTGGTCGAAACCGCGCACGTCGCGTCGTTCGCATAGCAGCCCGCGCCGATCAGGGGCGCATCGCCGACGCGACCCGCCTGCTTGTTCGTGATGCCGCCCGTCGACGTCGCCGCCGCGAGATGACCGTTCGAATCGAGCGCGACCGCGCCGACCGTGCCGAACTTCTTGTCGGGATCGATAGGATCGTCCGGGCCGTTATCGAAGGCGAATTTCGTCATCGCATCGTGATCGAGCATGGTGCCGGACGTGCCACGCGCCTTCTGCCATTGCTGAAAGCGCGCTTCCGTGTAGAAGTACGACGGATCGACGAATTCGAGACCCTGCGACTGCGCGAAGGCTTCCGCGCCGGCGCCCGTAAACATGACGTGATCGCTCGCGTCGAGCACGCGGCGCGCGGCGAGCACCGGGTTCTTCACGCGCGTCACGCAACTGATCGCGCCCGCTTCGAGCGTCGCGCCGTCCATCACGGAGGCGTCGAGTTCGTGCGTGCCGGCCGCCGTGAACACCGCGCCGTGCCCCGCGTTGAAGAGCGGACAGTCTTCGAGCAGACGCACGGCTTCGGTGACGGCGTCGAGCGCGCTGCCGCCATCGGCGAGCACGCGCTGAGCCGCGCTGAGAATGTCGGTGAGCGCGGCGAGATAGCGCCCTTCCGTTTCGGCGTTCATCGCGCTGCGCAGGAGCGTGCCCGCGCCGCCGTGAATCGCAATGACTGGTGTGACCTTCATGAGTCGCGCGGTTCCCTGTGAGTGTGTCGTTTCACGGTCGTGCGGCGCGTCGTATGAGCGGCGTGCGCATCTTTGGCGAGCGCCGGGGCGACGAGCCACGGCAACACGAATTCGGTCAATCCCGATGCCGCCTCCACCGAACGCTTCGCCCGATGCGCGACCGCATCGCACAGCGCTTCGATGACGGCGAGCACGGCGGTATCGCAATTCGCCGCGAGCCTGCGTTCGGCTCGGATCGCGAGCACGAGATCGGCGACCTGCGCGAGCGGCGACGCGGCGCTGTCCGTCAACGCGACCACGCGCAAGCCGTGATCGCGCGCGAGCCGCGCAAGCGTGATGGTGTCGTCGACATAGCGCGGGAACGCGATCGCGACGAGCACATCGCCGCGCGAAGCCGTGAAAAGCCTGCGCGCCGCGTGCGACGGCCCGCCCATCAGCGCGAGCGATTGCACGTTCGCGCAATACGGCGTGAGACCGTGCTCCATCAGGCCGGCGAGAAACGCGCTCGCGCCGTAGCCGATCACGAAGACGCGCGGCGCGGCGAGAATCGTATCGACGATCGCTTCGGCCCTCGCGCCATCGACGGATGTTTGCGCGAGACGCAGATTCGCCGCCGCCTGTGCAAGCGATGCATCGAATACTTCGGCGCCGCTCGCCGGCGATTCGAGCGCGGTGCGCAAGCGCTCGACCGGCGCGATGGTCGCCTCGAAGCCGCGCACGAGCGCCTCGCGAAACGCGGGATAGCCGGAGAAGCCGAGCGCACGCGCAAAACGGTTCGCCGTCGCCACCGACGCGCCCACCGCGCCCGCCAGTTCGTCGATACGCATCGTCGCCGAGCGGAACAGGTTCGCGAGCACGAACGCCCCCATGCGCCGATGGATCGGCGTGAGCGTCGGCATGGCCGCCGCGATGCGCGCGGAGATCAGATCGTCGGCGCTCGACGGCGCACGGACCGATAGTGAACGGGACATGAAATGCGCTGCGCCCTCATGGCGATTGAACGCGATGAAAGTATATTTACTCGAAAATCCGGCCAAAAAAAATTCATTTTCATCGAACTCGGGTTTTCGATAAGGCGCGCCACGGCCCGCAACTCGGCCGCATCCGATGCCTCGAACGCGCACGATCATGCACAATACGGAGCGCGTCGCGATGCAAGATCGCGCGTCTTCAGTCCTCCACGATCCCTATGAATTTCGATTTCCTGCCCGATCCGCTGCCGCATCTGCTCGCCATTCATCCGTGGGCGCAAACGGTCGCGGGTCTCGTCGCGCTCGCGCTGATCGCGCTCTTCGTGCAATGGGTCGTGGCCCGCATCGTGCTCCATGTCGCGCATCGCCTGCTCGTGCTCGCGGGGCATCAGAAGTGGGACCGCGCGTTCATCAAGCATCGCGCTTATCACCGGCTCTGGTATGCGGTGCCGTTCGCGACGGTCGCGCTCGGCATCGACGAAGTGCCGCGCATCGGTCACTGGGCGACGATCATCGGCCGCGTCGCGCACGGCGGCGCGTGGATCTGCATGTTCTTCGCCGCGGGCAGCGCGCTGTCCGCGTGGCAGGACGTTTATGCGGAAAGCAAGGAAGCGCAGACACGCTCGATCAAAGGCTACATCCAGATCGGCAAGCTCGGACTCGCGCTCGTATGCGGCGTGCTCGTCCTGTCGATACTGATCGACCGTTCGCCGCTCTGGATGCTCTCCGGTCTCGGCGCGCTTTCGGCCGTGCTGCTACTCGTGTTCAAGGACACCTTGCTGTCGCTCGTCGCGAGCACGCAACTGACGTCGAACGACATGCTGCGCATCGGCGACTGGATCGAAATGCCGCAAGCCGCCGCCGATGGCTTCGTGAAGGACATCGCGCTGCACACCGTCAAGGTGCAGAACTGGGACAACACCGTGACCACGGTGCCGACCTACAAGCTCTTTTCGGAGAGCTATCGCAACTATCGGCACATGTTCGAATCGGGCGGGCGGCGCATCAAGCGGACGATGCGTATCGACGCGCAATGCGTGCGCTTTCTCACCGAGGAAGAGACTGCGCGCCTGAAACGCTTTCGCCTGCTGCACGATTATCTGGAACAGAAGCAGACCGAGGTGGAGCAAACCAACCGCAATCTCGGCGAACTCGCGAACGAGCCCGCGAACCGGCGGCGGCTCACGAACATCGGCACGTTCCGCGCGTACGGGCTTGCGTTTTTGCAGCGCCATCCGGAGATTCGCCAGGACATGGCGATCATGGTGCGAATGATGGAGCCGCAATCGGACGGCATCCCTGTCGAGGTTTATTGCTTCACCGCGACGACCGCGTGGACGCAATACGAGCGCATTCAGGGCGACGTCTTCGATCATCTGCTCTCGATCCTTCCCGAGATGGGCCTGCGGCTTTATCAGGCGCCGTCGGGCAGCGACTTCTCGGGCGTCGCGGGCCGCCTGCGCGGCGAAATGCCGATGCTGTGACGCGCGCAGGATTCGCCGTCGAAAAGAATCAGGCAAGAATCCGCCATTTTTGTGTATTCACGTTGACGCTTCCCGTCCGTACGATTCAACCATCGCCGATGCGCCTTTTTTCCGCGGTTTCGCAGCCGCGGTGAAGTCGTTTTTTCTCGCGCATCGCCATTCAATCGTCATAAAAGGAAAACTCAACGTGATCGATCGCGTCCATGCCATGCGTGTCTTTACGCGTGTCGTCGATACGAACAGTTTCACGCGCGCCGCCGAGTCGCTCGGCATGCCGCGCGCGAGTGTTTCGACGACCGTGCAACAACTCGAAGCGCTAGTCGGCGTGCAATTGCTCGCACGCACGACGCGGCGCCTGAATCTCACCGTCGACGGCGCCGCTTATTACGAGCGCTGCGCGCAAATTCTCTCCGATATCGACGAGCTCGAATCCGGTTTCGGCGCGGGCGAAGAGCGCCTGCGCGGACGGCTGCGCGTCGAAATGCCGGATACCGTCGCGACGTCGATCGTCGTGCCCGCGCTGCCGGAGTTCCACGCGCGCTATCCGCAGATCGAACTGTCGATCGGCATCGGCAATCGCAATGTGGATCTCGTCGGCGAAGGCGTCGATTGCAGCGTGCAGCTCGGCGAATTGCCCGATTCCGGATTGATCGCGCGCCGGCTCGGCATGCTCGAACAGGTGACGTGCGCGAGTCCCGCGTATCTGGAGAAGCACGGCACGCCGGAAACGCTCGACGAGCTCGCGCAGCACGTCGCGGTGAACTGTCTTGCCGAGAAAAGCGGGCGCCCGGCCGATTTCGATTTCGCTGTCGACGGCGAAGCCGTCACGATGAAGATGCGCGGTTTCGTTCAGGTCGCGGACGAGCACGCGTACCTCGCGTGCGGCGTCGAAGGGCTCGGGCTCATTCAGCCGCTGCGGATCGCGGCGCAGCCTTATCTGCGCTCGGGACAGTTGCGCGAAGTGCTGCCGCAATGGAAATCGCCGCCGCTCAAGGTGTCGGTGGCGTTCCTGAAGAGCCGTCAGGCGACGCCGCGCGTATCCGCGTTCGTCGACTGGCTCGCGACGCTCTTCGAGCGTTCGCAACAGATCGACGATACGTTGACGAGCCTGTATCGCTCGGCGCAGCGGCGCGGTTCCTCGCGGCGGGACCGGCCGGAGGAAGAAACCGCCGACGCGTGATCTTCGCGTCGCGCTATCGCACGGGCGTGGCTGCGTTCGCGCCCACGACCGTGTTCCACTTGCGCACTTCCCAACGCTCCACCAGCCCGTTCGTCACGTAAGGATCGTTCTTCGCGAAATCTTCGGCGGCGGCGGGCGATTCGCTGTGAAACAGCAGCATCGCGCGATCGGTGGGTGCATCGAGCGCCCCGGCGAGCACGATTTCGCCCCGTTCGACCGCCGCCCACGCGAGCGCCAGATGTTCATCGCGAAACTGCGCGCGGCGCTCCAGATAGTCAGACCGAAGTTCGTAAATCAACAGATAATGCATCGCCATCTCCTTTGGTGCGAACAGTGCCGGATTTATCAAGCTAGTTTGTCCTATTTCCGAAAATAAAACCAAGAGTTCAATCGGAAGGCTCTGATCGCCTTGCGATCCCGTATCGAAGATCATGTGCGGATACTTGTAAAGGACTCTGCCATGAACCGCGATCAACCTCCCTGCAATATGTGCGCGAAGCACGATTGCCGCTCGTGCGCGTGGACGTCGCCGCTCGACGCTTCGTATCGCACGCTCATCCAGTCTCATTCCATGCTGTCGCTCGTCGCGCTTTCCGTGAAAAGCGCGGAAACCGCGCCCGCCGAACCGTCGTGGCTCGGCATCGCCTGCAAGCGGATTCTCAAATTTTTCTCGCAAATGAGCCCGCTTGCACGCTAAAAAAAGCGTAAGGCAAGTCGCATCGAAGCACCGTTTTTGTAAAGAAGTTTGCACGATTCTTTTTAGGATAACTGTGCATATAGAATCCGCTGCGCTTCTGCGCTTGCGTTAAGCGCTCATGTAGAAAGGAAATTCAGTCGATGAGCATCAATCTGGTCCAGGCGGTCAACGCCGCGATCTCGGAAAACGTCGCGGAGCAGTTGTCGCAGCAGTTCGGCATACCTGGGCAAATGGTCCGGCAACTCGCGGCGCGCATCGCGCCCGGACTCGTCGCCTCGCTCATGGACCGGGCGACGCTCGTGCCCGGCTCGCAGTCGGTCTACGCCGTCATCATGCAGCCGGAGACCAACGCCTACATCGCGGAACAGTTCTCAAAGCTGATCGCCACCACCGGCGGGCTCAAGCAGCTCGAAACCACCGGGCACTCGCTTGCCGCGCTCGCGACGGGCCAGCGTGTCGATGCCCTGACCGACGCCGTCTCGGCAGAAACCGGCGTTCCGACGCAAGCGACGTCGGCGCTCGCCGGCATCGTGGCGGCCGTGCTGTTCGGCGTCATGAAACGCCACTTCCTGCTTGCACAGTGGGGACTGCCGCAGGTGCCCAAGCTCCTGCGCGATCAGGTCGGCGAGATCAATTCGTCGATGTCGAACGCGGTCGCGACGGCCATCGGCGTTGGCAACACCGAAGGCTTCACCAGTTGCATCACGCCGCGCCTCGATACCGTCGCATCGAGCCTCGAACCGCGCATCGACGGCGACGTCGCGGTAGCGCTTGCGCCCGAACCCGTCGTGAAAGCCGTCACGCAAAGCGCCCCGGCGCCCAAACCCGCGCCGTCCTTGCCCCCCTCGCCGCCGCCGATGCGCGCACCGGTTCGCAAGCCGGCGGAGAAGCGTTCGAACAAGTGGATCTGGCTGCTTTTCGCTGTGTTGGCCGTCATCCTCGCGCTCGTCTATTACCGTGGCTTCACGCATGGCGAAAGCGTCGATCTGAGCGCCGCGCCAGCCACGCAGCCGGTCGCCGATGCGTCGACGCAGGCTTCCTCCGCGACGCCATCGGTCTCGCCGGTCAGCGATGAAACGCCGGCCGTGTCATCCATCGATGCGTCGGCCAACACGGCGGCGGCACCGCAATCGGCCTCGGCAATGAAAGCCGCGCCGGCTTCATGGAAAGACGCGCAGTTGCTGTTCAGCGTCAACTCGGCGGGCATCCCGGCGATCGAGGCGACGGTCGGCACCGAAGCAGAGAAGAAGCATCTCATCGACGCATTGACGGCTCGCTTCGGCAAAGCCTACACGGCTGATATTTCCGTCGTTGCCGAAACACGCCCGGCAGCCTGGCTTTCGCGTCTGAGCGACTTCTTCCCGCTCATGGCCGTGCCCGGCGCGGAAGCCAAGATCACCGGCTCGAAGGTGGAACTGAGCGGCGCGGCCGCAAACGCGAAGCTCGGCTGGGTCGATAGGATGAGAAGCTCGCTCGGCGGCATGTTCCAGGTCGCGGCGTTCGACGTGGACGGCGCGGTCGCCACGGCGACACGATCCTTTCGCAGCGCGCTAAAGAGCCTGCTCGCCACGGACACGCCTTGCTCCGGCGACAAGCTGACGCGCGTGCTCGACCTTCAGGTTGTCAATTTCGAGCGTTCGAGTGCGCAGGTGCCGGAAAGCGCCTACGCCACGCTCGGCGAGACGGCGCAGCTGCTCAAGAACTGCGCGGCCAAGGGTTCGATGGTGAATCTCGAAATCGCGGGTTATTCGGATGCCCAGGGCGGAGCGGCGGCCAAGCTGGAAGTGTCAAAGGAACGCGCTCAGGCGGTCCGAGGCTTCCTCGTGCGTAACGGCGTGCCGCCGCAATCGCTCACGGCAGCGGGCTACGGCGACGCCAATCCGATCGCCGACAACGATACTGCCAGCGGACGTTTCGCGAATCGCCGAATCGAGTTCGTCGTCAGAAAGGGCTGAGCGCCGCTTCGACTCGCAAGATTTCTTCAAACGCCGTCGCACGAAAGCGCGACGGCGTTTCTATTTGTGCCCGCGCCATGCGCGGTCTGCAGCCGATTCAGTTCGGCTTGGCGAAATCGTTCTCGGCCCAGCGTTCGGCGCTCGCCTTGCTGAGCTTGAACGCCGGCGACACACGCACGAACGCGAGCTGCGCGCCGTACGCATCGAAGGCTTTGAGATTGGCGTAGGGATCGTCTTCATCCGGAACGATCTCCAGCGTGACGGTGATGTCCTCACCCCGCACGTCGATGGTGACGTTCTTGTTCAACATCGCATGACGTTGCTGTTCATGGCGACGCAAGACTTCCGACGCCGTCTTGACGAGCGTGCGGAACGCGCCTGCATCGAGCGGCTTCGGATTTTTCTTGTCGCGGCCCATTGTCCACGGGCCGACGAGCGCGGGTTCCGCCTCGCCTGCCTGAATCATCTCGACGGCCCAGCCGTCGTCGTCCTCGTTCTTGATGACGCGCGCGGTCCAGCCGTCGTCGCGCCAGAGGCGGTCTTCGTGGATGGCTTCGTCGGTGGAGGGGAATTCGGAATCGGTCATATCGTAGCAACGCATGCAGAGAGGCAATGCGACGAATTTTACCTTGGGGCGGGACGCGGCATCGTTCGTGCTCCACGGGTTAGCCGAACGGCTAGTGTCATACCCAAACGCATTGCGCCGTGCTACTTTGGATGTACCGGATCGTCCGGAATCCTTCCGCAAACGCAATCAAAACGCCGTAAAACTTAGTCAAGGAGCGACCGCATGCTTGCATTTATCGGTACTTTGATCGTCGGACTCGTCGTCGGTCTCATCGCGCGCGCACTGAAGCCGGGCGACGACAGCATGGGCTGGATCATGACCATCGTCCTCGGCATCGCCGGATCGCTGATCGCGGGGTACGTCGGCCGGGCGCTCGGCTGGTATCAGCCGGGACAACCGGCGGGTTGGATCGCCTCGGTGATCGGCGCAATCATCCTGCTCGTCGTCTGGGGAATGATCCGCAAGCGCACGTAACGCCGCGCCTCATCGTTTCTTTTCTTGGTGAAACGCCTCGTTCCGGTTCGGACGAGGCGTTTGTTTCATCGGGCGATGCGCTCGATATCGACCTCCGCACCGCCCCGCACGACGCGGTTCGGGAGCGCGCCGCCGAGCCAGTACGAAAGCTCGGCCGGCCTGCCGATGCGCCAGGCGACGAAATCGGCGGTCTTGCCCGCTTCGAGCGATCCGTGCGTCGCGTGCAAGCCGAGCGCCTTTGCCGCATGCAAGGTCACGCCGGCGAGCGCTTCTTCGGGCGTCAGGCGAAAGAGCGTGCAGGCCATGTTGAGCATCATGCGCAGCGAAAGCGCGGGCGACGTTCCCGGATTCAGATCGCTCGCGAGCGCGATCGGCACACGATGCCGCCGCAGTGCGTCGATGGGCGGCAACTGCGTTTCACGCAACATGTAAAACGCGCCCGGCAAAAGCACGGCGACGGTGCCGGATTGCGCCATCGCGATGGCGTCGTCCTCGGTCATGTATTCGAGATGATCCGCCGACAACGCCCGATACCGCGCCGCCAGCGACGA
This sequence comes from Caballeronia sp. ATUFL_F2_KS9A, assembly GCF_023630765.1. Taxonomy (NCBI): domain Bacteria; kingdom Pseudomonadati; phylum Pseudomonadota; class Betaproteobacteria; order Burkholderiales; family Burkholderiaceae; genus Caballeronia; species Caballeronia sp. ATUFL_F2_KS9A. Next base: position 55,421 of record NZ_JALQEK010000027.1, on the reverse strand, counting down.
TCCATGCAAGGACGACAACTGCTCCGCGTGCACTTTGACTGGCACGCCGAGATCGCGCGCGCATCGGAACACGCGCTCGACTTGCTCCGTGGAGAACGCGATGTGCTCGCAAAACGCATCGACGGCATCGACCAGGCCTTCTTCGACGAGCGCTGGCAGCATCTCATCGCAGATATGGGCGATATAGTCATCCGCGCGATTCGCGTACTCGGGTGGCAACGCGTGCGCGGCGAGGCAGGTCGCGCGCACGGTCAGCGGCAGCGCTTCGCCGAGACGACGCGCGACGGCGAGCATCTTCCGCTCGTTCGCGAGATCGAGCCCGTAGCCTGACTTCACTTCGAGCGTGGTCACGCCTTCGCGCAGCAGGCCGAGCGCGCGTGTTTTCGCCGCTTTGAACAGCGCGTCTTCGCTGGCTTCGCGCGTCGCGCGCACCGTACTCGCGATGCCGCCGCCGCGCGCCGCGATCTCCGCGTAGCTCACGCCTTCGAGCCGCTCCTCGAATTCGCCGCTGCGATCGCCGCCGAAAACCAGATGCGTGTGACAGTCGATCAGACCCGGCGTCACCCACGCGCCATCGAGTTCGACACGTTCGCATTCGCCGATATCCGGCGCGGCCGCGCGCGGTCCGATCCACTCGATGCGCGCGCCATCGGTCAGGATCGCCGCGTCGTCGATGACCGAATACTTGCCGCCGGCCATCGTCGCGGCGTGGCAGTGTTGCCAGAGCTTTTTCATCGCTTGTCGATCATCGGCAGATCGAGGCCTTGATCGCGCGCGCATTCGATCGCGATGTCGTAACCGGCATCGGCATGGCGCATGACGCCCGTCGCCGGATCGTTGTGCAGCACGCGCGCGATGCGTGCATCGGCTTCACGACTCCCGTCGCAGACGATCACGACGCCCGCGTGCTGCGAAAAGCCCATGCCGACGCCGCCGCCGTGGTGGATCGAGACCCACGTCGCGCCGCTCGCCGTGTTCAGCAGCGCGTTGAGCAGCGGCCAGTCGGACACGGCGTCCGAGCCGTCCTGCATCGCTTCGGTTTCGCGATTCGGGCTCGCGACGGAGCCGGAATCGAGATGGTCGCGGCCGATCACGACCGGCGCCGACAATTCGCCGTTGCGCACCATCTCGTTGAACGCCAGGCCGAGCTTCGCGCGCAGCCCGAGGCCGACCCAGCAGATGCGCGCCGGCAAGCCCTGAAAACTGATCCGCTCACGCGCCATGTCGAGCCAGCGATGCAGATGCGCGTCATCGGCGATGATCTCCTTCACCTTCGCATCGGTCTTGTAGATGTCCTCGGGATTGCCCGAGAGCGCGGCCCAGCGGAACGGCCCGACGCCGCGGCAGAAGAGCGGCCGGATATACGCCGGCACGAAGCCCGGGAAGTCGAACGCGTTCTCGACGCCCTCTTCCTTGGCCATCTGGCGGATGTTGTTGCCGTAGTCGAAGGTCGGCACGCCCTGTTCGCGGAACGCGAGCATCGCGCGGACGTGCTCCGCCATCGATTGCTTCGCGGCCCTCACGGTCGCCGCGGGATCGCTTTGCGCGCGATCGCGATACTGCGCCCACGTCCAGCCTTTCGGCAGATAGCCATTGAGCGGATCGTGCGCGCTGGTCTGATCGGTGACCAAGTCCGGCCGAACGCCGCGACGCACAAGTTCGGGCAGCACGTCCGCCGCGTTCGCGCACAGTGCGATGGAGATCGCGCGGCCTTCGGACGTGTAGCGCCGGATGCGCGCGAGGGCGTCGTCGAGATCGGTCGCCTGTTCGTCGACGTAACGCGTCTTCAGACGGAAATCGATGCGGCTCTGCTGACATTCGATGTTCAGCGAACACGCGAGCGCGAGCGTCGCCGCGAGCGGCTGCGCGCCGCCCATGCCGCCGAGACCGGCGGTAAGCACCCAGCGACCTTTGAGATCGCCGCCGTAATGCTGTCGCCCGGCCTCGACGAAGGTTTCATACGTGCCCTGCACGATGCCCTGACTGCCGATATAGATCCAGCTTCCAGCGGTCATCTGGCCGTACATCGCGAGACCTTTCGCGTCGAGCTCGTTGAAGTGCTCCCAGTTCGCCCAGTGCGGCACGAGGTTCGAATTCGCGATCAGCACGCGCGGCGCGTTTTCGTGCGTCTTGAACACGCCGACTGGCTTGCCCGACTGGACGAGCAGCGTCTCGTCCGCTTCCAGACGCTTCAGCGTTTCGACGATCTTGTCGTAGCACGCCCAGTCGCGCGCCGCCCGGCCGATGCCGCCGTACACGACCAGTTCCTTCGGATTCTCGGCCACTTCGGGATCGAGATTGTTCATCAACATGCGCAGCGGCGCTTCGGTCAGCCAGCTCTTTGCGCTGAGTTGCGTGCCGCGCGGCGCGCGGATCTCGGTGTCGCGAAAACGGGAAGTCGAAGTCACGGATTGCTCCTGCGCATCAAGAAGTGAGTGTGGACAGACGCGAACGACAACCCGCGTCGAGTTCACTTCATCTTCTTGTATATACAACCTACGTTGTATTAGGGGAATCCCGAGGCTTGCCATTCGAGCGATGTCGCTTCTTGTCTAGACAATCTTCACGGCAGGGGAAGCCCGCTGTCGCGTTTGACTTCACGCAGCGAGAGCATCGATTCCACGGCGGTGACGCCCGGCAAAGTCCGCAGCACGTCGCGCATGAAGATGCCGTATTCGTCGAGATCGCGCGCGATGATCTGAAGCAGATAATCCGCCGTCCCCGAAATGTTGTGGCACGACACGATGCGGGCAATGCCCTGAATTTCGCGCTCGAAGCGATCCGAGAGCGCGCGGTCGTGCACGCTGAAGCGCACCTGCGCGAACGCGACGACGCCCAGTTCCAGCGCCTTGCGCGACAGCACGGCGCGATAGCCGTCGATGAATCCCTCGCTTTCGAGACGCCTGAGACGGCGCGCGCACGGCGTTTCGCTCAGGCCGACGCGCTCGGCCAGTTTCGCGACGGGCATGCGGCCGTCGTGTTGGAGCGCAGCAAGCATCGCGCGATCGATGCGGTCGATTTCAGTCATGGTGCTATCCCCTTTAAACTCTTCAAATTTTAGAGGAAAGCTGTAACCCGACTCGCAAAATCGCCTCAAAAGACCATAAATCGCTCTTTCCGAAGTGGCACGATAAAGCCTTCTGAACAGGAGCGCATCATGGTTTCGGCACACTTGCTTTGGGTTTTCATCGGCGCGCTCGCGGTCGTCTACGCGCTGCCCGGACCGGACATGGCGCTCGTGCTGCAGACGAGCGGCACGCGCGGATTCCGCCACGGACTCGCCGTCGCCGCCGGTCTCGCCACGGCACGCGCGACGCACGTCACGCTGTCGGCGCTCGGCGTTGCAGCGCTTTTGCGCAGCGCGCCGTGGCTTTACGACGGCGTGCGTATCGCGGGTGGCCTATATCTCTCGTACGTGGCGATCCAGATCTTCCGCTCGCCCGCTTTCGGACTCGAAGCCGCATCCGGACACACTGCATCCACGCTGCGCTCTGCCTACACGAAAGGCATTCTGAGCAGCATCCTCAATCCGAAGGCGCTGCTGTTCTGCTCCGTGCTGCTGCCGCAATTCGTGCGGCCGGAGACGGGGCCGGTCTGGTCGCAAGTGGTGGAATTGGGCGTCGTGCTGGTCGTTGTCGGCGTCGCGTTCGACCTGACGCTCGCGGCGGGCGCGGTGCGTATTTCCGGCTGGCTGCGCCGTCATCCGAAAGCGCAGACGGTGCAGCGCTGGACGTTCTCCGCGGCGCTGCTCGCATTCGCGGCGCGCCTTTCGCTCGAATGATTCAGACGTCGAGCGGCTTCAGAAAGAGCTCGTGCTTCGGCGCGAAGTGCGCGTAAAGCGGCAGGATCGCGCCGCCCATCGCGCGGGCGTCGGGGCCGATCTGCCCTTCGACGAGACGCGGCCGCGTCATGCCTTGCCAGTCGAAGTTGCCGAGCGCCGCATCGGTGCGGCCAATGACTTCGCGCAGCAGATTCCGGTCGATTTCACCGTCGATCACCACGGCTTCGAGATCGAGCAATGCAGCCGACGACGCGATGCCCGTCGCGATCGCGGGACACGTCTCGCGCATCCACGCTTCCGACAGCGCGCGCCACTCCGGCGACCACGCGCGCTCATCGTGCGCCGCGGCGGCCGGCGCGCCCGCCGCGGCGAGCGCCTTTTCCAGCACGTACACCGACGCCGTGTTGAGCAACTGCCCGGCGCGCTTGCCTTTCCCTCCGCCTCCGCCGACGAGCGGCAGCGATCCGATCGCGCCCGCATTCCCGCCCGGTCCCGCGTGCAATCGGCCATCGATGACAAGCCCGCCGCCGATGAACGTCCCGATGAACACATACAGGAAATCGCGCAGCCCGCGCCCCTGGCCCATCACGAGTTCGGCGGCGCACGCGGCGGTCGTGTCCTTCGCGAATTCGACCGGCAGCGCGGTCATCGCTTCGATGCGCGCGCGGATGTCGATGTCGTCCCACGCCGCGAGCGCGTCGGGCGGCGTGTCGAAGAAATCGCGCCAGCCGCCGATCCACAACGGCGCCGCGACACCGATGCCCGCGATCTTGCGCGCGTCGTCGGCGAGCGCGGCGGTGACGCGCGCGAGCCGCTCTTCCAGCGCGGGAAACAGCGTATGCGGATCCGGATACGGATACTCCAGCGTTTCGCGCGTGCGCACGTTGCCGGCGAAGTCCATCGACAGCACGTCGAGGCTGCGCCGCCCCACTTTCACGCCGATGGAAAACGCGCCGTCCGCGCGCAGCGAAATCGGCACCGACGGTTGCCCGATGCGCCCGCGCACGCGCGAACGCGGCTCTTTAGCGAGCAGGCCGTCTTCGATCAGATGATCGACGATCAGCGAAACCGTCTGCATCGACAGGCGCGTCATGCGCGCGACTTCGGCCTTCGGCAGCGCGCCATGCAGGCGGATTGCCTGCAAGACGATGCGCTCGTTGAACTGGCGCATGCCCAGTTGATTCGAGCCGATGGAGTGCATCGAAGCTTTGTGCGCGGGCCGCTCAGACATCGGCGCGTGCCTCGTGGCGCGAGCGTGCGCGCCGTGAGCGATTCATGTGTTTGTCCCCGCTGGATTAATTCGAGTCCTTTTATTTAAACATCCGCGCCGAATTTTTTCCGGATTTTTAGTCGGTTATGTTCGGGAGAGCGTCATCGCCGATCAACCTCGTCTTATCGAAAACATGAGCACCCTGGAAGCCCTTCACGCGATCGTCAACGACGAAAACGCGCCGCAAATCATTCGCGATCACATCGTCGATTCTTTGCAGTTCGCGCTGCGCAACCATCCCGGCTATTTCACGCGCAAGGAGATTCAATGGCTCGCGCAATGGGAAGACACGCGCATTCCCATCGCGGCGGCGAAGATTTTGAACGAGATGAAGACGGCTTGACGCGCGCCGCTCAGTGCGTGCCCGAGGCGCGCGCGTGCCATTCGTAGTCGAAGACGGTCGCCTGCACCGGCTCCGACAGGCTTTCGACGAAACCGATGACTTCCGGATCCTTGACGAAGCTCGCAGCCGAGCTCGCCGCGAGAATCGCCGAGCTGTCCTGCGGCCGCGCGACGAGGAAACCCTGCACATAGTCCACGCCGATCTCCTGCAGCGCGCGCAAGGTATCGATGTCCTCGACCCACTCCGCGACGCTGCGCATGCCGAGATTGCGCGCCAGCGCGACGATCGCCTCGACGATGGCGATATCGGCCGGATGCGCGCACATCGAGCGCACGAATTCGCCGTCGATCTTGAGCGCATCGGCGGATAGCGCCTTCAGATATTTGAACGACGTGTAGCCGGCGCCGAAGTCGTCGAGCGCGATCTTGCCGCCCATGTCGTGCACGCGCGCGATGAAACGCTGCGTGTTCTCCAGGTCGTGCAGCGCGACGCTTTCCGTGATTTCGAGGCACAGGTAATGCACGATCGACTGATGCCGCGCGAAGAGCGCGAAGATGTCCTCCATGAACTGCTCGTCGTTCAGCGAACCGCCTGAAAGATTCACGCAAATGAACTGCGTGTTGCCGAGCTGATGCCGATGCGCTTCGATCCAGTCCAGCAGCGTCGAGATGACCCAGCGATCGATCGCCGCAATGTTGCCCGATTCCTCCGCCGCGACGATCACCTTGCCTGCAGGCAGCGTTGCGCCATCGGGCGCGCGCATGCGCAGCAGCACTTCGAAGTTGAGCGATTCGGTCGGCTTGGTGAGCGACATGATCGGCTGCATCACGAGGAAAAGTCCCGGCGGCAGCCGATTGCGCCCGAGCGTCTCGACGAGCTTCAGTTCCTCCGCGCGCTCCTCGAACGCCGCCGCGCCCTTGCGGTACGTGACGAGATGCGTGTGCGCGACCTTTTTCGCTTCCCGGCACGCGCGATCCGCGTGTGAGAGCGCGTCCTGCACGCGCACGCCCTGCGAGCATTCGACGAGACCGATCGACGCCTTCACCTGAAACGCGCGATTGCCGACCTGATACGGCGCATCCGACAAAATGGAGATGAGTTCGCGGCATTGCGCGATGGCGTCTTCGATCGACGTGTCGTGCATCACGCAGACGAACTCGTCGCCGCCGATGCGTCCGACCGGATAACTGCGCGCGAAGTGCGCGCGCGTGCGGGCCGCGACCTGGCGCAGCACTTCGTCGCCGCTGCGATGGCCGAAGAGATCGTTGACGAGCTTGAAGCGGTCGAGATCGACATAGGCCAGCGCCCACGGCAGCGTCTCTTCGCTTTGCGCGGCAATCGCCTTCTCGACGCCGCGCCGGTTGAGCGAGCCCGTCAGAGAATCGTGCTCGGCGAGAAAGCGCAGGCGCTCGACGGCCTTCGACCGTTCGGTCGTGTCCTGCAGCGAGCCTTCGATCCAGCCGTTCGAGCGGATTGCCTTCAACAGATAGCGGCGCTCGGCGGTGCCGCGTTCGGGCGAGCCGCCCATTTCGAGTTCGCCGTCGCTGCCCTTCGACGCGAGCGCCTGCAGCGCGCCCCACGCGCCGGCTTCGAAGTAGTCGTTCCAGTGCCGCACCTTGTAGTCGGCCTTTTGCAGATCGAGCATCGCGCGCAACGCCGGATTGGCGCGCACGAAGTGACCGTCGGAATCGAGCGTGAAGAGGCCGATCGGCGTGACTTCGTAGGTGTTGCGCAGTTCCATCTGCGCCTGGCGGCGGAAATCGCGTTCCGCGCGCATCTGCTCGGCGATCGCGAACGCCGCCATCATGCTCGACGACAGCGCGGCCATCACCGTATTGACGCCGCCGACGAGCACCTTCAGCCCGAAGGCCGCGCCGAGCACTTCCGAGAACGTGGAGAAAAGCACGATCGCGAGCGACGCGACATACCACAGCACGGTGCGCGAACGCGCCATCCACACGAGCCGCGCGAGGAAGAACAACAGCACGCAAATGCCGAAACCCGCGATGACCCAGAGCGTCGGAATGAAAAGCTCATACGGCAACGCGATCGCGGCGGCGAGCAGCACAATGCCGACGTACTGAATGACGCGCAGCAGCCAGCGATAACCGACCACGCGCAACTCGCGCCGGAAAAGCTGTTGAAAGAGCGCGGCCGTCAACAGGTAATAGGCCGCGAAGGTGATTTGCCGCAATGGCTGAATGTATTCGGTCGGCAATACGCGGCCGAGCCATTGCATGTCCCAGCCCATCGCATTTGCGCAGAGGCGCAGATTGCCGACGAGCCATACCGCGAAAATCACATAGGTCCATTCGTGATTGATGAGCGCCGTCACGAAGACGAATACCGCGAGCGTCAGCAAACCGCCGGCGATCAATCCGGAGCTTTCCTGAAAATCGAGCGCCGAATTACGGAGGCCTTGCCATTCCCATGTAAATGCGTTGATTTGCGCGGGTCCGGAAAATGTGCCCCGGCAGAGAATGTTTTCCGGTTCTTTCAATCGCCCGACGTGAATCGAGAAACCGGCTTTAACCGCGCGCATCTGGCCGCTGACGGATTCGCGGCTCGCCTCGCCGAGCGGCGCAAGCGTGTCCGCGTTCCAGCAGGCAAGCGTTTGCGCGTGACGCGACGGCAATTCGACGACCGTCGATGAATGCGCGCTCATGCTTGGCGTGGTGAAACTGAACCAGACCGGCTTTTCCGAAAGACGCGTGCTGTAGCGCGATACCGGCGTGACGCCTCGAAGCGCCACGAGCGCGTCGCCGGGATTCATGATCGCGGCTTTATCGGCGACGACGCGCAGTTGGAGCGGAACCGCGCCGCGCGTTTCGTATTGACGCGGAAGGAAATAGAGCGTGGCGATCGTACCGAGCAAAATCAGAAAAGGCACGGCGTAAACGGCGACCGCGTACAGCGCGTCGTCGATCCACGAGCCCGTGCGTCTGAATCTCGATAAGGAAGCTGGAATAACCGACGCCATTCTTGGAAAAACCCCCGTTTGCGCCCAGCGCGAAATGCGCCGGCGCAGACAGCGGCGGAGGCCGAAGCCCCGCGCGCCGCCGCTTTTGGCCAACCGGACCGCTCCTGGTCCGGTTATTCGCTATTACCGTCCTAAATACGATCGTCCGTTTCTTTTACCTGCCGTAAGCCATCAACGGAGCGTCTGGGCATCGTACCGGTTCCCAGTCAAAAGATAAATCTACAGAATGCAAATCGATGTCCGGGTGATGCGTGTTCACCATGTAATTGAAGAGCGGATGACGGGCTTCTTCCCAGCGCTGGCGCGCCGCTGCGACGTCCTTCGCGAGCACGCGATGCGGCAGCCCGCCGACATGCGACATCGGCAGGAATTCGTTGACGCCGAAAACATCCTTGAAGAGCATCGCCTCATACTCCCGATCCAGCGGCGTGCGCGCCGTGATCACCATGTAGTCGATCCCGTGCAGTTCGCAGAACATCCAGAGCGCCTTGCACAGCGCCACTTTCACCACCCGCCCCACCATGCCGCCCGCGACGCCGAGACGCGTCGCTTCCGCGAGGCGGCTCGTCGCCAGATGATCCGGCAGACGCACCGACTGCTCGACGGCGAGCGGGCCGTACGCATTGGTCTGAATACGCATCGTCCCGAGCGGTGCGCCGTCGAGTTTCGATTCCGCGAGAAGCACCGCCGTGCCGCGATCGCGGTCCGACGGCTCGATCGTCATCTTTTCGGCGAATTCGGGCAGATGCCGCCCGTAGGCCGAACGTCTGATGCTCACGGCTTTCTGCAGTCCGCCATCGTCTTCGACGATACGGATAGTAAACGGCATGCGCTCCGTTTTCTGAAGCGCGGGGACGACCGTGAGAGTCGGGCGTACCGCCGATTCGGTCTGGTTAGCGGCGGCATTGTTGGCAAGGTTCAGACGTTCCATTTGTAAACCCCATTTTTTCTTGGCGATTGGAAAGGTGCCGCGTGTTGAGGACGTTTATTGGAGGGTTCCTTACACGGGCGGGTCGAGCCTCTCACGAAGTCGAAAAAGGGGGTGCGCGCTTGCCGCTGTTTCTCAGCAACTTTTGGGCTAATTCAGTGGAAGAAAGCTTCTAATCGGCGAAAAAGCCAATCGTCGGCCGCAGCCGCAAACCGAAATATGCATATGCCAGGAAGGTATATGCGCGCCCGATGAGGGTGAAAGAACGAGGGTAAGCAGCCACCGGCCAACGCGAGAGGCATTCAGGAGAATAGCGTTCGGCGAACAGTCGCGGAGCATCGCGTAAACGCTGGAAAACATTTAATAAAAGGGGTTCGGTAACGTTTGCTTACATTTTTCTTCGCAGATTCTGCGAAACCAAAAATATGCAAAGTTTGGGATTGCCGAAAGGCGATCGAGGAGGACGAAAAAAAGCGGGCGCCCTTCCGAAAGGACGCCCGCTCTATCACGACATAATCGTGTCGGCAGTATGAAACGCGCTGAAGCGAATTAAAAAATCAGTCCTCTTCGTCTAGCCAGGGGATATCCACGTCGGTAATGAACGCGACCATCGCGAGCGGACGGCCTTCCTGCCGCCCGATATTGCCGTCGGCGCGTTGCCACTCGCAGCGGAAAATCGTCGCGGGCGTGTCGGCGAGCAGCGTGATGGTGCGGATTTCGTCCGGATCGTTATCCTCGACCGGACCGTCGAGCGACACGAGCAATTGCTGCGGCCAGACGCCGTCGGCCGGATCGTAGATCTTGTCGCCGTCGTGGATGACGACGTGCGCCTCGACGCCGATCGTCGCCGACGCCTCGACGATCATCTTGCCGAGCGCGCGCAGCACCGCGGTGGCGCGGCCCGAGTTGGCCTGGCGGATCGCGAGATCGCCGCGCGTCAGCGCCTGCTCGAGTTTGGGGTTGGTTTTCTGTTGCGCCATCTATCTCTCTCAAGGGGTTCGTTGCGACTTTCGACGGGCACGGCCCGGCTTAAGTTGCACGCGGATCGTAGCATCGCACCAACAAAGATAGGTCGCGCGGGCGTCGGCGGCAAACCGGAGACGACAAAGCCCGCTCGACGCATGGACGGATCGCGCTCAAGTTTGCACGCGACCAGCCGATATTGCGCTCATCCCCACCGAAACGCGTGACTGCCGTGCCGTTCATCGACCTGACTGCTCCTTTGTGCGTTCGTCCGCCGGCGCTCGCTTCCCGCATGCCGTCTCCGGGCACCGCCGTGCGGCCGCCGCGACAGCGTCCCTGAACGTGCTGACCGGACATACGGAGATCGTCGACGGCATCACGCTGCGCACGCATCTGCAACCGATCTACAGCCTGCCGCACCAGCGCGAGGTGGGCTACGAGGCGCTGTTGCGCGGCGAAGCCGAAGACCGCGCGCTAGTCGGACCGTTCGATCTCTTCGCGCGCGCGATCGTCGCGGGCAAGCTGACCGAGCTCGACCGCATGAGCCATCTCACGCATCTGCGCAACGCGGCGCCGATGCTGCCCGCCGCGCACTGGCTCTTCGTCAACATCAATCCGGCGACCTTCACCGATCCCGGCTATGCCGCGCGGCTCGCGGCGGCCACGCGCGCATCCGGTCTCGCGCCCGAGCAACTGGTGATCGAAGTGCTCGAATCCGGCGGCACGGACGTCGCGGAAATCGCGCGCGCGACGCGTTCCTTTCGCGCGCAAGGCTTTCTCGTCGCGGTCGACGATTTCGGTGCGGGGCATTCCAACATCGACCGGCTGCTGACGCTGCGGCCGGACATCGTCAAGCTCGATCGCAGTCTCGTGCGGGCGAAAAGCGCTCACATGCGCGACGCGTTGCTGCCGAAGCTCGTCGATCTGCTGCACGAGTCGGGCATGTTCGTGGTCGCCGAAGGCATCGAGACGCACAAGGATCTGATGCTGGCGGCGCGCTCGAACGTCGATTTCGTCCAGGGCTATCTGCTCGGCATGCCGTCGGTGCGGCTCGCCGAGCGCGGCGCGGTCACGCCGCTTTTCGAAGACGTGTTCGACACGCTCGCGCAGATGCGCCGCACCGAGCGCCTCGCGGGCGATCTGCTTCTGCTGCCCTATCGCGCGGGACTCACGCAGGCGGCGCGGCGTTTCGCGTCGGGCGCGACGGCCGAAGCCTCTTGCGCCGACCTGCTCGCGCAGCCGTGCACGCTGAGTTGCTTTTTCCTCGATCAGGGCGGCCGCGAGTTCATGCCCGGCCTGGCGGGCGCGGCCGCGAGATCGCCGACCGCGCGGTTCGCGCCGATCGCCGATCCGTCGACGGGCCGCTGGGACAATCGTCCGTATTTCGTCGATGCGCACGCGAAGCCGCAGCAGGTCGTCGCGAGCACGCCGTATCTCTCGGTGACGGGCACGTCGCTATGTGTGACGCTGACGATCGCGACGCAGCGCAACGCCAAGCCGGTCGTGATCGGCGTCGATCTCGACTGGCGTCGCCTGAGCGAAGCGGCGCCCGCGATTCTCTGACTCTTCAGCGTCTCAGGCGGTCGCGCGCTTCGTCCGCGCGATCGCATCGGCGAGCGCCGCCGCGCCCGCGCGCAGCGCCGCGACATTGCCGGGCTCGAAAGTCCAGTGTCCCGCCGCATTCACGACGGTCAGTTCCGCGCCCGGCCAGTGAGCCGCGAGGTCGAGCGCCTGATCGGCCGGACACACCATGTCGAAGCGGCCATGCACGATCCGGCAAGGCAGATGCGCAATTCGCGCGATGAGCGGCAAGAGCGGGATCGGCGGCAGTTCGTTCGCCATGTAGTGCCGTTCGAGCAACGCCATCGAGATCGCCGCCGCGTTCGCTTCCGCGCTCGGACGTTTCTCTTCCTCGGCCGGTTCCTTCTCGGGCTTGTTGACGACGGAAAGCGTCGTCTCGTACTGCGTCCACGCGCGCGCGAGCCGCGTGCCGGCTTCGTCGAAGCGCGCGAGCGGCGCTTCGGTCATCCGCAAAATGTCCTGCCCGTTCGCGGGACGCTGGCCGCACGCCGCCTCGATGGCATCGAGGAACGCGCGATGCGCTTCCGGAAACACGCGCCGCACGTCCCATAGAAACCAGTCGATGTCCTCGCGCCGCGCGAGGAAGATGCCGCGCAGCAGAAAGCCCGTGCAGCGCTCGGGATGCGCGACGCCATACGCGAGCCCGAGCGTCGTGCCCCACGAGCCGCCGAAAATCGCCCATTGCTCGATCTGTAACGCGACGCGCAGCTTTTCCATATCGCCGACGAGCGCATCGATGCCGTTCGCTTCCAGCTTGCCGAACGGCGTGGACTTGCCGCAGCCGCGCTGATCGAAGAACACGACGCGCCATTTGTCCTGCTCCAGCACCTCGGCCCATTTGACGTTCATCGCGCCGCCGGGGCCGCCGTGCACGACGAGCATCACCGGCGCGTCGCGCGGGCCCTGCGCGCGCCAGTAGATCGAATGACCGTCGCCCACGTCGAGCATGCCTTCGTCGAACTGCACCGGCGTCTGATTTTCCATTGCGCTGTTTCCTTGCTGTGTGTTTCGTCGGGGTCCATTGTTGCATCGCTTCGATGACGCCGCATGACGCGAAACGCCGATCCAAGGCGTTTCACCCGATACGCTATGCTTGCGGATTCCCGCCGTTCATCCGACTGTCATTCACGAATCCCGATGCGACGCACCCTCGTCAAGTGGCTTTTTGCAACCTATCTGCTGGGCAGCGGCATCGTCTGGTCGGTTCTGATCCTGCCGCTCTTTCCGTTCGTCGGCCGCAACGGACGTTACCGGCTCGCGAAGCTCTGGTGCCGCGCGATGGTCGTGATGATGCGCGTCATCACCGGCGTGACGTGCTCGATCGAAGGTCTGGAGCATCTGCCCGACGGGCCGTGCATCATCCTGTCGCGTCACGAATCGACGTGGGAAACGCTTTCGTTCATGGCGCTCTTTCCGCGACGCATCAGCTTCGTGTTCAAGCACGAACTCATGAACATTCCGTTTTTCGGCTGGGTGCTGCGCGGGCTCGACATGGTGAGCCTCGACCGCGGCTCGATCCGTCAGGCGCATACGGCCGTGACGCGCGAATGCGCCGCGCGGCTGAAAAAGGGCGATTCCGTCGTGATCTTTCCGGAAGGCACGCGCGTCGCGCACGATGCGCCGCTCAAGCTGGCGTCGGGCGGCGTGCGTCTCGCGTGCGCGACGAAGGTGCCGGTCGTACCTGTCGTCCACGACGCGGGCAAGGTCTGGCCGGCGAAAGGGTGGCCGGATCGCGGCGGGCATATCCGCGTGATCGTCACGCCCTGCCTGCCGCTCGACTGCCAGATTCCGCAGGAATTGAACCGCCTCGCGCAGTCGCAAATGGACGATGCGCTCGCCGTGTTGCGCTAGACGGCGCTCAATACGGCGGACGTTTCTTTGCGGCGCACAAGCGGTTCACCGCGGCGATCAGCGTCCCCACGTCGACGGGCTTGCGCAAATAGCCGTCGTAGCTGACGAACGCCGGCGGGTTCGGATGCCCCGAAATCATCAGGAAAGGAATGTGCGCGAGCGACGCGTCGTTCTTCATCGTCTGGCAGAGCAGCGCGCCGCCCAAGCCCGGCATCATCCAGTCCGATACGACGATGTCCACGCTCTGTTCGCCGAGTATCGATAACGCCTTGTTGCCGTCGAACGCGCATAAGACATTGCAATCCTCGCCTTGCATAGAGAGGGTCCAGGCTTCGATGGTGGCGGGGTCGTCGTCGACGAGCAGTACAGTCTTCATCTTGCGAACTTGTTCGAGTGCGGCGCGTTTGTGCGGCGGGAGGTGCAGGACAAAGGCTGCCGGCAACATCGGTAGTGACTGCCGCCAAGGCCGATGGTTGCCGTCACCGCTTATCTGCAGCTTTTTGTCATAGTATTTCTTTCGCGCCAAATCTGCGCGGTAAATGCTGCTTCAGCAACTTGCGCGCCGCCCGGCGTCGGCGGTCATTTGCTCCCGGCGCGCGAGCGGCCGGCGTCGCGCAGTGCGTCGACGAGCGCTTCTTCCACCGGCGTGCGCGCGGCGTCGTTGCGGCGGATCAGGCCGATGGGCTCGTCGGTGCCCGCGAAGGGCATCGGCAGCGCGGCGAGCAGTCCGAGGCCGATGTCCTGCTCGACCGCGCCGGCCGGCACGAACCACACGGCGTCGTTGTTCATCGCGAGCGCGCGCCCAAGCGACACCGACAACGTTTCGACGAGCGCCGTCAGCGCGTGCGCGCCGAACGCGGTCAGCACGCTTTCCGCCGATTGACGGATCAGCGTGCCGAAAGGCGGCACGACGATCACGAAGCGCGCGAGCAGCGCGGGCGTGAGCGGCGTTTCGAGCGTCAGCGGATGCTCGCGGCGCACGACCACCGCGAGCGGCTCGCGATAAATCTGCTCGAAGGACAGCCCGTGCATCGCTTCCGGCTCGGACAAGCGTCCGACGACGAGATCGACGTCGCCCGCCTTCAGCTTTTCCAGCAAGAGCGCGTTGGAATCGGTCCAGACGGACAGCGACACCGCCGGCCACTGCTGCCGGAACGATGTCAGCGCGGGCGAAAGCAGCACCGGCGCGACCGTCGGCAGAACGCCTATCGAAATGGATCCCGGCACGTCGCCACGTTCCCGCAGAAGCATGTCGACGCCCTCGCGCAGCGACGCCACGCACGCGCTCGCGTGCGGCGCGAAGAGCCGGCCCTCGCGCGTAGGCACCGCGCCGCGCCGCCCACGCTCGAACAGCCGCACGCCTAGAATGGATTCGAGCTCGCCGATCGTTTTGGAAACGGCGGGCTGCGTGATCGACAGACTATCGGCGGCGCGCTGCACGCTGCCGAGTTGCGTGACGGCCAGAAAACACTGGAGATGCCGGAACTTGACGCGGGTGTTGGTGAAATCGGTATCCATGACGATCCGTTATGCAAGATGGCACGAAACATCATTTTCCATAACTTGTGTCGTTCTATAAAGTAGCCGTCAGAAACATCCTATTCAACTTCCACAAATACAGGAGACAGTCGACATGACCTCCCCCATCCTCACACCGCGTGACTGGGAATCCCATCCCGCGTATCTGTCGCCGGGTTACCGGTCGTCGGTCCTGCGCAGCCCCGGTTTGCCGCTCATTCCGCTGAAGGAAAATCTGCGCAACCGCCGCGTGCCGGTCTACGGTGCTGAAGACTTGGGCGTGCTCGACAACGACCTCACCCGTAACGCCGCGAAAAACGGCGAACCGCTCGGCGAGCGGATCATCGTGACGGGCCGTGTGCTCGACGAAGGCGGCCGTCCGGTGCGCAACACGCTCGTGGAAGTGTGGCAGGCGAACGCCGCCGGCCGCTACGTGCACAAGGCGGACCAGCACGATGCGCCGCTCGATCCGAACTTCCTCGGCGCGGGCCGCTGCCTGACCGACGACGAAGGCCGCTATCGCTTCATGACGATCAAGCCGGGCGCGTATCCGTGGGGCAACCACCCGAACGCGTGGCGTCCGCAGCACATCCACTTCTCGCTCTTCGGCGAATATTTCGGCTCGCGCCTCGTCACGCAGATGTATTTCCCCGGCGATCCGCTGCTCGATCTCGATCCGATCTACCAAGGCATTCCCGAGCACGCTCGCAAGCGTCTGGTTTCGGCCTTTTCGATCGACACGACGCAGGAAAACTACGCGCTTGGCTACGAATTCGACATCGTGCTGCGCGGCCCGGACCAAACGCCGACGGAGTAACCGAACATGACCACGCTGAAACAGACCCCTTCGCAGACCGTCGGACCGTACTTCGCTTACGGCCTCGTTCCCGAGCAGTACAACTTCGATCTGAAGAGCCTCTTCACCGCATCGGCGGCGGATCGTGAAGTGCCGGGCGAGCATATCGCCGTCGTCGGCAACGTGTTCGACGCGGAAGGCAAGCCCGTCAACGACGCGCTCATCGAAATCGCCCAAGCCGATGCGAACGGCCGCTACGTGCAGAGCGCGCAGGAAGCGCGGGAGTCGGGCTTTCGCGGTTTCGCGCGCTGCGGCACGGGCACGGATCCGAAGCTGCGCTTCATCTTCGATACGGTGAAGCCGGGCGCAACCGCCGACGATTCCGCGCCGCACCTCGATGTCATCGTGCTGATGCGCGGCATGCTGCTGCACACCTACACGCGCATCTACTTCGAGGACGAAACCGAAGCCAACGCGAAGGACACCGTGCTGCAGAGCGTGCCGGCGGAGCGCCGTCATACGCTTGTCGCGAAGCGCGAAGCGGGCGCGTCGGCCAAGCCGGGTTCGTCGGGCACGATCTATCGCTTCGACATCCATCTGCGCGGCCCGAACGAGACGGTTTTCTTCGATCTGTAAAGTTTCTCGCAGCAGTCGTTCGAAACGAGGGCGTCCGGCACTGCGCTATAGTGTCGGACGCCTTTCGTTTTTCTCCGCACTCTTTCCATGTCCGACGCTCCCACGCCCAGCCCGCTCTACGTCAAGCTTCTCGCCGAAACCGCCCAGATCGGCTGGTCCGAGCTGGAGCGCTTTTTCGCGCAAGGCAAGCTCATCTGGGTGAAGGGCGATCTCGATCTCGTAAGCGTCGCGGAAGCCATCGCCAACGACGACAAGCAGCAGGTCACGCAATGGCTTTCGGCGGGACTCGTCGAACGCATGCAGGCCGAGACCGCCGCCGATGTCGCCGCGCGCGATCCGCAACTGTGGGCGGTGGTGCTGTCGCCGTGGGTGTGCGTCCAGGAACGCGGGTGAACGGATGCAGTCGCGCTGCCTCGCGACACCGCAGTAAGCGCTGAAGCGCTAACTGCGGTTGTCGACGTAATCCGTCCACAGCACGACGAGAATCGTCATCAGCGCCGGGCCGATGAAAAGGCCGATCAGCCCGAACGTCTCCGCGCCGCCGAGAATGCCGAACAGCACGAGCAGAAACGGCAGCCGCGCCGATCCGCCGATCAGCACCGGCCGCACGAAGTGCTCCGCCACGAACACCACGATCAGCCCGAACACGGCGACGCACGCCGCCGCGATGGTCGAGCCTTGCGCGAGCAGCCATAGCGCCGAGCCGAGAAAGACGATCGGCGCGCAGAACGGCAGCATCGCCGCGACGGCCGTCAGCATGCCCAGCAGCGTCGCATGCGGCACGCCCGTCACCGCATAGGCGACGCCGAGCAGCGCGCCCTCCCCCAAGCCGACGACCACGAGCCCCACGACCGTGCTGCGCACCGATTCGGCCATCCGGCGAACGATCGCGGCGCCATCCGGGCCGAACGCGCGGCGCGAACCCGCGAGCAGTTGCTCGCCGAGCTTCGAACCCGCGAGAAACACGAAGAAGAGCGTCATCAGCATGAAGCCGAAGATGACGAAACCATGCACGACGCGCCCGCCGAAGTGCCGCGTCATCGCGACGACCGTCGCGCTATGCAGGTTCTTCACTGCGGGCGATGCTTCGAGCGGCGTCGCGAGATTCTCCTGCCACCAGCGCGCGACTTGTTGCGAACCCATCGGCAGATGCTCGATGAACGCGGGCATCGGAAGGCCGGTGCGCAGCACTTCGTGGAACCAGTGGAGCATGTCGCGCGCTTCGCTCACCGTCTGCGCCGCGACGATGAAAAACGGCACGACGAAAAGCAGGCCGATGGCCGCGGTCAGCCCGACAGCAAGCACGTTGTGATGCCGTGTGAACATGGGCCGGCGTTCGAGCCAGCCGAAAGCCGGCCACAGCGCAATCGCGATCACGCTCGCCCAGACGACCGCCGGAATGAAGGTACGCGCCGTATAGAGCGCGACCAGAACGAGCACGGCATAGAGCGCGGCGGAAGCGGTGCGCTGCATCTTTCGCGTGCGCTCGGATGAGTCCGGGGTCGGGTCGTTGCGCGGCTGGATCGGCATGGATGATGAGGCTCTGTTCGTGAGATCGATGACCGGCGAAACATGAAAGCTCGCCAGCATTGTAATCACGCACGAATCATTCCACTCGATGCGCGCTGTCAGGCAACGTTATTTACAGAAGGCACCTTTCGCGCTCCCTATAATCGAGACTCGATTTCGATGCAGGACTATGCAATGAAGGCAATGGCTTCGCGCGCAACGGTGGGCGCATGTGTGTCGCTCGCGCTGCTCGCCGGATGTTCAAGCGGGCTCAATCGGTCGAAGGAAGACCGGTTGAACGCGCAATACGGCATCACGATGTTGCCGGTCAAGGGAGGCGTGGAGATGCGCTTGCCGAACACGCCGCTCTTCGATACCGATGAATCGACGCTTCGCCGCAGCGATTCGCCGATGCTCGATCGCGCGGCGCAAGTGTTGAAGCGCAGCATGCGGCCCGTGCTGATCGAAGGCCATACCGACAACGAAGGCTCGCTCGCCTATAACCGCGCACTGTCGGCGGCGCGCGCCGATGCCGTCGCGCAGGCGTTGATCGCGCGCGGCGTGCCCGCCGAACGCATCACGACGAAGGGCATGGCGTATCTGCGGCCCATCGCGACGAACGACACCCGTGAAGGGCGCGCACTGAATCGCCGCGTGGAAATTCTCGTGCGCGCCGAGAGCGAAGAGACGCTGCTCGGCGCGCCCGCCAAGGTCAAGCGCTAGCGGCCTGCTCGACTTCCAGCACGAGCAATTGCGAGCCGTCGGCGACCTGATCGCCGACCTCGAACAGAATCTCGCCGATCTTGCCCGTCGCCGGAGCCACGATCGTGTGCTCCATCTTCATCGCTTCCATCACCATCAGCGGCGCGCCCTTCGTCACGGATGCGCCCGTTTCCACGAGCACCGCGATCACCTTGCCGGGCATCGGCGCGGTGAGACGGCCTTCGTGCTCGGCATCGCCCGCGTGCGCCATCAGGTTCTGCCATTCGAACTGGAACGCCGCGCCTTCGTGGAAGACGTGGAAGACGTCGCCGTCGGTGAAGACATGGCCTTTGATCAGCGCATCGTCGAGTTGCACCGCGAACGATGTCTCGCCGCTATGCGACCAGTCGAAGCGCGCGCTGGCATCGTCGAGACGCAGGCGCTTCTCGCCGTTCTTCGTGAACACGACCTTGAGCGTTTCGTCGGTATCGAGCGCGCGCCAGTTCAAATCCTGGCTGTAGCCGCCCGCCATGCGCCAGTGCGACAGCGCATCCCACGGCGAATGTCCGTGCGCCTCGCCGCCCTCGCGCGTGAGCAGCGCGGCGCATGCGAGCGCGAGCCCCTTCTTGCGCGAGACGTGCGTCGGCGCGAAGAGCGCATCGTGATGACGCTCGATCAGGCCCGTATCGAGATCAGCCGACGCGAACGGCTCGCTCTTCACGATGCGCTGCAGGAACTCGACGTTCGTCGACAAGCCGACGATCTCGCATTCCGCCAGCGCGCGCGCCATGCGGGCGAGCGCGTCGCGACGGTCGCGCCCATGCACGATCAGCTTCGCGATCATCGGATCGTAGAACGGCGTGATGGCATCGCCCTGACGCACGCCGCTATCGACGCGCACGTCGCCATCGATCGAAAACTCAACCGCGTGCGGCATGCGCACGTGCTTGAGCGTGCCCGTCGACGGCAGAAAGCCGCGCGACGGATTCTCCGCATAGATGCGCGCCTCGATCGCGTGGCCATGCACCTTCAGCTCGTTTTGCTTCAACGGCAGCGGCTCGCCCGCCGCCACGCGCAGTTGCCACTCGACGAGATCGAGGCCCGTAACCATCTCTGTCACCGGATGCTCGACCTGCAGGCGCGTGTTCATCTCCATGAAGTAGAACTGGCCGTCCTGCGTCATGATGAATTCGACCGTGCCCGCGCCGACGTAATTCACGGCGCGCGCCGCCGCGACCGCAGCTTCGCCCATCGCGCGACGGGTTTCGTCGTTGAGGCCGGGCGCGGGCGCTTCTTCCAATACTTTCTGATGGCGCCGCTGCACGGAGCAATCGCGATCGAATAGATAGACCGCGTTGCCGTGCTTGTCCGCGAAAACCTGCACTTCGACGTGACGGGGACGCAGCAGATACTTCTCGATCAACACGCGATCGTTGCCGAAGCTCGACGCCGCCTCGCGCTTGCACGACGCGAGCGCCGCCGCGAAATCCTCGCTTCTCTCGACGACGCGCATGCCCTTGCCGCCGCCGCCCGCGCTCGCTTTCAGCAGCACCGGATAACCGATGCGATCCGCTTCGCGCTGAAGCAGCGACGGATCCTGATCGTCGCCGTGATAGCCGGGCACGAGCGGCACCGATGCGGATTGCATCAGCGCTTTCGCGGCGGCTTTCGAACCCATCGCGCTGATCGCCTCGACGGGCGGTCCGATGAACACGAGTCCGGCTTTTTCGCACGCGTTCGCGAATGCTTCGTTTTCCGAAAGAAATCCGTAGCCCGGATGAATTGCTTGCGCGCCGGTTTTCTTCGCTGCATCGACGATGCGCTCGATGCGCAGATAACTCTCCGACGCCGCCGATCCGCCGACATGCACCGCTTCATCGCAGACATCGACGTGTTTCGCTTTGGCATCGGCGTCCGAATACACCGCGACGCTGCCGACGTTCAGGCGCTTCGCCGTCGCCGCGACGCGGCATGCGATCTCGCCGCGGTTCGCTATGAGTATTTTGTTGAACATGGCGTTACATCCCGAGGTCACATGCGGAACACGCCGAAGCGTGTTTCTTCGATAGGTGCGTTCATCGTCGCGGCCAATCCGAGGCCCAGAACGTCGCGGGTCTGCGCGGGATCGATCACGCCGTCGTCCCACAGACGCGCGCTCGCGTAATACGGATGCCCTTGCACTTCGTATTGATCGCGGATCGGCGCCTTGAACGCTTCCTCGTCCTCCTTCGACCACGTGCCGCCCTTCTTCTCGATGCCGTCGCGCCGCACCGTCGCGAGCACGGACGCGGCCTGCTCGCCGCCCATCACCGAGATGCGCGCGTTCGGCCACATCCACAGAAAGCGCGGCGAATACGCGCGGCCGCACATGCCGTAATTGCCCGCGCCGAACGAGCCGCCGATGATCACCGTGAACTTCGGCACCTTGGCGGTCGCGACCGCCGTCACCATCTTGGCGCCGTTGCGCGCGATGCCTTCGTTCTCGTACTTGCGGCCGACCATGAAGCCCGTGATGTTCTGCAGGAACACGAGCGGAATCTTGCGTTGCGCGCACAGTTCGATGAAATGCGCGCCCTTCAAGGCGGATTCGCTGAAGAGAATGCCATTGTTCGCGACGATGCCGACCGGATGCCCCCAGATATGCGCGAAACCGCAGACGAGCGTCGTGCCGTAGCGCGCCTTGAATTCGTCGAAAGCGGAATCGTCGACGATGCGCGCGATCACTTCACGCACGTCGAAAGGCTTGCGCGTATCGACGGGAATCACGCCGTAGACGCTTTGCGGGTCATAGCGCGGCGGCAGCGGTTCTTTCAATGCGAGCGTCGGCGTCTTCACGCGATTCAGATTGCCGACGATGCTGCGCGCGATGCCGAGCGCATGCGCGTCGTTCTGCGCGAGATGATCGGCGACGCCGGACAGACGCGTATGGACATCGCCGCCGCCGAGATCTTCGGCGCTGACTTCTTCGCCCGTCGCGGCTTTCACCAACGGCGGACCGCCGAGAAAGATCGTGCCTTGATTCTTGACGATGATCGATTCATCGCTCATCGCGGGCACGTACGCGCCGCCCGCCGTGCACGAGCCCATCACCACGGCGATCTGCGCGATGCCTTGCGCCGACATGTTCGCCTGGTTGTAGAAGATGCGGCCGAAGTGATCGCGATCGGGAAACACGTCGTCCTGATTCGGCAGATTCGCGCCGCCCGAATCGACGAGATACACGCACGGCAGGCGGTTCTGCTCCGCTATTTCCTGCGCGCGCAAATGCTTCTTCACGGTGACGGGATAGTACGTGCCGCCCTTGACCGTCGCGTCGTTGCACACGACGACGCACTCCTGCCCCGCAATGCGCCCGATGCCGGTGATGATGCCCGCGCCGGGCGCGTCATCGTTGTACATACCGTACGCCGCGAGCTGCGACAGTTCGAGAAACGGCGTGCCCGGATCGAGCAGTTGCGCGATGCGATCGCGCGGCAGCAGCTTGTTGCGCGATACGTGCTTGTCGCGCGCGGCCGCGCCGCCGCCTTCCGCGATCTTGGCGATCTTCTCTTTGAGGTCCGCGACGAGCGCTTCGAGCGCCGCCGCGTTCGTGCGGAATTCCTCGCCGCGCGGATTCAGTTTCGATTCGATGATCGTCATGACGCGCGCCTCAAGCCGTCTCGGCGAACAGTTCGCGGCCGATCAGCATGCGGCGGATTTCGCTCGTGCCTGCGCCGATTTCATAGAGCTTCGCATCGCGCCACAGACGGCCGACCGGATATTCGTTGATGTAGCCGTTGCCCCCGAGCACCTGAATCGCTTCGCCGGCCATCCACGTCGCTTTTTCGGCGGTGTAGAGAATGACGCCCGCGCAGTCCTTGCGCACTTGCCGCACGTGGTCCGAGCCGAGCGTATCGAGCTGACGGCCGACGGCGTAAAGATACGCGCGGCACGCTTGCAGCGTCGAGTACATGTCCGCGACCTTCCCCTGAATGAGCTGGAATTCCCCGATCGCCTGACCGAACTGCTTGCGATCGTGGATATACGGCACGACCGCGTCCATGCACGCGAGCATGATGCCGGTCGGCCCGCCCGCGAGCACCGCGCGCTCGTAGTCGAGGCCGCTCATCAGCACTTTCGTGCCGCCGTTCAGTTGACCGAGAATGTTCTCCTTCGGCACTTCGACGTTCTCGAACACGAGTTCGCCGGTATGCGAGCCGCGCATGCCGAGCTTGTCGAGCTTCTGCGCAACCGAAAAGCCTTTCATGCCCTTCTCGACGATGAACGCCGTGATGCCGCGCGGACCGGCTTCGATGTCCGTCTTCGCGTACACGACGAGCGTGTCGCAATCCGGCCCGTTGGTGATCCACATCTTGGTGCCGTTGAGCACGTAGTGATCGCCCTTTTCCTCGGCGCGCAGCTTCATGCTGACGACGTCGGAACCGGCGTTCGGCTCGCTCATCGCCAGTGCGCCGATATGCTCGCCGGACACGAGCTTCGGCAGATACTTGCGCTTTTGCGCCTCGGTGCCATTGCGATGAATCTGGTTCACGCACAGATTCGAATGCGCGCCGTACGACAACCCGACCGACGCCGACGCCCGCGAAATCTCTTCCATCGCGACCATGTGCGCCGTATAGCCCATGTTCGCGCCGCCGTATTCCTCGGAGACCGTCATGCCGAGCACGCCGAGATCGCCGAATTTCTTCCAGAGGTCCATCGGGAACTGATCGCTGTGATCGATCTCGCCCGCGCGCGGTGCGATTTCCTTCGCTGCGAAATTGGCGAGCGAGTCGCGCAACATGTCGATGTCTTCGCCCAACGCGAAATTCAGGCCGGGTACGTTGCTCATGGGTCGTCTCCTCCAGATGCGATGTTTTCGGTGCGTCCTGAAATATGAGCCTCACTCACACAGGACCACAAACCACGGAATGGGGCAATTTCACGCTCAAATCGCCTAGCCGTCAATAGATTTTTGAGCTACGCTCACATTTATTTCCCCACGTTTCCCGCCAATGTCGACGCAAACCACCGCCACCGGCCGCCGCGCGCCCGCCGGCGTCAAATCGCAGCAGCGCGTGAAGGACATCCTGCAGGCGGGGCGCGACGTCTTCGCCGAGAAAGGCTACGACGCCGCGACGAGCGCCGAGATCGCGCAGCGCGCGGGCATTTCGGAAGCGACGGTGTTCAGCTATTTCAGCGGCAAGCGCGAGTTGTGCGCGCGCGTCATCGCGGATTGGTACGACGAAATCATCGATGCGTTCGAGAGCGGCCTCCCGCGCGACGGCTCCGTGCGGCAGCAGTTCGCGTTCATCGTCAGAACGCACATGCGGCTGATGCTGATGAACGGCACCGGGTTGTGCGCGCTCGTACTGTCGGAAGGCCGCACGAAGCAGCACGATCTCTCCGACACGCTGACCGAGCTGCAACGCCGCTACACCGCGCCGCTGATGGACGTGCTCGCGCGCGGCCAGGCGCTCGGCCACGTGCGCGCCGACATGCCGTTGCGTCTGTTGCGCTCGCTCGTTTTCGGGCCGATGGAGCACGTCCTGTGGGACGCGACGCTCGCGAAGCGCCGCCTGAGTCAGACTCAGATCGAGACGACGGCGAACGAATTGGTGGAAGTATTGTGGGCGGCGCTGCAGCCGCCGAACGCGCAGCTGGCGGCGCTCGCGCAGTTCCGGCAGGACGTCGAGGAAGCGTCGCGGCGCTTCGAAGCGAGCGCCGCGCGCGAGAAACCTACTTCTTGACGAAGCGCAGCGCGAGCCGCGCGAGTTTCGGCACGGTCGTCGGACGCAGCAGGCGCGCGTCGTAACCGCCCATGCGGCGATCATTTTCGGCCAGACACAGTTCGATCAGCGAGCGAACCGATACATCGCCGGCGACCGAATCGCCGACATTCGCCGGAAAGTTCGCATCCTGCGCCGCGCCGCTCTTGTCGAAGCCGCGCGCGAGCGAGATGCGGTCGCGAATCAGCGAAATCCACACGCTCGCGGTCTTGACCAGGAACCACGGCTTGCGATACCAAGGCAGACTCCGCCGATACCACGCGACCCAGTTCGCGAAAAACAGGATGTGCCGCGCCTCTTCCTGAATCACCGGCTCGAAGGTTTCGACGAGTTCCTCGGGAAAATAACCCGATTGTCGCGCCGCCTCGAATAGGCCGAACGCGAAGAAACTGTCGATGCACTCGCTGTAACCCGTGAGCATCCACGCGCGCAATGCATCGTCGGGAGCGGGATACGGCGGTTCGGGCGCGAGCTCGATGCCATATGCCTCGACGAGCTTCGACAGCACCAGCTTGTGCCGCGCTTCCTCGCCGCCGTTCATGCGCAAGGCTTCGCGCAATTGCGGATCGCCGACGGTGCCCGCGTAGGTCGCGACGCGGATCGACGCGCGCCCTTCCGTCTGCACCGCGATATCCCAGATCGGCAGCGAAGTCACGCGCTTCAACGCCGCGGGATCGAGCTTCGGCCAGTCGATGACGGCCGGCTTGTACGGATTGTGCGTCGTCAGCAACATCTCGCAGAACATGCGCTTGTGCAGGTCCGAACCGATCGGAATCTTCCCCGTCGACCGGTACGTCCAGTTGCGCATCGCATGATCTGCTTCCACCGGGTTGAGCGTGTCGGACATATTCGAATATTGGCCGCCGAATGGGTAGGTCCTGCGGATTTTGGCATACAGGACGCTGACTCGCAGCATCATGCGCGCATTTTCGCCTATCGCGAGATTTTCTCCAGCGCGAGATCGCGCGTTCGCGGGCCCATGAAACCGATCGCGGCCATCACGATCAGCATCGCCGACGCGATGAACACGAACACGCCCGTCGTCCCGAAACCCTTCAGCACGCCCGCGATGATGAACGACGTGAAAATCGCGGAGAAACGGCTCCACGAATACACGAAACCGACGGCGCGCGCGCGGATGCTCGTCGGAAAGAGTTCGGTCTGATACGCGTGATAGCTGTACGACATGATGTTCGCGGAGAGCGTGAGGCCGACGCCCATCGCGATCAGAAACGCCGGGTTGCCCGACTGGCTGAAGGCCAGCCCGCAGACGATGTTGAGCGCGGCCATCGCGACGATCGCGGTCTTGCGCTCGATCCTGTCGGCAATGGCGAGCCCGATGATCGGTCCGACCGGCGCGGCGATCGCAATGATGCTCGAATACATCAGGCTCGACGTCACCGTGATGCCCTGCTTGACCAGCAGCGTCGGCACCCAGTTGGCGAAGCCGTAAAAACCGACGGTCTGGAATATGTTGAAGATGATCATCATCGCGGCGCGCTTGCCGTAGGGCGGCTTCCACATGTCGGCGAACGCGCCGCGCCGCTCCGCTGTCTCGACGGCGGGTTCGGGCAGCGGCAGCGGCTTGCCGTATTCGCGCGCGACTTTCTCTTCGAGCGCGCGCATCACGCGATCGGCTTCGTCGAGGCGTCCTTTCTGCGCGAGCCAGCGCGGGCTTTCGGGCAGCGTGCGGCGAATCCACCAGACGAAGAGCGCCCCGTGCGCGCCGATGATGACGACCCAGCGCCAGCCGTCGATGCCGAAGGGCGCGCGCGGCACGAGCAGATAGGCGAGAAACGCGACCACCGGCACCGCCATGAAACCGACCGCCTGCTCGCACGCGAACGCGCGCCCGCGGATGTGTTTCGGCGCGAGTTCGGAGATATACGTGCCGATCGTCACCAGTTCCACCCCGATGCCCACGCCCGCGACGAAGCGCCAGATGTTCAGGCCGGTCGCCGTCTCTTGGAACGCCATGACGAGGTTGGCGCCGGTGTACCAGAGCAGCGAATACGTGAAGATCGCGCGCCGTCCGAAGCGGTCGGCGAGAAATCCGCAGGCGATCGTGCCGATGAAAAGCCCCGCGAACAGCGACGCGATAAAGCTCGCGACGCCCGTCATGCCGAAAAGTCCGCTGGTCGTCGGCGTGAGAATGCCGCTTTTGACGAGACCCGGTGCGACGTATCCGGAATACAGCAGATCGTAGAGCTCGAAGAAGAAACCGAGGCTCAAAAGGACGATGAGCGTCCAGACGGAGCGCGTGGCGGGCAGGCGATCGAGCCGGGCGGAAATGCTGCCGGCGGTGACGGGAAGCGCCTGTGCGTGTGCGCTGCGGGGTGTTGCCATCGGGGTGTCTCCTCATGAGGCGGGGTGCGCCGCGCGGCATCGCTGGCGCGGCGCGGTCGGACGAGGGACGAATTTTAACCGGGTAGGTAACATGAGCTGGAAGCTGAATCCCGTCGCCTCGTGCGTCACACCGATCGCCATCGGACTGCCGGGGTTCCGGAAGAACCACCCGCTCAGCCCCCGATACGAAGAAAAGCTCTAAAGCCCCGCTATCCGGGCTTTTACTAGCTCCCGAACTATTTTGGCTTGGTAACCTTCTGCCGATTCTGAACGGACACGATCCGCGGAATATCATGCTCTGGCGCCCAACGACGCGCCGGACGTCCGGTACGAGACCTTCCGGGCTGAACTGACCACCTTCTGGAGTTAAAACAGTGAAGAAACTGCTCGCGGCACTGACGATGTCCCTTCTCGCCGCCACGTCGCTCACCGCCGTCACGCCGGCGCTTGCGAAGGACTATTCGACGATCCGTTTCGGCGTCGACGCAAGCTATCCCCCGTTCGAGTCGAAGGGTTCCGACGGCAAGCTGGTCGGTTTCGACATCGATCTCGGCAATGAGATCTGCGCGCGCCTGAAGGCGAAGTGCGTGTGGGTGGAAAACGACTTCGACGGCATGATTCCCGCGCTCAAGGCGAAGAAGTTCGACGGCGTGCTTTCCTCGATGTCGATGACGCCGCAACGCGCCGAGCAGATCGCCTTCTCGAGCAAGCTCTTCAACACGCCGACGCGCCTCGTCGCGAAAAAGGGCAGCAACATCCTGCCGACGGCCGAAAGTCTGAAGGGCAAGAACGTGGGCGTCGAACAGGGCACGATCCAGGAAACCTACGCCAAGACCTACTGGGCGCCGAAGGGCGTGACAGTCACGCCGTACCAGAACCAGGACCAGGTCTATGCCGATCTGATCTCGGGCCGCCTGGACGCCGCGCTGCAAGACGCGGTGCAGGCTGAAATCGGCTTCCTGAAGACGCCGCGCGGCGCGGGCTACGACTTCGCCGGTCAAAACATCGACGATCCGAAGACGCTCGGCAACGGCGCGGGCATCGGTCTGCGCAAGGAAGACACCGATCTGAAGGCAAAGATCGACAAGGCTATCGCCGACATCATCAAGGACGGCACCTACAAGAAGCTCGAAAAGAAGTACTTCGACTTCGACGTGTACGGCAGCTAAGCCGCTCGCCACAAGCCACACCGGCTGACGAACGGGCTCCGCGCTCAAGGGCGCGGAGCCCGTTTGCTTTTCGGACAGCGGTTTCGGCGGCCGATTTCCGCTAAGATCGAACGTTCGAGACAGCGCCGACGGAAGGAGACGCCGCGGCGCGGAGCACTTTTCCGAGGCAAGACCGCGCACTCGCCTGCGCGCGACCAACATGCAAACCAGAACTCATTCCCTGATCTCGCCGACGCTCGGCACTTCCCGCAACATCACGAGTTTTCACTACGGCCCCGGCGGCGGCCAGAAAATCTACGTCCAGTCGTCGCTGCACGCGGACGAACTGCCCGGCATGCTCGTCGCATGGCGTCTGCGCCGCCAGCTCGCCGAATTCGAAGCGGCGGGCAAGCTGCGCGGCGAAGTCGTCATCGTGCCGGTGCCGAATCCGATCGGCCTGTCGCAACATTTGCACGGCACGCTGATGGGCCGCTTCGAGACCAACAGCGGTCACAACTTCAACCGCAATTTCCACGATCTCGCCGCGCTGATCGCGCCGCGCATCGAAGCGCGCCTCGGCAAGGACGCCGGCGCGAACAAGCTCGCCGTGCGCGCCGCGATGAAAGAAGCGCTCGACGAGCAGACGCCGCACACCGAGCTCGAATCGCAACGCCTCGCGCTGCAAAAGCTTTCCTTCGACGCCGATGTCGTGCTCGATCTGCACTGCGATCTCGACGCCGCGCTGCATCTCTACACCAATCCGGACATCTGGGACGAAGTCGAGCCGCTCGCGCGCTATCTCGATGCAAGAGCGTCGTTGCTCGCGCTGAATTCGGTCGGCAATCCGTTCGACGAAATCCACAGCTTCTGCTGGTCGGATTTGCGCCAGCGTTACGGCGAGCGCTTCCCGATTCCGAATGGCGGCATTTCGGTGACGGTCGAACTGCGCAGCCAGCACGACGTGTCCTACGAACTCGCGGATAAAGACGCGCAGGCCATCGTCAACTATCTGATCCACCGCGGCGTGATCGACGCGCCCGTGCCCGAGCAGCCGCCGCTCGCGTATCCGGCGACGCCGCTCGCGGGCGCGGAGCCGATCGTCGCGCCGGCGTCGGGCGTGCTCGTGTTTCGCGCGCAAGTGGGCGCGTTCATCGAAGCGGGCGAGCCGATCGCCGATATCGTCGATCCGCTCACCGATGTCGTCACCACGCTCAAGTGCACGACCTCCGGCGTGATGTACGCACGGCATATCACGCGCTTCGCGACGGCCGGGCTGGAAGTGGCGCGCATTGCGGGCGCGAAGGCCTATCGCACGGGCTCGCTGCTGTCGGCGTAAGCGTTTCGCGGCGGATCAGAACGGCGCGAGACAACATTGCGCCGCGACGATCTTCCACGCGCCGCCAATGTCACCCCACGTTCGCGTGTAGCGCAAGCTGCCCGCGAACGGCGCGCCCGCGAACGTTCCCGAAAGCGCCACGCGCGTGACCGTCACGGCAAACGCGCCGTACACGCGCACGCTCTGATCCTCGACGTCCAGTTTCTCGATGCGCTGCATGCCGTAACGATGCCCGTTGAGATCGTCGGACTTCGTCCAGACCTTGCCGGTCGCATCGACGAAACTGAGGTCGTCGGCCAATAGCGCATCGAGTGCGTCCACGTCCGATGCCAGCATCGCCTTCTTCAGGCGCTCCTCCAGTTCGCGGATTCCTTGCTCGTCCATGTTTTCGCTCGCGGTGACGGAACCGAGAGCATCGCATCGGACGCGCCGAATACACAAGCGCCGATATTTCGCCATCCCTGTTGCACGCGCGACACACCGCAAGGCGGCTGAAAGCACTGTCACATTTCTTTCTTTAGCGCCCGCTACATTTGCGCCCGTCGAACGCCACGCGCCATCAGAGCGCGACGCACTGCAGACACCGTCAACAACCACACCGCGAACCATCATACGGAGCTTGTTTTGAAGAAGAATCTCTTGGCGACCGCCGCGCTCGCCACCTTTGCCGCCCTCGCCGCCACGTCCGCGCAAGCGCAAAGCAGCGTAACGCTCTACGGCATCATCGACGCCGGCATCAGCTACGTGAACAACAGCACGCAAACCGCGACGCGCGCGGGCGATAAGCTCTTCAAGTACGACGACGGCGTCGCGCAAGGCAGCCGTTGGGGCCTGAAGGGTTCGGAAGACCTGGGTGGCGGCCTGAAGGCGATCTTCACGTTGGAGAACGGCTTCAATAGCGGCACCGGCACGCTCGGCCAGGGCGGCGCGCTGTTCGGCCGTCAGGCATACGTCGGTCTCGCGAAGAACGACGTCGGCTCGCTGACCTTCGGCCGTCAATATTCGTTCTCGACCGATTACCTCGGCAGCAACTATTCGATCGGCGGCCAGACGCTCGCGGGCAACTACGCGTATCACATGAACGACGTCGACCAGCTGACGTCGAGCCGCATCAACAACGCGGTCAAGTTCAGCAGCGCGAGCTTCTACGGCGTGACGTTCGGCGCGATGTACGGCTTCTCGAACCAGGCAGGCGCGTTCGCGGGCACGCCCAACACGACCGTCGGCACGACCACGACGGCGGGTTCGTCGCGCGCGTACAGCTTCGGCCTGAACTACAAGGCGGGTCCGTTCGGCATCGGCGCGGCGTACACCGACATCCGCTATCCGGCGGCATCGACGCCCGCGTTCAGCACGGCCGTCGCGAACATCCAGACGATGGGCACCGCGAACGCCGGCAAGGATCTGCGCACGTTCGGCGTCGGCGCGAACTACGCGTTCGGCGCGGCGACCGTGTTCGGCCTGTGGACCAACACGCTGTTCGAGCCGATCAACGGCGCGAGCTCCAAGCTCAACGCGTTCGATATCGGCGGCAAGTACAGCTTCACGTCGGCGCTGTCGGCCGGCCTCGGCTACTCGTACCTGAACATGACGGGCAACTCGAGCGGCCACTGGAACCAGGTCGACGCGAGCGTCGACTACGCGCTTTCCAAGCGCACCGATGTGTACGTGCTCGGCATCTATCAGAAGGCTTCGGGTTCGAACCGCGGCGTCGAGAATCAGGCGTCGATCGGTTCGTCGTCGTCGAGCTACTTCGGCACGTCGGGTCTGGGCGAAGACGATCAGCTTGCGTTCCGCATCGGCATCCGCCACAAGTTCTGAGCTTGCTTGCTGAGTTGACATGAGATCGGGCCGCCAGACGTATCGGGCGGCCCGATTTGTTTACCTCTTGTCGGACTTCTTGCCGACGGCCTTGTTATAGCGCTCGATGTACTCGTCCATCAGCTTACGGATCGCGCGGCCGATCTGCATGTAGTCGCTCTCGTTCAGATTCGCGAGCGACACGCGCCCCGACGGATGCTGCGTGCCGAAGCCGCGCCCCGGCAGCAGCACGACACGCGCTTCTTTCGCGAGCCTGAAGAGCATCTCCGAAGGCTCCGTGTTCTTGATGACCCAGTCGACCAGTTCGCGGCCGTGCCTGCGCTCGCCGAGATATTCGATATCGAGGATCGTGTAGTAATCGACTTCGTTCTTGTCCTCTTCTTCGAGCGCGATGCCGATCTCGCGATACAGCGCCTGCTTGCGGCTGCGGATCAGGCGCTTCAACGCGTTCTTGTACGCGTCGGGCGTGTCCATCAGCGAGAAGAGCGAGAACAGCACCATCTGCACCTGCTGCGGCGTCGACAATCCCGCCGTGTGATTCAGCGCGACGGTACGGCTGTCCGCAACCAGCCGGTCGATGAACTTGAGCTTGTCGGGCTCCGTCGTGATCGATTCGTAGCGTTCGTGAAGCTCCGCCCGTTTGTCCTTCGGCAGCGCGGCGAGCTGCTTGTCGAGCACGTTGTCGCGATGCGTCGCGATCGCGCCGAGACGCCAGCCGGTCGCGCCGAAATACTTGGAATACGAATAAACGAGGATCGTGTTCTTCGGGCACAACGCGAAGAGCGACACGAAATCGTCGGCGAAGGTGCCGTAGACGTCGTCGGTCAGAAGGATCAGATCGGGCCGCTCTTTCACGATCTCCGCGATGTATTCGAGGCTTTCGTCGTCCATCTTCACCGATGGCGGATTGCTCGGATTCACGAGGAAAAACGCCTTCACTTTCGGATCGCGCAGCTTGTCGAGCTCGGCCTTCGAGTATTGCCAGCCGCGGGCGACGTCCGCCTCCAGATTGACGACCTTCAGCTTGTAATCGTTCAGGCGCGGAATCTCGATGTACGGCGTGAAGATCGGGGTGCCGAGCGCGATCGTGTCGCCGGGCGCGATCAGGAAGTTCTCGCGCATCGTGTTGAAGATGTAGGTCATCGCGGCGGTGCCGCCTTCGACCGCGAAGACATCGAATTCGCCGACGAACGGATGCTTGCCGATCATCTCGCGCCGCAGGTATTGCGCGACGATCTGCTCCGACAGCTTCAGCATGCGGTCCGGCACGGGATAGTTCGATCCGAGGATGCCTTCGCACATCTCATAGAGAAAGTCGCCCGCGTTCAGGCCCAGCTGATCGCGCACATACGACACCGCGCCCGCAAGAAACGCGATGCCCGGCACGCCCTTGTTCTCGCGCGCGAAAATCTCGAAGCGCTCTTCGAGCCCTTCGCGCTTCGGAAAACCGCCGACGCCTTCCGGCATGTACGCGAACGAGCGCTCGGACTCGCGCATCGCGAAGAGGCCGAGTTGCCAGAAACCATGACGCGGTATCGTCGCGAGAAAGTTCGGATTGCCGCGCCCCGCATTGAGCATCGCGAGATTGGCCGGACGCTCGACCGCCCCGCCGCCCGCCGCCTTTATGAGCTCGTCCTTCAGCTCGAACGGGCTGAGCGCCGCCATGCCGGCGCGGTCGTTGGAACCCGATTTATCGGACTTTGCCATCCAACACCTCCAGAATTGATGATGGAAACAATGCGGCAGGAAGACCGCGTCACGTCAGCAGCATCACGATGACCATGCCCCAGATCGTGAGCAGCGTATTGCCGACCGCGTACGTCACCGTGTAGCCGAGGCCCGGCACCTGGCTCTTCGCGGCGTCGCAGATCATGCCGAGCGCGGCGGTGGTCGTGCGCGCGCCGGCGCAGATGCCGAGCAGGATCGCGGGATGAAACTTGAACACGTACTTCGCGATGTACATGCCGATGATGAGCGGCACCGCCGACGCGAAAATGCCCCACAGAAAGAGACTCACGCCGAGCTTCTGCAAGCCCGCGACGAAGCCCGGCCCCGCCGAAATCCCCACGACCGCGATAAAGACGTTCAGGCCGACTGAGTTCATGAACCAGATCGTCGGCGACGGAATGCGGCCGAACGTCGGATGGATCGCGCGCAGCCAGCCGAACACGATGCCCGCGATGAGCGCGCCGCCCGCCGTCGACAGCGTGAGCGGAATCGCGCCGACATGCAGCACGAGCGCGCCGATCAACGCGCCGAGCGTGATCGCGAGGCCGACGAACGCCATGTCGGCGGCGTCGGTCGGACGGTCGAGCACGCCGATCGCCTTCGCCGCCGCCGACGTGTCCTGCGTGCGGCCGACGAGCGTGATCGTGTCGCCCCGATGCAGCTTCGTGCTCGGCAGAATCGGTATCTGCGTTTCGGTCGCGCCGCGCTTGATCTTGCGCAGAAACACGCCGCGCGAAGCGGGCATATGCGCGAGCTCCTGCAGCGTCTTGCCGTCGACGGCCTTGCTCGTCACGTAGATATCGACGCCTTCGATCGGCACGGCGAGCAGTTCGGCGTCGTCCACTTCGGTCGCGACGCCGCCGAGCAGATCGACGAGCAGCTCGCGCCGCCCGGAGACCGCGACGACATCGCCCGGTTGCAGCACGTCGTCGATCTTCGCTTCCTGAATGGTTCCGCCCCGCCGAATCCGCTCGATGAAGAGCCGCGCGCCTTCCGGCTCCAGCGCTTCGGCCTGCGCGACCGACATGCCCGCCGCGCGCCCGTGCTCCGCCACGCGATACGCGCGCAGTTCGAACTTGTGCCACGCCTGCCCCGCGCCGCCGAGATCGCCGCCGCCGCCGAGCGTCGCCTCGTATTCCTTGCAGGCCGCGACGAGGTCGATGTTGAGCAGCTTCGGCCCGAGCATCGCGAGAATCAGCGCGGAGCCGATCGTCCCGAAGATATAGGTCACGGCGTAGGCGGTCGGCATCGCGTCGAGCAGCGCCTTCGCCTGATCCGGCGGCAGGCCGAGCCGGTTGATGGCGTCGGTGGCGAGGCCCATCGAAGCGGAAATTGTCTGCGAGCCCGCGAACAGGCCCGCCGCCGAGCCGACGTCATAACCCGCGATCTTCGCCGCCGCGTAAGGCGCCGCGAGGCACAGCACGCACTGGATGACGGAGAAGATCGCCTGCGGCAAGCCGTCTTTCGCGATGCCGCGCACGAACTGCGGACCGACGCCGTAACCGACGGCGAACAGGAACATCAGAAAGAAGACCGATTTGACGTTCGACGAAATGGTGATGCCTAGTTGCCCGATGGCGATGGCCGCGAGCAAGGTCGCCGTCACGGCGCCGAGGCTGAAGCCGCGAAAGCTTTTTCCGCCGACCCAATAGCCGACGCCGAGCGACAGAAAGATGGCGATTTCAGGATAACTGCGCAGTGTTGCCGTAAGCCAGGACATAGGCACTCCTTTGCGGTATGAGCCGCTCGCACATCAGCGATGAAGGGAATGAATGATCCGAACGCCAGCAATACACTATTTGGTGCAGCTTTGAAACCATCAATGAAAACAGCGGCCGGAGCCGCTGTTTTCATCGAGACGCTAACTTCGACGCGTCTTATTCCGCCGTTTCGAGCAACG
The DNA here is from genome assembly GCF_023630765.1 of Caballeronia sp. ATUFL_F2_KS9A. Taxonomy (NCBI): domain Bacteria; kingdom Pseudomonadati; phylum Pseudomonadota; class Betaproteobacteria; order Burkholderiales; family Burkholderiaceae; genus Caballeronia; species Caballeronia sp. ATUFL_F2_KS9A. The sequence goes on along the minus strand of NZ_JALQEK010000027.1, from coordinate 20,516 downwards.
GGTAATCCGTATAGCCCTTCGCGCCCGGCGCATAGAACGTCGACGTGTCCCAGTTGTTGAGATCGGCATCGACTTCGAAGCGGCGCACCAGATCCGCATTCGCGATGAAGGGCTTGCCCCACGCGACGGCATCGGCGTCGCCGCGGGCGATGATCGCTTCGGCGCTGGCCTTCGTGAAGCCTTCGTTGGCGATATACACGCCGCCGAACGCCTTCTTCAATTGCGGCCCGAGGCTGTCGGCGGCTTCATGCTCGCGTGCCGCGATGAACGCGATCTTGCGGCGGCCCAGTTCACGCGCGACGTAACCGAAGGTCGCGGCGCGATCGCTGTCGCCCATCGTGTGCGAATCCGCGCGCGGCGCGAGATGCACGCCGACGCGATCCGCGCCCCAAACTTCGATAGCCTGATCGACGACTTCGAGCAGCAGGCGCGCACGATTTTCGATCGGGCCGCCGTAGGCGTCGGTACGCTTGTTCGTGCTGTCCTGCAGGAACTGGTCGAGCAGATAGCCGTTCGCGCCGTGCACTTCGACGCCGTCGAAGCCCGCGCGCTTCGCGTTTTCCGCGCCCTTGCGGTACGCCGCGACGACACCGGCGATCTCATCCAGTTCGAGCGCGCGCGGCGTCACATACGGACGCTGCGGACGCACGAGGCTCACGTGTCCTCCCGCCGCGATCGCGCTCGGCGCGACCGGCAGTTCGCCATTCAAAAAGATCGGATCGGAAATGCGGCCGACGTGCCACAGTTGCAGGAAGATCTTGCCGCCCGTTTCGTGCACGGCCTTCGTGACGAGCTTCCAGCCTTCCACTTGCTCGTCGGACCAGATGCCCGGCGTGTCGGCATAGCCGACGCCTTGCGGCGTCACCGACGTCGCTTCGCTCAGAATCAGCCCCGCCGATGCGCGGTCTGCGTAGTACTGCGCCATCAACGCGTTCGGCACGCGTTCGACGCCCGCGCGCTGACGCGTGAGCGGCGCCATGATGATGCGGTTCTTCAACGTGAGTGCGCCAACTTTAAGCGGATCGAAAAGAGTCGACATGAATTGGATTCCTAATGAAATTGAAAGCAGACTTTCACCGAATGGCAAGCAAGCTCAGAGATTCCCGATGGAATCGCGAAACGCCTGAATGACCGCTTCGTCGCGCTTGAAGAACACCCACTGTCCAACGCGCTTCGTGGTGACGAGTCCGGCTTTGTGCAAGGTCGCGAGATGCGCCGAAACGGTGGACTGCGACATGCCGCAGCGCCCATCGATCTGACCCGCGCAAACGCCGTGCACGTGCGGCAATTCCTGATCAGGGAAATGCAGCTCGGGTTCCTTCAGCCATTCCAGAATCTCGCGGCGAAGGGGGTTGGCGAGGGCCTTGTGAATTGCGTCGATGTCCATTTCGTTGCTCGTCCGTCTGACGGACGGAACGTGCAGCCTGTTCCGAATCGTCTTGCTGCGAAGTATATATCGTAAATTTACGATATGCAAACCCCGCCGAATGCGTCGATGTGCGACATGCCGCCGCGCCGCGCCGTCTGGTACGCTCCCCGGTTTCATCGGCTGCAAGAAGACTGCACAAACCTTATGGATACTCCTTTCAATGAACGTGGCGTGACGCTTTCGCGCGCCGGACTCTCGGCGTCCGGTCAGATGATTCCGCTGCGCGATCTGCGCGCCGCGCGCGTCGTGATGATCCCGCGCCAGAAGCCTTTGCCGGTCATCATCGCGCTGATCGGGCTGATCGTGCTCGGCGCGGGCATCTTCACCGGCTCGGGCGCGGCGCTCGTGCTCGGCGTGATGATCGTCGTCGTGGGTTATCTCACCTGGATCACGCAGGACGTGATCTATCAGTTGATGGTCGCGACGCCCGACGGCGAGCGCGAAGTGCTCATCACGAAGGATCAGGAATTCGCGGACAAGGTCGCGGCGCTCGTCGGCGAGGCGGTCGCGAAACATGCGGCGAGCGCAGGCGCGAAGTCATCGCAAGCCTGATCTTGATGCGCCGTTTACACGGCGGCGCGCTTCTTTAGCCCGGCCTTTAGGCGCGCGGCGCTAGAGTGCGGGCATCGCCACAACGAGCCGTCGCCGGACGGCTTCCATCGATGGATATCCGCACATCAGACTCGATCGCTCTTTCCCGCGTGGTCAACGGCGGCTCGCCGCGCCGCCGCGAAGCACGCCACTGCGTCGCGTTCGATCTCACCGTTCCGGGACTGGATTCGTCGGCCGCACGCGACATGCTCGCGTATGCGTTCGGCGCGGGCACGCAGGCTTATATCGTGGAGACGAGCCGCCTCCGCGATTGCACCACGCTCCATGTCGAGACCGATCGCGATGACATCAACGATGTCATCGGCACGCTCACCGCGCATTTTCCCAACGCAACGCTCGGCCGCGTGACGCGCATTACGCGCATCACACGGCGCTGAACGCGTCGTCAGGTGAGCTGCAACGGCTCGACGTGCCAGATGTCGCGCGCATACTCCGCGATCGTGCGGTCCGACGAAAAAATGCCCATGCCCGCGACGTTCTCGATCGCGCTCCGCGTCCACGCATCCTTGTCGCGGTACTTGAGATCGACTTCGGTCTGCGTCTTGTCGAAGCTGTCGAAATCGGCGAGCACCATGTAGTGATCGCCCCAGTCCACGAGCGTATGGAAGATGTCGTAGAAACGGTGCGGCTCTTCCGGCGAGAAGTGCCCGAGTCGAATCTGGTCGAGCGCGACTTTGAGCTCCGCGTTTTCCTCGTAAATCTGCCGTGGCCGATAACCCGCCGCGCGCAACGATTCGATCTCGTCGGTCGTGTTGCCGAAGATGAAAATATTCTCGCGCCCCACGGCACCGCAGATCTCGATGTTCGCGCCATCGAGCGTGCCGATTGTCAGTGCGCCGTTCAACGCGAGCTTCATGTTGCCGGTGCCCGATGCTTCGGTGCCCGCCATCGAAATCTGCTCCGACAGATCCGCCGCCGGAATGATGAGCTCGGCCACGGAAACGCCGTAGTTCGGAATAAAGCCGACCTTCAGCCGATCGCCGATGAGCGGGTCCGTGTTGATCTTGCGGGACACATCGTTGATGAGCTTGATGATGTTCTTCGCCATCTTGTACGCGGACGCCGCCTTGCCCGCGAACATCACGACGCGCGGCGTCCAGTCCTGCTCCGGATTTTCGCGGATGCGGTTATAGCGCACGATCACATACAGGATGTTGAGCAATTGCCGCTTGTATTCGTGGATGCGCTTCACCTGCAGATCGAACAGCGCTTCCGGATTGATGATCGCGTTGGCGTCCCGTTTCGCGCGTTCCACGAGCCGCAGCTTGTTGGCGAACTTCGCATCGTGAAAGGCCTTGCAGAACTCCGGATCGTCACGCCATTCGCGCAGCCTGCCAAGCTCGAAGAGATCGGTGCGCCAGCGCGGCCCGAGCCGCTTGTCGATCAGCGATGACAGCGACGGACTCGCCTGCGCGAGCCATCGGCGCGGCGTGATGCCGTTCGTCACGTTCGTGAAGCGCTCCGGATACATGCGCGCGAAGTCGGAGAAGATGTTCTGCACCATCAGTTGCGAGTGCAGCTTCGATACGCCGTTCACCTTGTGACTCGCGACGATCGCGAGATGCGCCATGCGCACGCGCCGCTGGCCGAATTCATCGACGAGCGAGATGCGCCGAATCAGTTCGACATCGCGCCCGAACTTCTCGGTGACTTGCTTCAGGAACTGCGCGTTGATCTCGAAGATGATCTCCAGATGCCGCGGCAGCAAGCGCGCGAGCATCTCGACGTCCCATGTTTCGAGCGCTTCGGGCATCAGCGTGTGATTCGTGTAGGAGAACATCTGCTGCACAAGCTTCCACGCCTTGTCCCACGGCAGATGATGCCGATCGACGAGCAGGCGCATCAACTCCGGAATCGCGAGCACCGGATGCGTGTCGTTCAGATGCACGGCGACCTTTTCCGCGAGCCGACCGAAGTGCGTATGCGTGCGCTGATAGCGGCGTATCAGATCCTGCATCGTCGCGGAGACGAAGAAGTATTCCTGACGCAGACGCAACTCGCGTCCGGCCTGAGTCGAGTCGTCGGGATACAAGAGACGCGACACATGTTCCGATGTGTTCTTCGCCTCCACCGCGCGCCGATAGTCGCCCTGATTGAACGCGGAGAGATCGAACTCGTCGGTTGCGCGCGCGGACCACAGGCGCAGCGTGTTGGTGGCCGTTGTCGCGAAGCCGGGAATAACCGTGTCGTAGGCCATCGCGTTGACGTGCTCGGTGTCGATCCAGTCGGTGCGATCGTCATGTTGCACCGTGCGCCCGCCGAAATGCACGGTGTACACGACTTCGGGCCGCGGAAACTCCCACGGATTGCCCGCGCGCAGCCAGTAATCGGGCATCTCGACCTGATTGCCGTCGACGATCGTCTGACGGAACATCCCGTATTCGTAACGGATGCCATAGCCGAAGCCCGGCACGCCGACCGTCGCCATCGAATCGAGGAAACAGGCCGCAAGGCGTCCGAGGCCGCCATTGCCGAGCGCGGCGTCCGGCTCGAGTTCCTCGAGCGCCGCGAGATCGACGCCCAAGCCGGCGAGCGCATCGCGCACTTCGTCGTAGATGCCTAGCGCGAGCAGCGCATTGCTGAAAGTTCTGCCGATGAGAAATTCCATCGACAGATAGTAGACGCGTTTCACGTCCTGTTCGTATTGGAGCCGCGTGGTGCGCATCCAGCGCGCGACGAGACGATCCCGCACGGCCAGTTCAGCGGCGTGAAGCCAGTCCCGTGGCTGCGCGGTGACTGCATCCTTGCCGACGCCGTACATCAGGCGGTTCGAGATGGAGCGCCTGAGCGCATCGACTGTACTGTTGAGCTGGTCGAATTCCAGATCGACGGATGTCATCGAAACCTCCGGTGTTTGCAACATATGCAACGACCGCGAAAGCCTGACGGGAGTTCAATCCGGACGCACCGAATTGGCGCCCTGCCCCGGTCTGGCGGGTGCGGACGTGCCTGAACGTGCAGGTTACGCCAGTTTTATTTTTTTTGGTATGACAAGGCGGAAACGGAGAGCGGCCCGCAAATTGCTAACGAAGAGCTTGCGGGCACATGATGGCATCGATATTTAGTTCGGATTCCGTATGTTTGTCATGCGATGGAGCGGCGTGGCGCGCGTGCGGCGATCAGCAGAAGCGCCGCGAGCGATACGCCCAGCAGAATCAGCGAGAGCGCGGACGCAGGCAGATAGTAACCGCGATTCACCTGCCCGACGACGACGATCGGCACCGTCGCGAATCCGGGCGGATACACGGTGAGCGTCGCGCCAAGTTCGCCGAGCGAGAGCGCGAAACCGAGCGCGAGGCTCGCGCGGATCGCGGGCACGAGTTGCGGCAATACCACGCGCGCGAGCACCATGCGCGGCGGCGCGCCGAGACTCGCGGCGGCTTCGCGCAGCGTCGTGAGCTCGGGGCGCAGCGCCGCGGCGGCGCATCGATAACAGAACGGCAACACGAGCGCGAGTTGCACGAGCACGACGATTGCGGCCGATCCCGACAGATCGAGCGGACGCTTGTGATACGCGATCAACACGGCGAGCCCGAGGACGACGCTCGGCACGCCGCTGCCCATCATCGCGACGGCATCGACGAGTGCGCCGAGACCGCGCCGGTCGCGTCCTTCCAGCGCGAGCGCGAGCCAGAGTCCCAGCGCGGTGCCGAGAAACGCGACGCCCAGGCCGACTTCGAGACTCGTCGCGACCGCATCGAGATCGCTCGATGAAAGACGCGCGAACCAGCGCGTGGAAAAACCATCGGGCAGGATCGTGCCGGACCAGTGCGACGCGACGCTCGACAACGCGACGACGATCACCGGCAGCACGAAGAGCCAGAAGCACAGCAACGCGAAGAGGCCCGTGAACGCATGACGCAGGAGCGCGCGAGGTCTGAACGCAGCAGCGATGAGTTGCATGTCAGCGCTCTCCCGAACGGCGACTCGTTTGCCGATTCACGCGTCGATACAACGCATAGAGCGATAGCGACATCAACAGCATCACGACCGAACCCGCGGCCGCGGTGGCCAGATCGAGGTCGACGGTCGCGGCGCTGTAGATCGCGATCGGCAAGGTGATCAGATGTGCGCTGCCGAGCACGAGCAGAATGCCGAACTCGTTCAACGTCAGCAGAAAGCAGAGGATCGTGCCTGCCGCGATGCCCGGCCACGCGAGCGGCAAGACGACTTTCGTCGCGACCATCCAGCCATCGGCGCCGAGGCTCTTTGCGGCTTCGACGAGCCGCATGTCGAGCGTCGCATACGATGCGAGCGTCGGACGCACGACGAACGGCGCATAGAACACGACCTCCGCGAGAATCACGCCGCCGATGCCGAAAAGGAAATCGAGCGGCGGCGCATCGAGCGAAAAGATCCGCTGCAGACCGATGCTCACCGAACCTTGCGAGCCGTATAGAAAGATCAGCGTGAACGCGACCAGAAACGACGGAAACGCGACGAACAATTCCAGAAAACGCGTGAGCAGGCGCGCGAGCGCGAACGGCCTGAAGAACAGCATCGATGCGAGCGCGACGCCGAGCAACGAAGCGATGCTCGCGCTCGCGAAGAGAATCCCGAGCGTCGTGCCGATCATCCCGCGCGTTTCGGGGTTGCTGAAGAACGCGCTGTACGCGTGCAGCGAGAAACCGTGCGGCCCGGTCACACTCGACATGACGAGGCGCGCGAGCGGATACACCACGAGCGGCCCGAGCACGACGACGAGAATGAAGAGCAGATGCCACCGCGCCTTGCGCTCGCGGCGTTGCGCTTCTTTGGCGTGCGCTGCGAATTGCGCGGAGAGATAGGCGTCGCAGATGCCGCGTTCGTCGCGCGCGACGCTGTCAGGGACGAACAAGGACGACATCGTCAGCCTCGAAGCGAAGGGAAACGCGCGCGCCTTTGTCCGGCATGCGCGAATGGCCGCGCTGCGTCGTCACGAGCACGGGCTCGCCGGGCAACGCATCGAGCGCAACGGAAATGGAAAGCGCCGCGCCATACCATTCGACGGACGCGATCGTGCCATGCAGATGGCCTTCTCCCAACGGCGCGATCGCGAATCGTTCGGGACGAATGCACGCGAGACGTTCGCGCTCGTCGTGCCGCGCATCGCCGACGGGATACACCACGCGCGGCGGCAGCAAATTCGCGGCACCGAGATAGCGCGCGACGAACGCATCGTTGGGCGCGTCGTACAGCTCGCGCGGCGCACCGAGTTGCGCGATGCGGCCATCGCGCATCAGCAGCGTGCGGTCGGAGAGCACGAGCGCATCGTCCTGATCGTGCGTCACGCAGACGATCGTCAGATTCGGCAAGCGCTCATGCAACGCCTTCAGCTCGCTGCGCACCGAAGCGCGCAGATTCGCATCGAGCGCCGAGAGCGGCTCGTCGAGCAGCAGCACGTCCGGCTCGATGACGAGCGCGCGCGCCAGCGCCACGCGCTGCTGCATGCCGCCGGAAAGCTGCGCGGGCATGACGTGACCGGCATCGGAAAGCTGCACGAGCTTGAGCGCATCGGCGACGCGTCGCGCGATCTCGCCCGTCTTCAGCTTCCGTGCGCGCAAGCCGAACGCGACGTTGTCGAACACCGAGAAATGCGGGAACAGCGCATAGCTTTGGAACAGCAGCCCGAGATTGCGCTGATGCGGCGGCACGTGCGTGAGATCGCGGCCCGCGACGGCGAGCGTGCCCGCGAGCGCATCGGCCTTCACGAAGCCGGCGATGAAGCGCAGCAGCGTGGTCTTGCCGCATCCGCTCCGGCCGAGCACGGTGAGGAATTCGCCGCGTTCGATGCGAAGCGAGAGATCGTCGAGCACGGTACGCGTGCCGAAGCGCACCGTCAGACGATCGATGTGCACGCCCGGCGTTTGATCGACGCCGAACGCTTCCTTGGGGACGGCGCTCATCAGGACTTCGGCTTGACGACGTCGGTCTGCTTGCCGGTGTTGCCGATCACTTCGGTCTTCCAGCGCTCGGTCCAGCCCGCCTTCTTCTGCATGACTTCGTTCCAGTCGACGGGAATGAGCTTCACGCCGGAGATCGCCTGCTTGACGGCTTCGCCGTTCTTGCCGGCGAGCGGCACGTCGGTGCGGCCGGGGATGCCGTAGATATCGGGCACTTTCGACTGCACATCCGACGACATCAGATAGTCGATGAGCTTCTTGCCCGCCGCCTGATTCGGTCCGCTCTTGATGAGGCCGATTGCATACGGAAGCTGGAATGTGCTCGGCGCTTCGCCTGCCTTGTGCGACAGGAAGAGCGGCTTGATGGAGAGACCGCCGTTCGCGGCATCGTCGAGGTCCATTTGCAGATCGCCGTTCGCGAATGCGATCTCGTTACGCGAGAGCAGCACGTCGAGATAGCCCGTGCCCTTCGTATGGAACTTCGCGTGTTGTTCGAGATCCTTCAGGTAATTGAAAGCCTGGTCTTCGCCCATCAGCGCGGACGTCAGGATGATGACGGCCATGCCGTCGCCTGCCGTGGCTGGATTCGAGTATGCGATCTTGCCGGAGTAGTTCGGATGCAGGAGATCGGCGAAGGTCTTGGGCGCGGTTTTCGTGACTTCGGGATTGATCGCGAACGAGAAATAGTTGTTCACGAAGGTGGCCCATGCGCCGTCTTTTTCCTTCGCGATGGCGGGCACGTTCTTGTAGTTCACGCTCTGATACGGCTGCAGCAGGCCGCCTTGTTGCGCTTGCTGGATGAACGGCGGCAGCGTGACGAGGACGTCTGCTTTCGGCGAATCCTTTTCGACGGTCGCGCGGTTCACCACTTCGCCGCTGCCCGCCGTGACGATGTTGACCTTCACGCCTTCCTTCTTTTCGAATGCGGGAAGCACGTCCTTGTAGAGATTCTCGAGGCCATCGGCGGTGTAGAGGACGACGGCGTCGGCGGCGTGAGCGGGCATCGCGGCAAGCAGAGCAAACGCGGCGGCGAACGCCGGCAGCACAGTGCGCGCGAAGCGGGAATCGCGGGTCATGGTGGTCTCTCGTGTCGGGGATCGATGAAGGTCGGGGGCGACCTTCGACCCGGAATATTGCAGAGATGTGTGACATCGACGTGAAGGCGCCACGGGTCGCCACGTATTTGCATATTTCGCCAAGGGGTTTGTGGTTTGTTCTTTGCTGTCTGCTTTTAGCTCTGTGCTTTTTGCCGGATCCCGTTTTCGTGTCGGTCTATTAGCACTGCCCCTGTGCGGGGCGGCACTCACTTTCTTTGCTGCTGCAAAGAAAGTAAGCAAAGAAAGCAGCTCGTCACGGCCCGCGGTCACACGCAATTTGGGTAGTTCTCTCGTCACAGGCGGCACTCGCCTAACGAGTGCCCTCAAACACCCAGTCGGGCTTGGCTCGCGCACGGTCTGCCGCCCGAAAACGTTAAGCGCGCTGGTTCAGCACGAAATAGCTTCGGCACAGCGCTACGCGCTGCCGCCGGGTCCGCAAGGGAAACCGGCGAGCGGCGAGTGCCGTGAGATGGAGACGTTAGTAGAGAAGCACATGCATCCCCGCTTGACCGGTCGGCCGCGAAGCGGGCCGGAGCTATTTGGTGCTGAACCCGTTTGTTGTGTGGTGCGATGACACAGACCGTGCGCGAGCCAAGCCCGATTAGGTGTTTGAGGGCACTCTTTAGGCAGCCCACGATCGACGAGAGGACTACCCAAATTGCGTGTGACCGCGGGCGTATCGGAAGCTGCTTTCTTTGCTTACTTTCTTTGCAGCAGCAAAGAAAGTAAGTGCCGCCCCGCACAGGGGCAACGCTAATAGACCACTAAGAAAACGGGATCCGGCGAAAACCCCGGAGCCGACACGAAAACGAGACCCATCGAAAGCGAACAACAAAAATCAAGCAACAACGACCTCAAGCCCCCGCGCGGCCAGCGCCCTTCGGACCCCCCGCTCAGGCAGAGCTTCACAAACCAGAAACCGAACCGCCTCGAACCCGGCGATCCTAACTGGCAAAACCAGGCCGAACTTCGAGCAATCAGCAACCACGACCGGGCACGCAGCAGACGCGATCATGCTCCCGCGCACCTCAGCGGCGAGCCGCGAATAATCCGTCAGATGCGCGTCATTCGTAATCCCCCCCGCCCCGACGAAAGCAAAATCCGCGTGATACTGCGCAAGCTGCTGAATGGTATCGAGCCCGAACGTCGCATCTTCGAGATCGGCGATCTCGCCACCCAGCAAAGTCACGCGATTGCCATTGCGCCGCGCCAGCAACATCGCGATACGCCAGTCGTTCGTATACACCGTCAGCCGATGCCGCTGCCCCAACGCACGCGCCAACGCCTGCGTCGTGCTTCCCGAATCGATGACGAGCGACGCCCCGTCCGGCACGAACGCCGCCGCGCGCACGCCGATCGCATGTTTCGCCGCCGCGTTCTCGGTTTCGCGCACATCGACGTGCGGCTCGCGCCGGTCGACCGATAACGCGCCGCCATGCGTCGTCGTCACGAGCCCGCGTCCGGCGAGCGCGTTGAGATCGCGCCGCACCGTCTCGCGCGACACCGACAACGCACGCACGAGATCCGCCACCGCGAGCGCGCCATGCTTGTCCAATTCGGAGAGGATGTACTGGTGACGTTGTTCGGCGAGCATCGTTCGATGAAGAAAGGCAAGGCGGCGTGTGGAGTTTAGCGGCCCTATGTGGCATTTCTCTGGCAAGCGCGATTCGTCAAGCCACGACGCGCAATGAATTCTTTCCCCCGGGTACGCAATCGACAAGCACGCCTCCGCTAGACTTCGTGCCTTATGCACGAGCTTTGAACGAGGCAACACGATGTACAAGAAAGGCGTGGTGATCGAAATCCAGTTCCCTCCCGAACGTCTGAACGACGCGGCTGGCGATCCCTACTGGATCGACCTCACACTCGACGAGGCAAAGCGCTTGCATGCGCAACTATCGCGGCGTTTCGAGGGCGAAGCGCGCGCCAATCAGCCGCTCGATACGTTCACCATCGAATGACGCGCCGCGCCGAAGTGCACGGTTAGACAAGACGCGCGCAAGCGTTCCGGCCGATACTGCGGCATTTCGTTTCGCCGCTTGCCTCACATGGTCTCGATTCTCGCCGCGCCCGTCTTCGTGTTTCTCTGGTCGACGGGTTTCATCGTCGCAAGGGCGATCACGCCCTACGTCGATCCGAATCTCTATTTGCTCGCGCGCTTCGGCGGCACGACGCTGCTGTTTCTCGCAATCGCCGTCGTCACGCGCGCGCCATGGCCGAAAGGCGGGGACATCGGCCGCCATCTGTTCGCCGGCGTGCTGCTGCAAGGCGTCTATCTCGGCGCGGGCTACTGGGCCGTCGCGCAAGGCATGGGCGCGGGCATCATGGCGCTGCTCGGCGCGCTGCAACCGCTTCTGACCGCCGCCGTCGCCGCGCGGCTCTTCGGTGAACGGCTCTCGCCGCGCGCATGGAGCGGGCTCGTGCTCGGCCTCTTCGGCGTGGCGCTCGTGCTCGCGCCGAAGATCGCGGCGAGCGGCGCGCCCGTCACGCACGCATCGTCCGGACACGCGCCGCAATGGCTCGTCGCGACGATCGCCGTGCTCGCCGTCGTCGCGATCACCGCGGGCACGCTGTATCAGAAGACTTCGCTCGCGCGCGCCGATATCCGCAGCGCCAGCGCGTTGCAAAACGCGGGCGCGACGATCGTCGCGCTCGTGCTCGTGATCGCGCTAGGCGAGCATCGCTTCATCGTCTCCACGACGACGTGGCTCGCGCTCGCGTGGGGCATCGTGATGCTCTCGGGCGTCGCGACGACGCTGCTCGTATGGATGGTCCGTCGCGGCGACGCATCGCGCGCGACCGCCCTGCTCTTTCTCGCGCCGCCGCTCGCCGCGCTCGAAAGCTATCTCGCATTCGGCGAGACGCTCGACGCGATGCAGCTCGCGGGCTTCGGCGTCGCGCTCGCGGGCGTGCTGCTCGCGCGCTCGAAATAGCACGCCCGGCACGCCTCAATCGACCGTGTCCGCGCCCGCCGGGATGTGCTCGCGCACCGCCTTGCCCGGACCCGGCGCCCACGCGGGCCGCGTCTTCCTTCCGGTATCGACGACGACGAGATAGTGCCCCGCCCAGGGCGTCGTCTTGCGCGTGGCCTTCAGCACCCACATCGACTGGCCTTCGGATACGCGCGCCTCGTATTGCGCATCGAGAATGCCGTGATGATCGAAGAACGTGTTGAGCGTCGACGGAATCCGCACGCAGCCCTTCGAGTGCCGCATGCCGAGCAGCGGCTCCAGTTTCTCGGGATCGGTGGCGTGCATCTGAAAGCGCATCGGCGACTTGCCGCCATGGCCCCAGCCGCGCTCGCCTTCGGCCCAGCCGAAATCGTAGATACGCATATCGCGCGCGCCGTAGCCGCGAATCTTGAACTCGTTGAGCGTGCCCTCGGCGCGAAAGTCCATGTTGCCCGGCACATGCTGGAAGACGCCGAGCGGCGTGAGGAAGTGATCGTAACTGCCGGGACGCCCCGTCGATACCGGCGATGCGCCGATCATCGACCACGCATCGTCGGCCTTCGCGCGGAAATAGACGAAGATCGCCTGCACGTTCGCGCTGCGATCGACCATCACGACGAATTCGTTGACGAGGCCGCCGTGACCGTCTTCTTCCAGCGTACGTTGCAGCAGACGGCCGTAGCCCTGCTGATCCGCGACGGGCACATTGAGCCGCCGATCGACTTCCTTCGCGAAAGTCTGCCGCATCGCATACGCGCCGGCCGGCTGCATGCCGCTGCGCTGGGCGAGATTCGGCTCGGGTGTTTCCGGCGGCAAGGGCACTTCGGGCACGGCCGCTTCCGATGCCGCGCTCGCCGCCGATGCCGCGCTGGCTGCGCTCGCCGCCGATGCAGCCGATGCAGCCGACGCCGCCGATGCAGCCGACGCAGCCGACGCCTCCGGAGCCGGTTGCGCGGGCATCGGCACGGGCATGGCGGGAAGCGCGCGCTCGGGCGCGCTCGCGGCTTGCGGAATGCTTGCGCCCTGCGGCATCGGCGGCACCGGGATAGAGCGGGCGACGGGCGCGACGGGCAACGCCGTCACGCGTCCCTGCGCGACCGCTCCCGATGCGCCCGAGGCCGCCTGAGGCTGCGCGCGAGCCGCCGTCGAGATCGAAAGAAGCGCGCCCGCCGCAGCGCACACGAGAAACCTTGCACCGATCGGCGTCTTGTTCGTCCTGCTCTTTCCTGCCTGATGCATTGATTTGATTGATCCGCTTTGCCATTCGCCAACGGACGATCCACCGGATCGCCCGGTTCGAGCGGCCCATGCGCGAGACTGCGCGCATCGACAAAAAAGCCGGCGCGCACGACGCGCCGGCTTCGCCGCTACTTGAGGTTCGTCAACGGAAGCGCAGCAAAGTTCGTTCCGACCGCACGCGCGACGATGCGCGGCGCAGCGGAAACATCAATGCAGACGGATGGAGGCGTCGCCGGACGCGGAAGCCCGGGCACGCAAAGGTTCGTCGTGAAAGCGCTGATGGCACAGCTTCTGGGCGATCGCCTCGCCGATGTAAGGCACATCGGTCGCGAGCCTGGCGGTCGCGTAGGCGTGAGCGGTGCCCGCGCCGTGAACTTCGATGTCGCTCGCATACTGCCCGAGTTCGTGCTCGAGAAATCGCCGCACGTCGCGCGCGGCGCAGCGTTGAGGAAGATTCCAGACGAGCAGGTTCATCGTCGTCACCTTCTTGCGCGTGCGAAAACAGGCCGCCGGCTCTGCCTCGCGATCATCCGCGCCGCGAGCGTACCGACAACGAAGAGGGACACATACGCGAGCATCATGGCGACTCCAGGACTAATTTCGAGATAGCTCCATACTAATCCCGTTAATGGCGCGTGTGATGCGACATTCCGCCTATTTCAATAGATGTTCTAAATCGGACGGATAAGCCGAACGCATCGTTACAGGCCCGTACAGGTCATGCTGGAAAGATTCGGATACCGATTCGGCCAGTCCCCCGCCATTGCGGTTTGCGCTTCTTTCAGCGTCATGTCGCCGGTGCAGACGCAGCGCTTCAGGTACACCGCGAGCCGTTCCTTTCGGCGCTGGCCCTCGCGCCCTTCCCAGCGGCGCAGATCGAGATTCGCGGGCGAGTTGGGCGAGCCGCCGAGCAGCACCGGCATACGATGATCGAGCGCGTATTCCGACGCGAACGACGGATCGATGCTGCGCTGCTTGAGCAGCCGCTCCTTCTGACGCATCTGGATTTCAAACGACGGCAGCACGCGGTCGACGTAACCCGGAATGCAGATCGTATCGACGATGGTCGCCTGCGTGACGCGCGCATCGAGCCATTCGGCGCGCTGGGCGCGCGGCGTGCCGGGCACGCATGCGAGCATCGCGCAGCAGCACGCGAGCGCCGCGCGCGCGGCCCGGCGGGCGCGGCGCGCGCCCGGTTTCGGTTCCTCGGTGAACCCGGTATCCCTTCGACTCATGCGTTTCGTGCGCCATCGATCGCGGCCTCGGTCCGCCGCTTGTTTTCAAGATGATCGGAGGTTCAATTAAAGCACACGAAACGCGCGCCGCACGCGAAGAGTTGCTCGCGATCCGCGAAGCCGCGTCACGTCGACGCGCCGGACGCCGGACAAACCGATGCCGACGCCGCGTCGAGCGCCGCATCGAGCGCCTCGGCCGCCGCGACGAACGCCGCGAACGATGCCGCGATGCGCGCATCGTCCTCGCCGTTGCGATCGTCGTCGACCGCCAGTTCGCAGTCGCGCTGCAACGTGACGCACGCGCGCATGAACGACGCCGCGCCGATCACCGCCGCCGCGCCCTTCATGCGATGGGCGATGTCGCGCAGCAAGGCGTGGTCGTTGTCGGCGAACGCGGCTTGCGCGCCGGCGAGATCGCTCGCGTTCGCGGATTTCAGCGTATCGACGAGCGTCCCGGCCTGCTCACCGAAACCGGCGAGCAACGCGGCATCCAGAACCGGCTCGCCGGATTCGCGCGTCGCCGATGCGACCGGCGCTGCAACCGGCACGCGGCCGTCGCGCGTCGCGCCGAGCAAGGCCTCGCGCAGCGCGTCGAGGCCGAGCGGCTTCACGAGGCACGCGTTCATGCCCGATGCGACCGCGCGCAATGCCGCCTCGGGCTGCGCGTTCGCTGTCAGGCCGATGATCGGCACGGCGCGCGTCGCCGGATGCTTCGCTTCGTCCTCGCGAATCGTGCGGGCCAGTTCCTCGCCGCTCATTTCGGGCATCGAGCAGTCGGTCAGAATCACGTCGACGGCGTGCGGCGCGGCGCGCCAGCGTGCGAGCGCGCTCTTGCCGTCTACGGCCAGTTGCGCGACGCCGCCGAGCAGCCGGATTTGTCCGTCGAGCACGATGCGGTTCGCCGGATGATCGTCGACGACGAGCACGCGCAAGCCCGCAAGCGATTCCGCCGATACGCCCGTCTCCACGGCCGGCGCATCGGCGGCGCACGCGACGGCATCCGCCTCGGGCAAATCGAGCCGCACGGTGAAGCGCGTGCCGCGCCCCGGCTCGCTCGCCAGCTCGATCGCGCCGCCCATCATCTCGACGAGCCGCTTGCTGATCGTGAGGCCGAGGCCGGTGCCACCGACGCTGCGCGCACGGCCATCGTGCGTCTGCACGAACGGCGTGAACAGCAGCGCCTGCTTCCCGGGCGCGATGCCGATGCCCGTATCGGACACCGCGAGCGTCACCACGCGCCTGCCGTCCAGCGCCGGCGCGACGTCGTGTTCGAGCGTGACCGCGCCGGTATCGGTGAACTTGATCGCGTTCGAGAGCAGATTGCCGACGATCTGCCGTAAACGCTGACCATCGGCACGAATCCAGACGGGACCGTCGCCGGAAAGCCGCTTCACGACGAGCGCGATGCCCTTAGCGCGGGCGGCCGGCTCGTAGATCGCCGCGACGCCCGCGATCCACGATTCGAGCTCGAGCGGCGCGGGCGCGAGCACGAGGCGCTCCGCCTCGATCTTCGCGACGTCGAGCAGATCGTCGATCATGCCGAGCAGATCGCGCGCGGCGTGATGCGCGGTCGACAGCGCGCGCTCGGTCGCGGCGCGCTCGCCGGGCGCACGCAGCTCCATTTCCAGCAGGCCGAGCACGGCGTTCATCGGCGTGCGGATTTCGTGGCTCATCGTCGCGAGGAACGTCGATTTCGCGCGATTCGCCGTTTCCGCCTCTTCCTTCGCGGCGCGCATGGCGCGTTCGGCGGCGATCCGTCGCGCGATCTGCACGCGCAGCGTCAACGCCCAGCCCGCGAGCGCGAGCAAAAGCGCAATGCCGAGCAGCGCGCCCAGCTCGACTTGCGGACGGCGGCGCTCCCACATCATTTCGGGATGCTCGGCGAGCTTCCAGCGCGTGCGGATCGATTCGAGTTCCGGCGGCGGCAGGCTCGCGATCGCGCGATTCACGATGCCGAGCAGCACCGGCTCGCCCGCACTGACGATGAGTCCGTGCGGAATCGGCTTCGTCGACAGCACGCCGCTGATCGTGAGCGTGCCGCGAAACGGATTGCCCACGGCGTAATTGGCGAAAGGCAGATCGGCGACGGCCGCATCGGCGTCGCCGTTGGCCACGGCGCGAAACGGACCGTCGAACGGTTTCGAATCGACGATGCGCGCTTGCGGCGCATCCTCGCGCACGAAGTTCAGGATCGGCCAATCGTGCGAAATCGCGATGCGCTTGCCGGCGAGCGCGGCGGCGTCGCGCAAGGGCGGACGGCCCACGGCGGTCACGATCGCAAAAATGCTTTCGCCCGTCGGCGTGGTCGCCTCGCCGCCGGGCAACGGCGACAACGCGCCGAGACTGAACGGCACGATCGCGGACGCGCCGCTCTTCAGATCGGCGCGCAACTGCGCCATCGACGTGCGTATGCGCGGCTCGAAGCGCAAGCCGGTCACGCGCGCGATCGCGTCGAGGATATCGACGGCGATGCCCGCCGCGTTGCCGCGCTGATCGCGGAACATCAGCGGCGCGGCCTGCGCGAGCATCGAATAATGCACGACGGGATGCGCCGCGATCCACGCTGCTTCCTCGCGCGTGAGCGGGATCGGCGTGTTGCGCGTGATCGCGGACGCCGCCGGCTGCCAGCGCTCGTGCGTCACGAGCGCGAAGCTCGGCGGCAATGCGGCGAGCGCATCGTCGACGCGCTTGCGCAGCGCATCGGCGTCGGCGCGTCCGGGCGCGAACGCGAAACTGTAGCCGCCTTCGTCGAAGGTCGCGAAACCGGTGATCGTCAGGTTCGGCAAATCGAAATGATCGATCGTGTACGAGGCCACGGTCATGTCGCCGACGAAGGCGTCCGCGTCGCCGAGCGACACCGCGAGCAGCGCGCCGGTCAGATCGGGATAAGCCACGGGTTCGAGCGATGGATACGCCGCGCGCAGACGCGCCGGCGACGTCTGCGCGGCCACGTAAGCAAGCCGATGCGTCGGCGGATGGGAATGGAGCGGCTCGACGTAGATCAGCTTCGTCGGCAGATACGGGCGGCTGAACGCGAGCGGTTCGCCGGCGTCTTCGCCTGTCGCGCCCGTCGCCATGTCGATGTCGCCGAGCCTGAGCGCCGCGATCATCGCCGGCCTGTCGGGAAAGAAGCGCCAGTCCGGATCGATTCCGAGCGCACTCGCGACGGCGTTCGCGAAATCGGCCGAGATGCCGCGCGGCAAGCCCGGCCGCGCCGAACAATGATTCACCGAATCGGCCATGTCGAGCGGCGGCGCCATGCCCGGCACCGCGCCGATCACGATGGACTCCTTCGCATGCGCAAACCCGCACGCGATGCAGAGCACACACGCGAGAACAGCGCACGCGCCCCGCCCGGCGCCGGCGCGATGCTGCGCTAGATTGAACACGTCACGCCCCGATGGACCCGAGTGCGGCTAGTGTCTCAAAAACACCCGGGCGCGTATATCGACGGCGTGACGCATGAAGCCGCGCTTCGTTGCGCGGCGCGAAACGCGCGTCAGGCGGGCACCGACTCCGCCTTTTGCGCGCGCGACCACACGCGATGCTTGCTCATCGCTTCGATGAAGCTCTTCAGCACGGCATTCGCGTCGCTGCCCACGGCGACGCCTTCCTCGCCGCCCGGCAGATGCGCGGCCGCGAGCAGGTCCTCGCCGTCGCCGATCGCGCCGATGGCCTTCAGATGCTTGAACGCTTCGAGCACGAAGTGACGCGCGTCGCCGGATTCCGACAGCGTCTTCGCGCTGTCCTTGCCGCCCGCGACGATCACGCCGTCGAACATGATCGACGGCATGCCGAGGATGGTCGCATCGGCCTCGATGCCTTGCGCGGGCGAGCCGAGCGTCGGCGAGATGACCTTTGCGTGCGCGCCCTCGGCTTTCAGCGCGTCCTGTACGGCCTTGATGCTCGCGGCATCGGCGCCGGGCGCGGCGAGAATGGCGACTTTGCGCGTCTTGATCGACGGCTTCGTTTTCGCGACGATCGACAGCGCCGGCGATTCCGTCACCGAAGACTTGCCGAGCTCGTCGGCATCCGCGTTCTTCTTCGGCGCGGGCAAGCCGAGATTCTCGGCGACGCGCGCGGCGAGCGTCTCATCGATGTTCGCGAGAATGCCGAGCTGGCGCTCGCGGATGTGCTTGCGCTCGACCTTCGACAACTCGAACGAATACGCGCCGACGATGTGATCCTTTTCCGGATCGGTCATGCTGTTCCAGAAGAGCGTGGCTTGCGAATAATGGTCCTTGAACGACGGGCTGCGCACGCGGATCTTCGAGCCTTCGACGCGCTCCGTGTAGCTTTCGAAGCCGCCGCCCGATGCGGCGGGCGGGGTTTCCTTCGGCCATCCGCCGTCGATGGAATTCGGCTCGTAGGACGCCTGTCCCTTGTCGATCGTCTGGCGATGCATCGCGTCGCGCTGGCCGTTGGCGAGTGGCGCGAGTGACCGGTTGATCGGAATTTCGTGGAAGTTCGGGCCGCCGAGCCGGCTGATCTGCGTGTCGGTGTAGGAGAACAGACGCCCTTGCAGCAGCGGATCGTTGGTGAAGTCGATGCCCGGCACGATGTGCCCGGGGCAGAACGCGACCTGCTCGGTTTCGGCGAAGAAGTTGTCGGGATTGCGATTCAGCGTGAGCTTGCCGATCATCTTGAGCGGCACGAGCTCTTCGGGAATGATCTTGGTCGGATCGAGCAGATCGAAGTCGAACTTGTGTTCATCCTCTTCTTCGACGATCTGCACGCCGAGTTCCCATTCGGGATAGTCGCCGTTGTCGATCGCTTCCCAGAGATCCCGCCGATGGAAGTCCGAATCCTTGCCCGCGAGTTTCTGCGCTTCGTCCCAGAGCAACGATGCGGAGCCGATCGTCGGCCGCCAGTGGAACTTGACGAAGCGTCCTTTGCCTTGCGCGTTGATGAAGCGGAAGGTGTGGATGCCGAAGCCTTCCATCGTGCGCAGGCTGCGGGGAATCGCGCGATCGGACATGGTCCAGAGCACCATGTGCGCCGATTCGGGCACGAGCGAGACGAAGTCCCAGAAGGTGTCGTGCGCGGATGCGCCTTGCGGCATTTCGTTGTGCGGCTCGGGTTTGACCGCGTGGACGAAGTCGGGGAACTTGATCGCGTCCTGAATGAAGAATACCGGCATGTTGTTGCCGACGAGATCGAAATTGCCTTCTTCGGTGTAGAACTTGACGGCGAAGCCGCGCACGTCGCGAACGGTATCGGCTGAGCCGCGCGAGCCTTGCACGGTCGAGAAGCGCACGTAGACGGGCGTTTCCTTCGACGGGTCTTGCAGGAAGGCGGCCTTCGTCAGTTCGGCCTGCGATTCGTGCACCTTGAAGACGCCGTGAGCGGCCGAGCCTCGGGCGTGGACGATGCGTTCCGGAATGCGCTCGTGGTCGAAGTGCGTGATTTTTTCACGCATGATGAAGTCTTCGAGCAACGAAGGGCCGCGTTCGCCGGCGCGCAGGGTGTTCTGGTTATCGGCGATCTTGACGCCCTGGTTTGTCGTCAGGGCCTGGTTGGTCGCGTCGGAGCGGAACGTTTCGAGGGATTCGACTTTTTTGTTGGTGTTGCTCTGCGAGGGGGTGCGGGCTACGCCGCCTTCGGGCGGTTGCTTCTCCATTGCCATTTTTTTGCGGACTCCGGGGTTTGGGTGAGGACTTGCGGTCCTCTATCGCAATTGATGTTCCCGGGCGGGGGTGCTTTTCGCCGTGGTTGTTTTCGCCGGATCCCGTTTTCTTTGTGGTCTATTAGCACTGCCCCTGTGCGGGGCGGCAGTCACTTTCCTTGCTGTAGTCGCCGGATCCCGTTTTCTTAGCGGTCTATTAGCACTGCCCCTGTGCGGGGCGGCACTCACTTTCTTTGCTGCTGCAAAGAAAGTAAGCAAAGAAAGCAGCTTTTCAGGCCCGCGGTCACACGCAATTTGGGTAGTCCTCTCGTCCCAGGCGGCACTCGCCTAAAGAGTGCCCTCAAACACCTAATCGGGCTTGGCTCGCACACGGTCTGCCAACCAATAACTTCGAGGGCGCTGGTTCAGCACGAAACAGCATCGGCACAGCGCTACGCGCTGCCGC
>NZ_JALQEK010000026.1:0-22539 GCF_023630765.1 Caballeronia sp. ATUFL_F2_KS9A | reverse complement strand
CGAAGCGGGCTGGAGCTATTTGGTGCTGAACCAGTTTGTTGTGTGGTGCGATGTGGCAGACCGTGCGCGAGCCAAGCCCGATGGGGCCTATGAGGGCACTCTTTAGGCAGCCCACGAACGACGAGAGGACTACCCAAATTGCGTGTGACCGCGGGCGTATCGGAAGCTGCTTTCTTTGCTTACTTTCTTTGCAGCAGCAAAGAAAGTAAGTGCCGCCCCGCACAGGGGCAGTGCTAATAGACCACTAAGAAAACGGGATCCGGCGAAAAACCGGAGCCGACACGAATACGGGATCCGGCGAAAAACCGGAGCCGACACGAATACGGGATCCGGCGACAACAAAACAAAAAACCCCCGAACCCCACCGCCTCGCGGTAAAAGCAAACCATCACCCCACCGGCGACAACGCCCCCAACTTATCCGCCGTAGTCTTCTGCAACGTAATGATCCGGCTCATAGCCGCATGATTCGTGGTCGCTTCGTCGTACATCTTCGCGAGATCCGCCTTGAGCTGCGTCCTCGATCCGCCATCGAGATAGACCATGTGTCCGGAAGGATAAAACGTCGCCGAAAGATTCTGCCGCACCGTCTTGTCGATCAGCGGCATCTGCTGCAAGTCGATGATCGTCTGATAGAACGGCGTCACGAAGTCGTACATCCCGTTGGCGGCCAGCACCTTCAG
Source organism: Caballeronia sp. ATUFL_F2_KS9A (assembly GCF_023630765.1). Classification (NCBI taxonomy): domain Bacteria; kingdom Pseudomonadati; phylum Pseudomonadota; class Betaproteobacteria; order Burkholderiales; family Burkholderiaceae; genus Caballeronia; species Caballeronia sp. ATUFL_F2_KS9A. The sequence goes on along the minus strand of NZ_JALQEK010000026.1, from coordinate 21,857 downwards.
ATCGACGTTCAGCGCCATCACCGCGGCGAGGTCGCCCGCCGTGTAGAGAATGATGTTGCCCTTCGAATCCAGGCCCTTCTGTTCGCCCGTCGGGTCCGTATGCTTGAAGTCCCAGTTGAGGAACGCCTGATCGTTCAGGTCCGTGAACGACGACGTCGACGTGAACTTCAACTGCTCGTTCAGATAGCTGTTCCACATCGTCGTGTAGACGCCGCTCACCGCGGTCATCGTCGGATCGTTGCCGCCCGAATTCGGATCGATCTTGCCCGCGATGCCCGTCGATATCGCCGTCACGCGGCCATCGTAGGAGCCGAGCGATTCGCCCTTCGACTTCAAGAGCGTCGTAAGAAAAAGCGAATTCCCCCGGCTGTCGTAAGCCGCGATATCGAGACTCCACGCCAGCAACGTCGCGCGGTCGATGCCCGTGTATTCGGACAGCTTCTCGACCACTTCATCGTCCGTCTGCGGAAATTTGCGCAGCGCGTTCAGATAATCCGTGCGCGAGAACTCCGCGACTTCCTCCACGAACGTCAGCAAGTTGGTCGGCGTCGGATGCACGCCGAGTTTCTTGTGATACCACGCGTCGGCGGCGGCGGTCGGCAACGCGCCGACAGGATTGCCCGCCTGCGCGTAATCGAGAATCGACGATTGCAGCGTGACGCCGTTCAAATCGATGCCGTCCTCATGCAGCTTGTACGCGAGCACGCAACTGCGCGCCGTGCCGTACGACTCGCCGAACAGAAACTTCGGCGAATTCCAGCGATTGTTCTTCGTCAGATAACGCTTGATGAACTGCGCGATCGACCCCGCATCCTGATCGACGCCCCAGAAATCGCGATTCTTGTTCGGCGCGATCGCCGCCGAATAGCCCGTGCCGACCGGATTGATGAAGATGAGATCGCTGCGGTCGAGCAGGCTGTCCGGGTTGTCTTCCATCTGATACGGCGCGGGCGGCGTGAAGCCCGGCATCGCCGTCTTGATGCGGCGCGGCGCGAACGAGCCGAGCAACACGAACACCGACGACGACCCCGGCCCGCCGTTATAGAAGAAGGTCAGCGGACGCGCCTCTTCCTTCGCGCCGTCTTTCGTGAACGCGACGTAGAACATCTTCGCGCTCGGCTTCGAACTGCTCGGATCGACCGTGACGAGATGGCCGACCGTCGCCGTATAAGCGATCTTCGCGCCGCCGATCGTCACGCTGTGATGCGTGATCGCCGCGTTCTCGTCGGCCTCGGTCGCCGCGATGGCGTCGTCGGGACCGTTGCCGTACGCGACCGGATCGAAATACGGCTGATCCTTCTTCGCCGTCGTGGTCTTCTTCGGCGCTTTCTTCGCGGCGGCGGTCAAGGCCGGTTCTTCCGCGTTCGCAGGTTTGTCGCTCGCTGCCAGTGGATCGGAGTTCATCGTGATCGCTCCAGAATCGTCGTCGTGGTTGTTGTTCACTGTCTTACGCCTTGCTCAAAGACTTCGCGGGTTTCAACGCGGCCGCGATCTTCGCGCCGTCGGGACTGCCCATGCCGGTGCACGCGTCCCAGCCGGCCGCCGCGGAAAAACTTCCGTTGTTGCCTTCCGTGATGTCGCGAAACGCCGTCTTCGCCGTGTAGAGCTTCGGATTGACGAAGCCCGATGGCGAACCGTTGATCGCGTTGATGCGCGCGATCAGCGCAGCCCACAACGGCGCGACCGCGCTCGTGCCGCCGACGACCGTATCCTCGCCGTCGATCAGCACCTCATAGCCGGTCAGCGGCGATGCGTCGCCCGCAACGTCCGGCACGCCGCGCTTCGCGAGCACCGTCTGCTTGCCGTTACGCATCACCGACAAACCCTTCTGCCACGCCGGCAGCGCGAACACGCCGGACACGCCGCCGCCGCCCGAGCCGCCCTGATCGCCGTCGTTCCAGACGACTTCCTTCGCGATGCCCGTCGCCGACGCCTTCAGGCTCGTGCCGCCGCAGCCGAGCACATACGGGCTCGACGCCGGAAAGTCGACGTGATCCGCGCCGTCGCCCGCGCCGTCGGACGAGCCGCTGTCGCCCGATGCCGCGCACACCGTCACGCCGAGCGCGGCCGCGCTTTGCAGCACGTCGTTGAACGCGCCGATCGATTGCGACGACCAGTTCGCCTCCGGCCCGCCCCAACTGATGGAGATGACCGAAGGCTTGTTGGTGGAATCGTGCAGCGCGCGATTGACGGCATCGACGAAACCGGCGTCGCTGTTCGGCGCGAAGTACACGGCGATGCGCGCGCCCGGCGCCACCGCGCCCGCGACCTCGATATCGAGCGTCACCTCGCCGTCCGGGCCGTTCGGATTGCCCGTGGGCGCGTTCTTGCCGCCATCGACGCCGACCGACACGACTTGCGGCGACTTCACGCCGAGCTTCGAGAAGTACGCGGAAAGATCGGCATCGCGATAGCCGCCGCCCAGCTCGATGATGGCGATGCATTGGCCCGCGCCGTCGCCATCGGGGAAATCGTAGAGACGCGCGAGATCGACCGGCGTGAACGACGCGCTCGCCGCGCCGCGCGCCGGCTTGAACGGCGGACGGAAACGAAAGTGCGGACGCGCCTGCGGCTTGCTGTCGAGGCCGAGCACGGCGGTGACGGCGTCGTGCACTTCGTCGGGCACCTTCACCGGCCCCGAGCGTCCGCGATATTCGCCGATGTTGTGATGTTGAAAGCGTTCGAGCTTGACGTCGAAAGCCTTCTGGAATTGTTCGATGGTCCCTTTCAGCACGACGCTGCGCGTTTCGGTTTCCGCGCGCACGACCGTCAGGCCGTACTGCTGCGCGAACGCCTTCACTTTGGCGATGTCGTCGTCCGAGGCGGTGAAACGTTTGTCGAATTCCTCGCGCGATACGGCTTGCGCGGGCGCTTCGCCGGAATCGATGCGCGCCATCATCTGCTTGAAGCCCGCCTCGTCCTTGCGCCGCAGCATCACGATGACTTCGATCTGTTCGGACGGATCGCAGTCGCCGATGCATTGCGCGCCTTCGGGATGAATCTTGTCGCTGCCGCTGACCGGTTGCTTCGTCATGGTATCGATGCTCCTCGTTGGCCATGAAAATCAAAGTTTCTCGATCCTGCCGCTGCCCGCGCTTATCGTCTTATTTTCCGGGCGCGAATGCAATTGCTCGGACCGTTGACGAGAGCATGCAGTTCCAGCGAGACAAAAGCTGTCCCGGTCTTCAACGTTTCGTCTCGATGTGCGGCTCGGCGGGGAGCGCGATGCCGAGGCGCTCCATCAGGCGTCGCGCGTCGAACGGGGCGCGCACTTTCTGATCGTTGTCGAAGTAGCAGAAGACGTCGCGGCCCGCGCGCGGCCGTGCTTTCGCCGATGAAATCAGCCGCGCGTCGGCGATCTGTCCGCCCGACGCCCAGCATTCGATGCGGCGCGCCCATTCGTCGAGCGCCTCGTCCTTATAACTGCCGCCATAAAGCGTTTCGCTGCCGTGAAGCCGCAAATAAGTGAAGTCGGACGTGAGATCTTCGGCATAGGGCCAGCCGGCCACCGAATCCGACACGACCAGCGCCGCGCCGTGTTTGCGCAGCAGCCGCACGAATTCATCGGTGCAGAAACTCGGATGACGGATCTCGATCGCGTGCCGCAGCGCGCGCTTTCTTCCGGGCTCGAACCACGGGTCTTTCACGCGCGTGTCGTGGCCCTGGGCGAGCCGCGCGGCGGCGACCGTATCCTTCGGCAGCAATTCGAGAAAGCGTTCGAAGGCTTCGGGACGGAAGGAAAAGTTCGGCGGAAACTGCCAGAGGAACGGACCGAGCTTGTCGCCGAGCGCGAGCACGCCGGACGCGAAGAAGTTCGAGATCGCCGGAATCGCCGTTTCGTCGCGAAAACGCAGCATGTGCGTCAGATAGCGCGGCCCCTTCACGCTGAAGACGAAGCCATCGGGCGTCGCGTCGCGCCACGCGCGATAGCTCGTCACGCTTTGCAGCGAATAATGCGATCCGTTGATCTCGACCGTCTGGACCGCGCGCGACGCGAAATCGAGCTCGCGGGCCTGCGCGAGCTTTTTCGGATAGAACACGCCGCGCCAGCCGGCATAGCGCCAGCCCGAAATACCGATGCGGATGCGCCCGGTCATCGCGCGCCTAGTGCGGACGGCCTTCGTCGTATTCCGCCCGCGCGCCCTGCGGCAGCCACGGCTCGCGATGCTTGCACCAGAGCTCGTAAGTCGGCTCGAAGACGCCGGTTTCGTCGAATGCGCCGATGGGCAGATCGACTTCGTCGCGCGTCGTGAATTCCATGTACGCGACCGAGCCGCACGCCGGGCAGAAGTGCCGCCGGCCATCGTCGGAACTCTTCCACGTCGAAAGGCTGCCGCTCATCATCACGTTGCCGCGCGCGTAAATCGCATAAGCTCCGAAGGCGGAGCCATGCACTTGCCGGCACGTCGTGCAGTGGCAGATGCAGACGCGAATGGGCTTGCCCGTCGCGCGAAAGCGGAACGCGCCGCACGCGCATCCGCCTTCATGAACCGTAGCCGCCCGCGTTTCGTCCTTTTCAACGCTCATCGATCTCTCCCGTAAATACGATGGTTTGTTACGATAACCCTTCACGATCGGAGATGGCACTCATGAGCACACCAAGCACGACCGGCACCACGTATACCGCGAGTACCTTGTCCCTGCTGAAGCTGCTTCCCGGCGCCGGATCGGAGTTCGGTCCGGCCGCATCCGACCTCGTCGCCCACGTGCTGTCGCATGATCGCTTCGATGCGGTCGCGAATGCGAACGCGCCGCGCGAAACGTTCCGCGGCGTCACCGTCGACGACGTCATGAACGACGAGTACGTGTTCCCGCTCGGCCGCACCGGCCAGTCGATCGTGCTGACGGGCTATCGCATCGCGGCGGGTTTCATCGCCGAACGCGCGGCCGACGAATGGCTCGAACTCGCGCACAAGGAACGCGTTGCAAAAGGCTTGCCCGCCGAGCCGCAAGGCAGCGAGCCGCATCTCGCGCCCGATCCCGCCGAAGCCGATCAGCTGCTCGACCGCGCCTACGAGTGCGCCCAGCGCATTCTCGATCCGGTCGCGGGCGAGCCGGTTCTTTCGCTCTTCGAGACGCACTATCGCGGCGGACGGGAGTTTTTGCGTCTGAGCTGGGAAGGTTTGCCGGAGGATCTCGTGCCGGAATCGCGCCGTCCGCTCGCGGCGCTCGCCGCCGCGCAAAACGGCGAGCGCCGAGAAAAGCGCGATTACGATCCGTACGGTCTCGACGGCGTCGACGATTACGACGTCGACAGGCCGCTCGCGTATCGCGAGAAGATCGGGCCGTTTCTCTTCACGATGACCTATCGCCACGAATACCCGCAGGTCGACGACGAGCGGCTCGGCACCGCGTTCGCCGTCTTCCACGAGGCGGGCAGCGATATCGTCGCGGCGGCGGTGCGGCTGAAACTCGTCAAGGTGCCGCCGCTCACGAGCAGCGCCGATCTCGTCTACACGCTCGACACTTACTCGGGCGAAATGCTCTCGCTCGCGCTCGCATCGACGGAAGCGCTCGGTCCGGAGAAGCTGTGCGAGGTCTACAACGCGCATCGCGTGATTTACATCAGCCTGTGGGAAGTGAGAAAGCCGTGGCGCGGCGAGGGCCTCGGCGTCGCGCTGCTGCATCAGGCGCTGGAACGCCTTCCCGTCGATGTCGATGGCCGGCCGAACGCGCTGTGCGTCGCGCCCGAGCCGTATCAGACCGACATGCGGCACTTCGAGAAGCTGCCCGGCGTGCTGCGCGAGGAACTGAAGACGCCGGCGAAGCGCCTCGCCGCGCATCTGACCAACTGGCTCGAACGCTCGAAGCTGCCGATCGCCACGCACTTCTTCGTGCCGATGGCCAAGCATGCGGGCATCGGCTCCGCGGGCGAGAACGCGCGGCTCATCGACCGGATCATGGAGAGCGAGGCCTGACGCGATGCTCGTCATCGTCGACATGCAGGCGCGGCTCCTGCCGCATCTGGATGGCGCGCAACGTCTGACGGAGCGCGCCGGCACGCTCTTGCGCGCGGCGAACCTGCTCGACGTGCCGGTGCTTTTTACGGAGCAGAATCCGCGCGGGCTCGGCGGGACGGTCGAAAGCCTGCCCGTCGATCTCCGGTCGGCGAAAGTCGTCGAAAAGCACACATTCGATGCGACGCTCGAACCCGCGTTCGTCGATGCGCTGCCGCCCGCGCCCGCGACGCTGTGGGTCGCCGGCGCGGAGGCGCATGTGTGCGTGCTGCTGACGGTGCTCGGAGTGTTGCGGCTCGGCTATCGCGTGGAATTCGTGGCGGACGCGGTCGCGTCGCGGCGAGCCGCGGATCGCGCCGTCGCGATCGAACGGGCGCGGCAGGACGGCGCGCGGCTCACGACGGTCGAAACGACGATCTTCGGATGGATGGGCAGTTGCCGGCATCCGCGCTTTCGGGACGTGCTTGCGCTTATCAAGTGACGTGGGTTTCGAACCAGACCGTTAGTTTTACGCGCGCATGCAGCATTTACCCGCGCGGCCCGCTCATAAGCCAGCCAGCGTCCGTCCCGAGCGCATGGCACCCCACTTGCTGTAGTCTGCGATTGCGGCTCGACGAACGTTCGGTTCCCTTACAGTTGCCGAACGATCGCGAACCGCGCCTCTTGCGCCGCCCCGAGGACTCGAGCATCGGCGCTCCGCCCGATCCGTCGCAATCGGCTGCGAGCGAATCCCCGTGAAGACTTGAGCCCGTCGACGCCCTTCCGAACGAGCGAGGAGCAACCGATCGCCATGTCCCCAGCCGATACCCATCCTCACGACGACGCCAGCGACGCGGCGCAAAAGCCGTCGCGCCGTCGTTTCCTGCAATCCGCCGCCGCGGCCGCAGCAGTGACCGCCGCGCCGCACGCGCACGCGCAGCAACCGGCCGCGACGCCTGCCTTGGCGCCGCCGCCCGCCGCCACGCCGATGTTGCCCGTGAAGCTCACCATCAACGGCCATCCGTATGAACTGCAGGTCGAGGCGCGCACGACGCTCCTCGACGCGCTGCGCGAATACGCCAACCTCACCGGCACGAAGAAAGGCTGCGACCGCGGCCAGTGCGGCGCGTGTACGGTGATCGTGTCGGGCCGGCGCATCAACTCGTGCCTGACGCTCGCGGTGATGCACGACGGCGAATCCGTCACGACCGTCGAAGGCCTCGCGCCCGACGGCGACACGCTCGCGCCGATCCAGCGCGCGTTCATCGAGAAGGACGCCTTTCAGTGCGGCTACTGCACGCCGGGGCAATTGTGCTCGGCGACGGCGCTCATCGCCGAATATCGCAACGGCGACGCGAGCGCGGTCACGGCCGACGTGCGCTTTCGCCCCGCGCAACTCTCCGACGACGAAATTCGCGAGCGCATGAGCGGCAACATCTGTCGATGCGGCGCGTATCCGAACATCGTCGCGGCGGTAAAAGCCGTCGCGTCGGGCAACGCGTAAGGAGACGCACATGGACGCGATCTCCTATCAGCGCGCGCCGGATATTGGCGCGGCGCTCGCGGCCGCGAGCCAGCCGGGCACGATGTTCATCGGCGGCGGCACGAATCTGCTCGACCTGATGAAAGGCGGCGTCATGCGGCCGATGAGGCTCGTCGACATCACGCACATCGACGGCCTGAATGGCATCACCGCCCTGCCCGATGGCGGTCTGCGCCTGGGCGCGCTCGTGCGCAACAGCGACGCCGCCAATCATGCGTGGGTGCGCGAACGCTATCCGCTTCTGTCGCAGGCGCTGCTCGCGGGCGCATCGGCGCAACTGCGCAACATGGCGACCGTCGGGGGCAATCTGATGCAGCGCACGCGTTGCGCGTACTTCTACGACACCGGCTTTCCTCAATGCAACAAGCGCTCGCCGGGCAGCGGCTGCGCGGCCATCGACGGCAACAATCGCATGCACGCGATTCTCGGCGCGAGCCGTCAGTGCATCGCGACGAATCCGTCCGACATGAGCGTCGCGCTCGCGGCGCTCGATGCCGTCGTGCGCGTCGCGGGCCCGAACGGCGAGCGGACGATTCCGTTCGCGGAGTTTCATCGGCTGCCGGGCGACAGGCCCGAGCTCGACACGACCTTGCACGCAGGCGAGCTCATCACGTCGGTCGATCTGCCGCCGCCGCTCTTCGCCGCGCACTCGAAGTATCTGAAAGTGCGCGATCGCGCGAGTTATGCGTTCGCGCTGGTGTCGGTCGCGGCCGCGTTGCAGATGGACGGCAACACGGTGAAGAGCGCGCGCATCGCGCTCGGCGGCGTCGCCCACAAGCCGTGGCGCGCGAACGCGACCGAACGCGCGCTCGTCGGCCAATCGCTCGATAAAGCCACGCTGCAGAACGCCGCCGCGCTCGCCGTACAGGGCGCCCAGCCGCAGCGCGACAACGCGTTCAAGATCGTGCTCGCGCAGCGCGCGATCGTGCGCGCGGTTCAACAGGCCGGAGGTGTCGCATGACTGTCATCGGAAAACCGCTCGATCGCACCGACGGCGTGCTGAAAGTCACCGGCCAGGCGCGCTATTCCGCCGACAACACCGACGCCAAGCTCGCGCACGCGGTCATCGTCACGAGCTCGGTCGCGCACGGCCGTATCGCGTCGATCGACACGAGCCGCGCGCAATCGATGCCCGGCGTGCTTCTTGTGATGACGTATCGGAACGCGATGCGCCTGCCGAACAACGGCGTCCCTGACGCGCAGCCGCCCGCCGTGCGCAAGCTGACGCTCTTGCAGACCAACGAGGTGCGCTACAGCAACGAGCCGGTCGCGGTCGTCGTCGCGGACTCGCTGGAGCACGCGCAAGGCGCGGCGCGTTACGTCGACGTGCGCTACGAAGCCGCGATGCCCAACGCGGATTTCACGCGCGCGAAGGCCTCGGCGTATCAGCCGGAAAAGATGATGGGCCGCGCGATCACGACGAAACGCGGCGACGTCGACGCAGGTTTGAAACAAGGCCCGACGCGCCTCGACGCCGTCTACACGACGCCGTACGAACATCACAATCCGATGGAGCCGCACGCGACCGTCGCGCGCTGGGACGGCCCGAATCTCACGCTCTACGACGCGACGCAAGGCGTGTCCGGCGCGAAAAGCGCGGTCGCGAAGTTCTTCGGTATCTCCGATGAGAACGTGCGCGTGATCTGCCCGTTCGTCGGCGGCGGCTTCGGCTGCAAGGGGTCGGTGTGGTCGCACGTCGTGCTGGCGGCGATGGCGTCGAAGCAGACCGGCCGCCCCGTCAAGCTCGTGCTCGAACGGCCGCAGATGTTCGGCATGGTCGGCAACCGGCCATTCACCGAGCAGCGCTTTCAGGTGAGCGCGCGCGACGACGGCATCATGACCGGCATGCGTCACGACGTCGTTTCGACGACATCGACGTTCGAGGACTGGACCGAAAGCTCCGCGATCGTCACGCGCATGCTGTACGCGGTGCCGAACCAGTCGACGTCGCACAAGCTGGTCAAGCTCGACATCGGCACGCCGACCTTCATGCGCGCGCCCGGCGAGACGAGCGGCTCGTTCGCGCTCGAATCGGCGATGGACGAAATGGCGTATCGACTGAACATGGATCCGCTCGCGTTTCGCATCAAGAATCACGCGAACATGGAGCCGCAGGAGAAGAAGCCGTGGTCGGAGAAGGCGCTGCTCGAATGCTATCGGCGCGGCGCGGATACCTTCGGCTGGTCCAAGCGCAACCACGCGCCGAAGTCGATGCGCGAAGGCAATACGCTCATCGGCTGGGGCGTGGCGACGGCGACGTATCCGGCGAATCGCAGCGAGGCGTCGGCAGTGGCGCGCATCCTGCCCGACGGCACCGCGATGGTCGCCTCCGGCACGCAGGATCTCGGCACCGGCACGTACACGATCATGACGCAGGTCGCCGCCGACGCGCTCGGCTTTCCGCTCGATTACGTGCGCTTCGCGCTCGGCGATTCGTCCTTGCCGAAGGCGCCGGTCTCGGGCGGCTCGCAATCGGCGGCGAGCGTGTCGCCGGCGGTGCGGGCGGCGTCGATGGAGGCGCGCGATCAACTCATCGCGATGGCGCTCGCGGATCGCGGATCGCCCGTCGCCGGTCTCGCGCGCGAGGACGTGACCGTGTCCAACGGCTGGGTCGTGAGCCTGTCGAATCCTGACAAGCGCGATCCCGCGGCGGCGATCATCGCGCGCAACGGCGGCAAGCCGATCGAGGCGATCGCCACGACCCGGCCCGGCGACGAGAAAAAGCAGTATTCGTTTCACTCGTTCGGCGCGGTGTTCGCGGAAGTCCATGTCGATGCGGACCTCGGGATCATCCGCGTGCCGCGCATCGTCGGCGTGTACGACGTCGGCACGCTCTTCAACGAAAAGACCGCGCATAGCCAGTTGATGGGCGGCATCGTGTGGGGCGTCGGCTCGGCGCTGCTGGAAAAGAGCGAGATGGATTCGCGCTACGGGCGCTATACGAACGCGAATCTCGCGGAATATCACGTCCCGGTGAACGCGGATATCGGCATGCTGGATATCGCGTTCGTCGGCGAGCCGGACCCGCATATCAATCCGCACGGCGCGCGGGGCATCGGCGAGATCGGCATTACGGGCGTGGCAGGCGCGCTCGGCAACGCGGTGTATCACGCGACGGGGGTGCGTGTGCGCGATCTGCCGATTACGCTCGACAAAATCCTGCCGCCGACGATGGCGTGAAGTGAAACGACGCACCCGGCGGTCCGCCCGGCCGCCGTGTGTTTTTTTATGCTTGCGACGCCGTTCGATGCGCCGCACAATCGCGATTCATCCCCACACGAGCACCCGCGATGACCTATTCGTCGAACGCGACCGGCATTCTGCTGGCGGCGGGTCTCGGCACCCGTTTCGACCCGTCCGGACTCCACAACAAGCTGCTCGCCACCCTGCCCGACGGAACGCCCATCGTGTTCCAGTCGGCGCGCAGGCTGCTCGCCGTGTGCGCCGAAGTGATCGCGGTCGTGCGTCCCGGCGCCGAAAAGCTCGCCGACGTGCTCAACGAAGCAGGCTGCAACGTCATCTTCAGCGTCGACGCCGAGCGCGGCATGGGCGCGACGCTCGCCGCGGCCGTGCGCGCGACGTCCGAAGCCGATGGCTGGCTCGTCGCGCTCGGCGACATGCCGTGGATCGAAGCGTCGTCGTATGAAGCGGTCGCGCGTGCGCTCGACGGCGGCGAAGCGCTCGTCGCGCCGTTCCATCGTGGCAAGCGCGGGCATCCGGTGGGCTTCGGCATCGCGCATCGCGAGATGCTCGCCACGCTCGACGGCGACGCGGGCGCACGCGCCATCTTCACGACGCACAAGCCGTTCATCGTCGAAGTGGACGATGCGAACGTGCTGCGCGACGTGGATTTGCCGAGCGACCTCGGGCAGACTTGAGCGCGACTTAAGCCGCGATCGCCGCCGTTTCCGCGGAATCTTCGGCGTCGGCGCCGATCGGCAGATAGCGCCGGCTGACGTCGAGCAGCGTCGCGCCGAATCCCTTCTTCGCCCGGAAATCCGTCCGCGCGCTCGTCACCACGCGCGGCGACGCACTCCACTCGATCCGTGCGCCGGTCGCGATCAGCGCTTCGACGAGCGCCACGTCCTCGCTCGTCTCCAGCGGCGCAAATCCGCCCGCCTTCACGTACGCGCTCGCCGACACGCCCATGTTCGCGCCGTGAATATGCCGATGCCCGTCCGCATCGGTATAAGTGCGCCCGAAGTGCTCGCGCACCGCGCCGATATGCGGCGACCAGTCGTGCACGCCGATCACGCCGCACACCGCGTCCGCGCAGCAGTCGAGCTGGCGCACGAGCCAGTCTGCGGCGACGGTCGTATCGGCATCGGTGAATGCGAGCCAGCGCGCGCCCAGCGCCAGCGCCCGCTGTGCGCCATGCGCGCGCGCGACGCCGACATTGCACGCCTCGATGCACGTCACTTCCGCGCCCAGCGCCCGCGCGATGGCGGCGGTGTCATCGCTGCAACTGTCGGCGACGACGATCACGCGCGCCGCTTCGCCAAGCAGTTGATGATGATCCGCCGCGCGACGTGCAGCCGCGACGCACGCGCCGATATGCGCGGCTTCGTTGTGAGCAGGAATGACGATGGCAAGCATTGGCGGCTCCGTGTGTGAGTTTTTTTCCGTTGGCAATCGGACGGCGCGATGGATGAATTTCAGCAATGGCCGTTCCCGTGAATGGCGGGCCGCTCCGCCGTATAAGGGCGCGATCGTCTCTAAATAGTTGCTGAAAAGCGGCGGGAATCGCTAGAATTACTGTATGGATATACAGTGCTTTTATGATTCCGTTCGCCGATGAAAAGCGTCACCATCGATCCGTCGTTCGCTGCCTGGCGTACCGAGGCGCGCAATCTCCTCATGGAAGACGCGCGCCCGGAAGACGTGGAATGGCTCGAAACCGATGCATCGGCAACGGTGTTCGGCTCCATCGTTGCGTCGCGCGGCCCGTCGGATCCGAATGCGAAGAAGCCGGTCAAGATCGCGCGCGAATTCCTCGCCATGCTCGAAACGGCGGCGTGCTTTCGCGCGCCCGACCGCTGGCGGTTTCTCTACAAGGCGCTGTGGCGCTGGACGCAGGGCGACCGCGCGATCGCCTCGCCGGAAGATCCGGACGGGCATCGGCTGCGGCGCATGATCGAATCGGTCGAGGCCGAAGAAAGCGAAATGCGCAGAGTGCTGCGTTTCCGGCATCGCGATTCGTCGCTCGGGCCGCCCGAGTTCATCAGCTGGTTCGAGCCGGTGCACGATGTGCTGGAGCACGCCGCGATGCACTTCGCCACGCGCATGGGCAGCGCCACGTGGATGATCGCCACGCCGCACGGCGCCGCGTTCTGGGACGGCGCGCTCCTGCGCGTGGACCGCACGAGCGAGCCGGAAGAAAAGCCGATGGATTTCGGCGACACCGCGATGAGCGGCGAAGCCATCAGCGGCGACGCCATCGAGGCGCTCTGGCTCGCGTATTACGAGAGCACGTTCGCGCCGGCGCAGGAAAACGCCGCCGAAATGGCGTCGCATATGCCGGTGCGCTACTGGAAAAGCCCGGAGAACGCGCGCACCGATCCCGCGCTGATCTCCCGCGCCGATCCCTATTCGCGGCGCGACCGTCATCCGCGTAATGTGCCGCCCGACATGGAAGTCGCCATCAACACGGATCTGGAGCCGATCAAGGGCACGATGCTGATCGAGCCGCCGTCGCTCGATGCATGCAGGCGCTGCGCGCTGTGGCGCAACGCGACGCAGGCGGTGCCGGGCGTCGGTCCCGGCGACGCCCGCGTGATGCTGGTCGGCGAGCAGCCGGGCGATCAGGAAGACCGCGAGGGCAAGCCGTTCGTCGGTCAGGCGGGCAAGCTGCTCGACGAAGCGCTCGCCGAGGCGCAGATCGCGCGCGAATCGCTCTATCTGACCAACGCGGTGAAGCATTTCAAATGGGAAGCGCAAGGCGAGGAGCGCGCGCATCTCGCGCCCGCGCAGCGCGAACGCGAAGCCTGCCGCTACTGGCTCGACGAAGAACTGAAGCGCATCGGGCCGAAAGTCGTCGTCGCGCTCGGGGCGACGGCGCTCAAGGCGCTCACGGGGCATCGCACGGCGTTGTCCGAGTATCTCGGCAAGACCATCGAGCATAAGGGGCACATCATCGTGCCGACGTATCACCCGTCGTATCTGATGCGCCTCGCCGACGACAAAGTGCGCGCGGAAGTCTTCGGGACGATCGTCGAGGCGCTCGTTTTCGCGCAGCAGATCGCCGACGGCACCGCGACCATCCGCACGCCGGTGAAGGACCCGACGCGCTGAGCGAGCCGCAGATGCAACAGGACGAAACAGGACGCAACAGGACGCAACAAGACGAAAGCGTCGTCAACGTTCCTGTAAGCCGCGCGTTATACCGGTGTCGCGCCGACTGGCGCTCACCGATGGTCCACATCACACCCAAATGGCCGCTCTCCCGCTCGAAGAACTCCGCCGTCAACAATCGCAGGGCTTGCACACACGCGCGCTCGTGCCGAAATCGGCCGGGCAACTGAAGACCGAACGCGAGCGCATCGTCGCGCGTCTGCAATTGCTGCTCAACGTGACCATCGCGGTGGCGCTCGCGGGCGTCGCGCTCATCGCGTGGCTGCCGTTCTCGCCTGTGCCGCACGCATTCCGCTTCGGCGTGCAGGAAGTGCTCGGCGTCGCGGTGTTCGCGTCGTGCCTGTTCATCCTGCACGAGCGCGCCGAACTGGAGCTCGGTCTTTACGACTACGAGCCCGTCGAGCAGACGACGCAAGGCGAATTGCGCGCGCTGCTGCATCGCGTGCCGGAAGGCGTGTCGTATCAGGAAGCGCTCGCCGCGGACAAGCGCACGTTCGTGACTGGCGAAGTCGACGGCATCCGCCGCCGCGCCGAAGCGTTCACGCCGAAGACGCTGCCCGCCGCCGACGGCAACACGGAAACCTGAGCGCCGCTCGACGCCGCATCCAAGCCGCCGCCTCGCCATCGCGAGGTGGCGGCTTTTTTACATCGACGCTGAAAACTTCGCGCCTTGACGAGCGCCGCCGCGCCTCCTTCAATACGTGACAGATGCCGCAATCGACGCTCAAACTGTCACGCTTCGGAACGCAATCTGTGTCCAACGCGGGCATTTTCAGGCGGAACCTGCCGCAAACACGCCGGGCATGGCGGGTGCTTGCCAAGCGCGCGGCCCCGCGAGTTGCGCCGAATCGAGCGAGGCCACGCCACTTGCAGGAGCCAAGATGCGAGCCAATCCCCTTTCCACGTTGAGCGACGACCTCACGACAACGCTCGTCCCCGACGCGCCGAGCGCCCCGCCCGCCGCCGCGCGTGACGGGAGCGACGATTACGACACGCTCGCCGCGTTCCACGGCATCGAGCGCGAGCGCCTGGTGCTGATCCATCCGGGCAGCCATCACGCCGCGCCCGCCTGGCCCGCCGAACGATATGCCGATGTCGCCGACCAGCTCGCCGCCGATGGCTGGCAGATCGCGATCGTCGGCGATTCGCCCGATCCCGAGCGCACCGCCGGCGTGCTCGGCGCGATGCAGACGGCCGCGCTCTTTCTCGCGGGCGCCGTCGCGCCGGCGACGCTGCCGCGCCTGATCGCCAATGCGCGGCTGCTCCTGTCCGACGACGCCGAAGCGTCCTCGCCCGTCGCCGCCGCCCGCGCGCTCGGCACGCCGCATATCGTGCTCGACGAACATCCGCGCGACACCGGCAGCGACGCGATCGCCGCACACGCCCGCGACGCGCTCTCGCACACTGGCGGCGCGCATCCGGGCGAGCCGTTCACGCTGCACATGCCGGCGGCGCACGAATCGGCATAGACGAAGAGCCACCTTTCGGGGGACATCATGAAATTCGACATGCAGACCAATCCCGTTCCGGATCCCGTCGCGGACCCGAACCGCGATCCGGAAGCCGATCCGCTCACGCCGCCTTCGCCCGGTCATCGGCCGGAGGAGCCGCAGCATCCCGACGCGCCGCCCGACAAGGATCCGATCCGGCGTCTCTGATCCGACGCTTCCCTACGGGAATTCCCGCCCTACATTCGCCGCCCATGCCTGCCGTAAAGCGGGCATGCGGCGGCGTGCGCCGTCGCAAACGACAACGCGAATACAACGCAAACAGGCGACGGGCGCAACATGAACAGAATGACGTTGAACAAGAAGCTCGGCTCGTTGATCGCCGTGCTGTGGATCGGCTTGATCGCGATCGGGATCATCGGGGCATGGCAAAACCGGACGTCGATGATCGACGACCGCAAGGAGCAGTTGAAGACGCTCGTCAACGAGGCGCACTCGATCACCGCGCACTACGCGGCGCTCGCCGCGAACAAGACGCTCACCGAAGACGAAGCGAAAAAGCGCGCGCTGGAAGTGGTCGGCGCGATCCGCTACGGCACGGACGGCTATCTCTCGATCAACGACTCGCATCCGAGGATGGTGATGCACCCGATCAAGTCCGCGATGAACGGGCAGGATCTGTCGAGTTATGCCGATCCGGCGGGCACTCGCCTGTTCGTCGATATCGTCAAGGCGGGCGATCAGCCCGGCGGCGGCTTCATCAGCTATCTGTGGCCGAAGCCCGGCAGCGACAAGCCAGTCGGCAAGCTCTCCTACTCGCAGCGCTTCGGGCAGTGGGACTGGTACATCGTCACCGGCATGTACATGGACGACGTGCAGAGCGCGTTCTGGGCAAGCGCGCTGCGCTGGCTCGCGATCACGGCCGTGCTCGGCGGCTTCGCGACGGCCGCGATGCTCATCGTTCTGCGCAGCATCAAACGCAATCTCGGCGGCGAGCTCGAACTGGCGGTCGACGCGGCGCATCGCATCGCGCGTGGCGATCTGACGAGCAGCGTCGACGTCCGTCCGAACGACACGACAAGTCTGTTGCACGCGCTCAGCGTGATGCAGAGCGGTCTCGTCGATACCGTGTCGCGGGTGCGCAGCGGCACGGACAACATCAACGTGGGCGCGTCGGAGATCGCGGCGGGCAACACCGATCTGTCGCAGCGCACCGAGGAACAGGCCGCGGCGCTCGTGCAGACCGCGTCGAGCATGGATCAGATGACCGCGAACGTGAAGAACAACGCGGAGAGCGCTGCGCAGGCGGCGCGTCTCGCGGAACAGGCGGCGGACGTGGCGACGCGCGGCAGCGGCGTGGTCGACGACGTCATCGACACGATGACGCGCATCACCGCGAGCTCGCAGCAGATCGGCGACATCATCGGCGTGATCGACGGCATCGCGTTCCAGACGAACATCCTCGCGCTGAATGCGGCGGTCGAAGCGGCGCGCGCGGGCGAACAGGGACGCGGCTTCGCGGTCGTGGCGGCCGAAGTGCGCAGTCTCGCGCAGCGCTCGGCGACGGCGGCGAAGGAAATCAAGGCGCTCATCGAAACGTCGACGCAGACGGTCGAGCAAGGCGCGTCGCTCGTGACGAACGCGGGCGCGACGATGACGGAAATCGTGCAATCGGTGCGCCGCGTGAACGAGATTCTCGACGAGATCAGCCACGCGTCGCGCGAGCAGAGCGCGGGCATCGAGCAGGTGAACCGCGCGGTCGTCGAGATGGATCAGGTGACGCAGCAGAACGCCGCGCTCGTCGAGGAAGCCGCCGCCGCCGCGCATTCGCTGAAGGATCAGGTCGATGTGCTGCGCGAGGCGATCGGAAGTTTCAGGCTGCCGGCGTGATTTCGGTCACGCCAGGAATCGTTCGACGAGGCGCGCCCAGTAAGCCGCGCCGACCGGCAGATTCTTGTCGTTGAAATCGTAGTGCGGGTTGTGGACCATGCAGCCGTCCTCGCCCGCACCGTTGCCGAGGCGCAGGAACGAGCCCGGCCGCTGCTGCAGCATGAACGCGAAGTCCTCGCTGCCCATCAGCAGATCGGCGTGCGCGACGACGTTCTCTGCGCCGACCAGTTCGCGCGCGACCTCCATAGCGAACTCCGTTTCCGCGTCCGAATTCACGACGACCGGATAGCCTTCCAGATACTTCACCGTCGCGCTCGCGCCGTAGCTCGCCGCCTGCGATTCCACCAGTTCCTTGATGCGGCGCCTGAGCAGTTCGCGCACTTGCGGGTCGAAGGAGCGCACGGACAGTTCGAGCGTCGCGCGATTCGGGATGACGTTGTTGACCGTTCCGGCGTGCATCGAGCCGACAGTGACGACGGCCGGCTGCGCCGGATCGACGTTGCGCGCGACGATCGTCTGCAGCGCCATGACGATGCTCGCCGTCACGACGACCGGATCGACCGACAGATGCGGCCGCGCCGCGTGCCCGCCGACGCCTTCGACCACGATCGACACCTGATCGCCCGCCGCCATGAACGGCCCCTTGCGGAACAGGAACGTGCCGGGCTGCGCGCCGGGATGGTTGTGCACGCCGAACACGGCGTCGCAATGAAAGCGCTCGAAAAGACCTTCCTCGATCATCTTCTGCGCGCCGCTCGGCACGCCGTGCTCTTCCGCCGGCTGAAAATACAGATGCACCGTGCCGTTGAAATTGCGCGTGCGCGCGAGATGGCGCGCCGCGCCGAGAAGCATCGTCGTGTGGCCGTCGTGGCCGCACGCGTGCATCTTGCCGTGCGTCTCGCTCGCCCAGGGCTTGCCGCTCTGCTCGATGATCGGCAGCGCGTCCATGTCCGCGCGCAGTCCGATGCTCTTCGTGCCGTCGCCCGCCTTCAACGTGCCGACGACGCCCGTCCCGCCGACGCCGCGCGTCACCGTCCAGCCCCACTCTTCGAGCCGCTCCGCGACGAGCGCCGCAGTGCGCGTCTCCTCATACGACAACTCCGGATGACGATGGATATCGTGGCGAATTTCGCGCAGCGAAGGCGCGTCGTCGGAGAGATCGGCGATGACGGTGAAGTGGTGGTCGGACGAGATCGTCATGGAGAAGCCCTTGCGGTTGATCGGAAAACGGCGCACATGATCCTCCACATGCGCCGCCCTTGCCAGTTCCGCGCGCGTTTTTTTCGCTGACCGTAAGCGAATCGTGAAATTTCGACCGCTTTTAGCGCAGAAACCGGTCGATCACGTCGGCGAGCGTGGCGAAAGCCGGCGCGATGTCGTCGTCCGGCACGCATGCATATCCGATCAGCAAGCCGGATTCCGCGTCCGGCCGATGCGCGTAATACCCCGACAGCGGCCGCACGACGATGTTCTGCGCGAGCGCGGCGGCGGCGAGCGCGCGATCATCGACGTGGCGCGGCAGTTTCAGCACGAGATGCAGCCCGGCATCGCCCCCGGCGATCGAAAGCGTGTCGCCGTAGCGCGCGGCGATGGTCGCGAGCATCGCGTCGCGGCGCTGGCCGTAGAGCGCGCGCATCCGCCGGATATGCGACGTGAAATGCCCCTGCTCGATGAATTCCGCGAGCACGGCCTGCTGCAGCAACTGCCCTTCGCGATACAGCTCGGCGCTCGCCATCGCGAAGCTCTCCGCGAGCGCTTCCGGCACGACCACATAACCGATGCGCAGCCCCGGAAACAGCGTCTTGCCGAAACTGCCGACGTAAATCACCTGCCCCGCCGTGTCCATGCCCTGCAGCGACGCGAGCGGCCGGCTGCCGTAGCGGAATTCGCTGTCGTAATCGTCCTCGATGATCCAGCAGCGGTGCTGGCGCGCATATTCGAGCAACATGCGGCGGCGCGCGAGGCTCATCACCATGCCGAGCGGATACTGATGCGACGGCGTGACGAGCATCAGCTTCGGCGGCGACGCGAGATCGGCGGATGTCGGCGCGATGCCTTCCGCGTCGACGGGAATCGCCTTCAGATCGAGCCCCGAAACCTGCAGAACGCTGCGCACGCCCCAGTAGCACGGATCCTCCGTCCAGATCGTGTCGCCCGGATCGGCGAGCAGGCGCGCGGCGAGATCGATGGATTGATGGATGCCCGTCGTCACGACGATCTGCTCCGGCGTGCAACGCACCGAGCGCGACGTGCGCAGATAGTGCGCGAGCGCGTGGCGCAGTCCCGCGTGGCCGCCGCCCGGCGCGTAGGTGAGCAGATCGGGCAGCGGCTTGCGCCAGTATTTCGCGTGCAGCCGGTTCCACACGCGCGACGGAAACCGCGATACGTCCGGCACGCCCGGCATGAACGCGCCGCCCTGACGCTTCGACACGCCCGCGCCCGAAATCAGCCGCGCGCCGCGCGTGGAGAGCGTCGATTGTGCATCGGATGGCGCGATCGCCGCGGGCGGCGCGTCGTCGAACACGATGTCGTCGGGCGTGCTGTCCGCGACGAAGGTGCCGCGCCCCGTCGCCGACGACACGTAGCCCTCGAGCGCGAGTTGCTCGTAGACCTGCGTCACCGTGTTGCGCCCGACGCCGAGCTCGGCGGCAAGCAAGCGCGACGACGGCACTTTCGCGCCCGCCGCGAGCTCGCGCGTGAGGATGGCCTGCTGTAGCAGCCGATGCAATTGCCGGTAGATCGGCTGGCCGTTCGTGCGATCGATGCGCTGCGCCAGCCAGTCGGACAGCACGCTTGCGCGCGTCGACATCGAATTGGCTCCTATAGATTTATTGAAATGGCTCTGAACTTGAGGGCCAAATCTTACTATAGTCGTCTCTATATTCAGTCGGCCGATGCGGCCACCAACGATCCAGGAGATTTCCGTGAGCACCAACCTCAAGAACGCCGATCTGCACGCCCGCAAGAACGCTGCGACGCCGCGCGGTGTCGGCGTGATGTGCGATTTCTACGCGGCGCGCGCCGAGAACGCGGAACTGTGGGATGTCGAGGGCCGCCGCTTCATCGACTTCGCGGCGGGCATCGCGGTGTGCAATACGGGGCATCGCCATCCGAAGATCGTCGAGGCGATTCGCGCGCAGCTCGACTGCTTCACGCACACGGCGTATCAGATCGTGCCGTACGAGTCGTATGTGTCGCTCGCCGAGAAGATCAGCGCCCGCGCGCCGGGCTCGCACGCGAAGAAGACGGCGTTTTTCACGACGGGCGCGGAGGCTGTCGAGAACGCGGTGAAGATCGCGCGCGCCGCGACGGGCAGGCCGGGCGTGATCGCGTTCACGGGCGGCTTTCACGGCCGCACGCTGATGGGCATGGCGCTCACGGGCAAGGTCGCGCCGTACAAGATCGGCTTCGGGCCGTTCCCGTCGGACGTGTTCCATGCGCCGTTCCCGAATTCGCTGCATGGCGTGTCCGTCGAGGATTCGCTGCGCGCGATCGAGCATATTTTCAAGGCGGATATCGAAGCGACGCGTGTTGCCGCGATCATCTTCGAGCCGGTGCAGGGCGAAGGCGGTTTCGTTCCGGCGCCGACGGAATTCGTGCGCGGCCTGCGCAAGATTTGCGATGACCACGGCATTCTGCTGATCGCCGATGAAGTGCAGACGGGCTTTGCGCGCACCGGCAAGCTGTTCGCGATGGAGCATCACGGCGTCGTGCCGGATCTGATGACGATCGCGAAGTCGCTGGCGGGCGGGATGCCGCTGTCGGGCGTCGTCGGGCGCGCGGAGATCATGGATGCGGCGGCGCCGGGCGGGCTCGGCGGCACGTATGCGGGCAATCCGCTGGCGGTGGCGGCGGCGCATGCGGTGCTCGACATCATCGACGATGAAGAGCTCTGCGAGCGCGCGGTTGTGCTCGGCGACAAGCTGAAGGCGAAACTCGAAGCGCTGAAGGGCGATGTGCCGCAGATCGCCGATGTGCGCGGGCCGGGGGGGATGATCGCGGTCGAGTTCTGCAAGCCCGGTTCGCATGATGCGGATGCTGCTTTTGCAAAGCTCGTGCAGACGCGGGCGCTGGAGCGCGGGTTGCTGCTGTTGGTTTGTGGCGTTTATTCGAACGTGGTTCGGTTCCTGTTTCCGCTCACCATTCAGGATGCGGTTTTTGATGAGGCGCTCGGTATTCTTGAAGATGTGTTGACGGAGACTGTTGGCGTTGCGGTTTGATTCGGTTTTTGGTTTTTGGTTTTTTGTTTTGCGTTGGTCGCCGGATCCCGTATTCGCGTCGGTCTATTAGCGTTGCCCCTGTGCGGGGCGGCACTCACTTTCTTTGCTGCTGCAAAGAAAGTAAGCAAAGAAAGCAGCTTTTCAGGCCCGCGGTCACACGCAATTTGGGTAGTCCTCTCGTCCCAGGCGGCACTCGCCTAAAGAGTGCCCTCATCACAATAACGGGGCTTGGCTCGCGCACGGTCCGCCGCCCGAAAACGCTGAGGACACTGGTTCAGCACGAAAGAGCTTCGGCACAGCGCTACGCGCTGCCGCCCGGTATGCAAGGGAAACCAACGTGCGGCAAGTGCAGCGAGATTGAGACGTTAGTAGCGAAGCACGCGCGGACCCGCTTGACCGGTCGGCCGCGAAGCGGGCTGGAGCTATTTGGTGCTGAACCAGTTTGTTGTGTGGTGCGATGTGGCAGACC
>NZ_JALQEK010000025.1:0-54272 GCF_023630765.1 Caballeronia sp. ATUFL_F2_KS9A | reverse complement strand
CGTGCGCGAGCCAAGCTCGATGGGGCCTATGAGGGCACTCTTTAGGCAGCCCACGAACGACGAGAGGACTACCCAAACTGCGTGTGACCGCGGGCGTATCAGAAGCTGCTTTCTTTGCTTACTTTCTTTGCAGCAGCAAAGAAAGTGAGTGCCGCCCCGCACAGGGGCAACGCTAATAGACCACTAAGAAAACGGGATCCGGCGAAACACCGGAGCCGACACGAGAACGCGATCCAGCGACAACCCCGAGCCGACCCGAAAGGACTAGCAAATGAGCCTGAAAGAACACCTGAAAGACCCGACGCTCTTGCGTCACGCAGCGTACATCGACGGCGAATGGCAACAAGCCGACAACGGCGAAACGTTTGAAGTGGTGAACCCGGCAACGGGAGAATCCCTCGGCAAAGTCCCCAACATGGGCGCAACCGAAACGCGCCGCGCGATCGATGCCGCCAACACCGCCTGGCCCGCCTGGCGCAAAAAAACCGCGAAGGAACGCGCGGCCATCCTGCGCCGCTGGTTCGACCTGATGATGGCAAACGCCGACGATCTCGCCCTCATCCTCACGACCGAGCAAGGCAAGCCGCTCGCCGAAGCCAAGGGCGAAATCACCTACGCGGCGTCGTTCATCGAATGGTTCGCGGAGGAAGGCAAGCGCGTCGCCGGCGATACGCTCGCCACGCCCGCCGCCGACAAGCGCATCGTCGTGACCAAGGAACCGATCGGCGTCTGCGCCGCAATCACGCCGTGGAACTTCCCCGCCGCGATGATCACGCGCAAGGTCGGACCGGCGCTCGCAGCCGGCTGCCCGATCGTCGTGAAGCCCGCCGAAGCAACGCCCTTCTCCGCATTCGCGCTCGCGGTGCTCGCAGAACGCGCGGGCCTGCCGAAAGGCGTGCTCAGCATCCTGACCGGCGATCCGAAAGCGATCGGCGGCGAAATGACGGGCAATCCGATCGTGCGCAAGCTGTCGTTCACCGGCTCGACGGCGGTCGGCCGTCTGCTGATGGCGCAAAGCGCGCCGACCGTCAAAAAGGTGACGCTGGAACTCGGCGGCAACGCACCGTTCATCGTATTCGACGACGCCGATCTCGACGCCGCCGTGGAAGGCGCGATTGCATCGAAATATCGGAATAGCGGACAAACCTGCGTGTGCACGAACCGCTTCTACGTCCACGAGCGCGTCTACGATGCCTTCGCGCAAAAGCTCGCGGCAGCCGCGAGCAAGCTCAAGGTCGGAAGCGGCACGGAAAGCGGCGTCGCGCTCGGGCCGCTCATCAACGAAGCGGCCGTGCAAAAGGTCGAATCGCATATCGCGGACGCGCTCGCGAAAGGCGCCGCGCTCGCTTCGGGCGGCAAGCGGCACACGCTCGGTCACGGGTTCTTCGAGCCGACCGTACTGACCGGCGTCACGCCGGACATGAAAGTGGCGAAGGAAGAAACTTTCGGCCCGCTCGCGCCGATCTTCAAATTCTCGTCCGACGACGAAGTCGTGCAGTTCGCCAACGACACCGAGTTCGGCCTCGCCGCGTACTTCTATAGCCGCGACATCGGCCGCATCTGGCGCGTCGCCGAAGCGCTGGAATACGGCATGGTGGGCATCAACACCGGCCTCATCTCGAACGAAGTCGCGCCGTTCGGCGGCGTGAAGCAGTCGGGCCTCGGGCGCGAAGGCTCGCATTACGGCATCGACGATTACGTCGTCATCAAGTATCTCTGCATGGCGGTGTGATCGCGTTTCGTTGACGCGAAAAGAAAAAACCTCGGCGCTTTCGTGCCGAGGCTTTTTGCCGTTCAGAACGTCCTGCCGATCATTGTGCCGACGTCACTTGCACCGCCGTCGCCGACACGTACACCGCATGGATCGTGTCGCCCTTCTTCAGCTTCTCGGCAGCCATGCCCGGCGTGAGGTCGAGCGTCTCGGTGCGCCATGCGCCGCGCAGCGTGATCTTGCGCTTCTTCACGTCGACGCTTTCGACCGTCGCGATCGTCTCGATGCGGCGCGTCGCATCGAAACCCGTCACGCCGTCGGCACCCACGGTCGGCTGATAGGTCGTCGTATCGATGCGCGTACGGTCGCCCTTGGCCGCGCCCGTCACTTTCTCGGCGCTGACGAGCAACGCGGCCTTGTAGGTGACGTCGATCTGGTCGCCGACTTTCAATTGCTCGAAGCCTTTGACTTCCTTGCCCACCTGGACGGTCGAATCACCGTTCGCGCCGCGCACCATCAGCGCGCGATTCGCGCGATCGATGCCGACGATCTGCGCCCGGATATGAACCGGCTGCTCCTGGCTCACGACTTGTTCCGCGGTCGCCGCCAGCGTTCTGTCTTGCGCGAGCGCCGTGCCCGTCGAAGCGACGATTGCGGACAGGGAAAGGATTGCAGCGGCACACAGTTTCAGATTCATTGAATGGACTCCTCGAATAAAAACGCGATGCGGAAATTCCGCCGTGCGACTGTCGCAACGACAGTCGAGGCGGCGTATTTATAACGTCCGCGCCGCGTGCGCCGAGCCATTCGAACGATATATTACGATTCGCCATCTTCTCCGCGACGCGCGTCGACAAAGGCGCGCCCGGCGTCTAACCGGTAGAATCGGCCCCATATCCGCCACGGGCGCGCGCCGCCCGTCTCCTTGCCGCTTCCCCGATCTCTCCAGGAGCGCTATGCGACGCTCGGCATTCTTTCTCCGCTTCATCGGCATCGGCGTTCTGTTTCATATCTATGTGGGCGTCCGGCTCATCCCGGATGCGCCCGTCGGCCTGCCGCTCAAGGTGCTGGCGGCGCTGTTGCTTGCGGCATCGGTCATCACGATTCCGCTCGGCATGGCGGCCCGGCAGATCGAACCGCAGTCGCTTGCGGATCGCCTCGCCTGGTTCGGGCTGACGGCGCTCGGTTTTTTCTCGTCGCTGCTCTTGCTGACCTTCGCGCGCGACGTGATGCTCCTCTTCGTGCATCTCGCCGACTGGCTGCGCGGCGCGCCCGTCGGTTCGCCGATGCTCGTCGGCTATAGCGCGCTCGCCGTGCCGCTCCTCGCCGTGCTCTTCTCCGCGATCGGTTTCTACAACGCGCGGCGGCGCGCGCCGGTCGTGAGCGTGGATGTGCCCATCGACAATCTCCCGGCCGCGCTCCAGGGTTTCACGATTGCGCAGATCAGCGACATCCACGTCGGCCCGACGATCAAGCGGCACTATGTGGAACGCATCGTCGCCGCCGTGAACGGGCTCGAACCTGATCTCATCGCCGTGACAGGCGATGTCGTCGACGGCAGCGTGCCGAATCTCGCCGATCACACACGCCCGCTCGCGGGCCTCAGCGCGCGGCATGGCGCGTTTCTCGTCACCGGGAATCACGAATATTACTCAGGCGCGGACAAGTGGATCGCCGAATTTCGGCGCCTCGGCCTGACCGTGCTGCTCAATCAGCATGTCGTGCTGAATCATGACGGCGCTCAGGCCGTGGTCGCGGGCGTCACGGATTTCAGCGCGGGCAGTTTCGATCCGGCGCATCGCAGCGATCCCGCGAAGGCGATCAGCGGCGCACCCGACGACGCCATCGTGCGCGTGCTGCTCGCGCACCAGCCGCGCAGCGCCACGGCCGCCGCCGAAGCGGGCTTCACGCTACAGCTCTCGGGGCACACGCATGGCGGTCAATTCCTGCCGTGGAATTTCTTCGTGCGGCTGCAACAGCCGTTCGTCGCCGGACTCGTTAAGTTCAACGGACTGTGGGTCTATACGAGCCGTGGAACCGGCTATTGGGGACCGCCCAAGCGGCTGGGCGCGCCTTCAGAGATCACGCTGGTTCGACTGGTTGCGGCTACGGCCGCATAAAAAAAGGGACGCGCGCCGTAGGGTGCGGCGCGCGTCCAGCGCTCGGGGACAAGCGCTACTCCCGATCACGGTGATGAACGGGCAACTCGATTGACGGGCGGGGCCCCGCCAGCGAGTAAGTGAAAAATAGGCGAACAGAAAAACCGAGGACATAAGAAATCTCCTAAACAATGAAACGCAGTTCGATTGTCACGGAGTCCGAATCTCCACTCACGCTTTCGCCGACATCGCCGCGGGCGTCGTCGCATAGACGCTTCTGTGCGGGGCGGTGCCCTCGCGCGGCCAGTCGGAGCGGGCGTCGAAGAACCATTCCGCGCGCTCGCGTCCTTTGCGCATCAACGCATGAATCAGCGCCGGATTGCGATCGAGCTTGGATGCATAGTCGAGCGGCCCGGGATAATCCTTCGCGTCGAGATGCATCTCCACGACGCGAACCTTGATCGGCTTGTAGCGCTTTTCGAGCGACGCATCGGCTGCAAGCAGTTCGTTCACGCGCGTCGTGAAGTAAAGCTCCTGCCCGAGCGCGAGATTGCCGGACAACTCGTTGCGACGGTCGATGATCTCGTTCATCGATTCAGGCAACTCGCGCCGATACTGCGGATTGATCTGCACGACCCAGATTTCGTCGGGCCGCGAATCGAGCGCGAAGTCGGTGAATTCGCGCACCGGCGGATTGCTGCTGAAGAGGCCGTCCCAACACATGCGCCCATCGGCCGCGACCGCGCGATACAGCGGCGGCACCGCAGCCGAGGCGACCAGTTGGTCCTGATCGAGCCTGTCGCCGGGAAAGATCACGCGGTCGCCCGAACGCACGTCCGTTGCGCCGACGAGAAGCGTCGGCTTCGCGCGCAGTTGCGGATCGGCGGGAAGCGACGCGAAAGGCAGATGCTTGGCGAGCAGTTCGCGCAGGCGTTCTTCGGCTATCGGCGGATACAGATACGGACTGATCTCCGCATTGACGGGCAAGCGTGCGTACCACGTACCGACCGCGTTGACGACGATATCCGGCCCGTCGCGCGCCTCCAGATCCTTCCAGAACGCGGCGAGACGCCGCCTGGCGTCGGGCGGGCCGCCGAGCAGCAGTCCGCACCACGCGAGCGCGCTGCACATCGCGCCGCCCGACGTGCCGGACAGCGCCACCAGTTCGAAGCGGTTGACGAACTCGCCGCTCAGCAGCCGGTCGAGCACGCCCGCGGCGAATGCCGCATGGCTGCCGCCGCCCTGACACGCGATCGCTACTTTGGGAATGGCCGCCATCGCCGCACCTCTCGCGTCCGTCGATATCGGACGTACGCTACAGGATAGGCGACACGCGCCGCTATGCCAGCGCGGCGAGCACCTGCTGCGTCGAACGAATACGCCCGATGCGCGGAAAGATGTAGCGGCAGGTCGATTCGTGCGTGTCGGCGTTGAGATCGCTCATCGCGTCCTCGACAAACACTTGCTGATAACCGCGCTCGTGCGCGCCGCGCGCCGTCGAATCGACGCCGATCGCCGTCGCGATGCCGCCCAGCACGATCGTGCCGATGCCGCGCCGGCGCAGATGCGAGTCGAGGTCGGTATTGTAGAACGCGCCCCACTGCCGCTTCGTGACGACGATATCGGTTGCTTGCACGTCCAGTTCCGCGCACAGGTCGCTCCAGCCCGCCGGCTCCGGCGCTTCCTGCGCCTGACCTGCGTCGGTGATCGGCCGCAAGCCGCCGGGGGCGTTCGGAAACGCGACCTTGACGAACACGACCGGCGCGCCGAGCGCGCGAAAGCGGTCGGCGAGCGCGCGCGCATTGGCGAGCACGCTCGCGGCGGAGTGAGGTTGCACGGGCAAGGCGGCGATGCCCGCCTGCAAATCGATCAGCACGAGCGCGGTCTTCGCGGCATCGAGCTTGAGTTCAGGTGCGTTCATGGCGAGTCGGCTAGAAATGGATGGATGACTGCGCGATGTCAGGCTTCGTCGTGCAGGAATTCAAGCGCCGCGCCGTTCATGCAATAGCGCAGGCCGGTAGGGTTCGGACCGTCGTCGAAAACGTGGCCGAGATGCCCGCCACAGCGCCGGCAATGGACCTCGTTGCGCATGTGGCCGGTCGCGTCCGCGTGCGTCGCGACTGCGCCATCGACCGGCTTCCAGAAGCTCGGCCAGCCGGTGCCGCTATCGAATTTCGTCGCCGACGAAAACAGCGCGGATCCGCATCCCGCGCACGCGTATGTGCCGTCGCGGCGTTCCTTGAGCAGCGGGCTCGAGAACGGCGGCTCCGTGCCGCCGCGCCTCAGCACGCGGAATTGTTCCGACGACAGACGGCGCCGCCAGTCCGCGCTGGTGTGATCGATTTCGTACGATCTGGCGGGCGCCGAGGGAAACCCGCCCGTGAAGGCGGCCGCCATCGCACCGAGAAAATTGCGCTTCGTGCGCCTCATGATCTTCATACGATGAACGCCCTCATGCCTTGGTTGACAGCCGGCGCCGCGCTACGTCTTGAACCGGTATCCCGTCTTGAAGATCCACGCGACGATCGCGATAAACACCGCAAGAAACACCAGCGTCATGCCGAAACTCACGCCGACGTGGACATCGGCGAGTCCGTAAAAGCTCCACCGAAAGCCGCTGATCAGATAGACGACCGGATTGAACAACGCGACCGCCTTCCAGAACGGCGGCAGGATATTGATCGAATAGAAGCTGCCGCCGAGGAACGTGAGCGGCGTGACGATCAGCAGCGGAATGATCTGCAGCTTCTCGAAGCCGTCGGCCCAGATGCCGATGATGAACCCGAGCAGGCTGAACGTTACCGACGTGAGTAGCAGAAAGACGATCATCCACACCGGATGATCGATTCTGAGCGGCACGAATAACCGCGCGGTCAGAAGAATGATGAGCCCGAGAATGACGGACTTCGTCGCCGCCGCGCCGACATAGCTCACGACGAGCTCGAAGTACGACACCGGCGCGGACAGCAATTCGTAGATGGTGCCCGTGAACTTCGGGAAATAGATGCCGAACGACGCATTGGCGATGCTTTGCGTCAGCAGCGACAGCATCACGAGGCCGGGCACGATGAACGCGCCGTAGCTGATGCCGTCGACTTCCGGAATGCGCGAGCCGATGGCCGCGCCGAAGACGACGAAATAAAGCGATGTGGAAATGACCGGCGACACGATGCTTTGCATCAGCGTGCGCCCGGCGCGCGCCATCTCGAAACGGTAGATCGCGCGAACGGCGTATAGATTCATTTGGCTTCCCTGACGAGGCTCACGAAAATGTCTTCAAGCGAGCTTTGCGTCGTTTGCAGATCCTTGAAACGCACGCCGGCTTCGTCGACGTGACGAAGCAGCGCAATAATGCGGCCCGGCTCGTCCTGCGCGTCATATGTGTACGTGAGTTCGCCGCCGTCCGCCGAACGCGCGAGGCCGTAAGGCTGAAGCTGCGTCGGAATTTCGGCGAGCGGATGTTCGAGTTGCAGCGTGAGCTTCTTCTGCCCGAGCTTGCGCATCAGCTCGCGTTTTTCCTCGACGAGCACGATTTCGCCGCGATTGATGACGCCGATGCGATCCGCCATCTCCTCCGCTTCCTCGATGTAGTGCGTCGTCAGAATGATGGTCACGCCGTTGCCCTGCAGCTCTCGCACAAGGTTCCACATGTCGCGGCGCAATTCGACGTCGACGCCCGCGGTCGGCTCGTCGAGAAACAGAATCTCCGGTTCGTGCGCGAGCGCCTTCGCTATCAGCACGCGCCGCTTCATGCCGCCGGAAAGCGTCATGATCTTGTTGTCCTTTTTCGCCCAGAGCGACAGCGATTTCAGCACCTTCTCGACGTAAGCCGGATTCTTCGGCCGCCCGAAAAGCCCGCGGCTGAACGACACGGTCGCCCAGACGGTTTCGAAGGCGTCGGTGGTGAGCTCTTGCGGCACGAGACCGATCAACGCGCGCGCGGCGCGATAGTCGGTGACGATATCGTGACCGGCGACGGTCACTTTGCCCTCGCTCGGATTGACGATGCCGCAGACGGTGCTGATGAGTGTCGTTTTGCCCGCCCCGTTCGGGCCGAGCAGCGCAAAAATCTCGCCGCGACGGATTTCGAGGTTGATGTCCCTGAGCGCGCGAAAGCCCGACCCGTAGGTCTTGGACAGATTGGAAACGGTGATGATGGTCGACATGGCGTGGACGATAGCAGATACCGCGCCTTCCGGCTTGAATGAAGGGGTCGGCCATTCGGCCAATGTTCGACGCGCGCGGCAGTGCATAAAATGGCCGTTCCCGAAAGGAGCCACATCATGCTGTTCGAACAGATCCAGACCTCGTGCCTCAACGACGCCGACCTGCCGTGGGTGCCGTTCACGCCGTACAGCGAGCGCGTGCTCGTCAAGTATTTCAAGCTCGACCCGGTTCGCGGCGAAGTCATCGCGATGATGAAGGCGCCGGCGAAAGGCGAGATGCCCCGTCATCGTCATACGGGAACCGTGATCGTCTATACGGTGCAGGGGCGCTGGAAATATCGCGAGCACGAGTGGATCGCGGAGCCGGGCAGCATCGTGTACGAGACGGCGGGTTCGAGCCACACGCCCGAGGCGCTGCCACCGGATTCGGGGGGCGCGGACATCGTCACGCTCAATATCATTCAGGGCGAACTGCTGTTCGTGAACGACAAGGGCCACGTCCTCGCCGCCGAAAACTGGAAAAGCGGACTCGACCGATACCTTGCGTTTTGCGACGCAAACGGCATCGCGCCAAAAGATCTGACCGCCTTTTCCGCTGGTTAGAATCG
The DNA here is from genome assembly GCF_023630765.1 of Caballeronia sp. ATUFL_F2_KS9A. Taxonomy (NCBI): domain Bacteria; kingdom Pseudomonadati; phylum Pseudomonadota; class Betaproteobacteria; order Burkholderiales; family Burkholderiaceae; genus Caballeronia; species Caballeronia sp. ATUFL_F2_KS9A. Next base: position 45,688 of record NZ_JALQEK010000025.1, on the reverse strand, counting down.
ATGCCAGGACGCGCCTCGCGCGCTTTCGACCATTTCCGGTTTGCCGGCCGCACGCGCCGGCGCAGATCAAGGAGGAGCAAAAGCATGAAGATTCAGACCGTCGGCATCGTCGGCGCAGGAACCATGGGCAACGGCATCGCGCAGGTCGCCGCCGTCGCGGGCTTCAAGGTCGTGATGATCGACGTCACCGACGCCGCGCTCGCAAAAGGCATCAAGACGCTGACGGGCAGCCTCGAGCGGCTCGTGTCGAAGGACAAGCTGGAGGCATCGGCGCGCGACGCGGCGTTGACGCGCATCGAAACGTCGACCGATTACGGGCGTCTCGCCGCAGCGGACATCGTCATCGAAGCCGCGACCGAGAGCGCCGAGCTCAAGAACCGCATTCTGAAGCAGATCGAAGACGCCGCGCGCGCCGATGCGATCATCGCGTCGAACACGTCGTCGATTTCGATCACCGCGCTCGCCGCGACGCTCGCCACGCCCGAGCGCTTCATCGGCATGCACTTTTTCAATCCGGTGCCGCTCCTGCAACTCGTCGAAGTGATTCGCGGCGTGCAGACGAGCGATGAAACCGCGTCCGCCGTGCGCGAACTCACCGAGAAGCTCGACAAATCGCCGATCGGCGTGCGCAATTCGCCGGGCTTCGTCGTCAACCGCATTCTCGTGCCGATGATCAACGAAGCGTTCTTCGTGCTGTACGAAGGCGTCGCGAGCGCGGAGGAAATCGACGCCGGCATGAAGCTCGGCGCGAATCATCCGATCGGACCGCTCGCGCTCGCGGACCTGATCGGCCTCGACGTGTGCCTCTCGGTAATGGACGTGTTCCTCAAGGATTTCGGCGATTCGAAGTACCGCGCCTGCCCGCTGTTGCGCGAGCTCGTGTCGGCGGGACGCCTCGGTCGCAAGACGAAGCGCGGCGTGTATCAGTACGATTGAGAAGCGACGAAATCGAGCACCGGTCCGGCGGGCACGATGCCCGTCGGATTGATCGTCCGATGGCTCTCGTAGTAATGCCGCTTGATGTGCTCGAGGTTCACGGTCGCGGCGATGCCCGGCATCGCGTAAACGTCGCGCACGAACTTCGACAGATTCGGATAATCCGCGATGCGCCGCAGATTGCACTTGAAGTGGCCGAAGTACACGGCGTCGAAGCGCACGAGCGTCGTGAAGAGGCGAATGTCGGCTTCGGTGAACCGGTCGCCCGCGATATGGCGGTGCGTGCCGAGGCGTTCTTCGAGAAAATCGAGCGTCTCGAAGAGCGGCATCACCGCCTCCTCGTAGGCGGCTTGCGTCGTCGCGAAACCCGCCTTGTAGACGCCATTGTTGACCGTGTCGTAAATGCGCGCGTTGAGCGTGTCGATCTCTTCGCGCAACTCGCGCGGATAGTAATCGCCCGGCTTCGCGCCGATGCCGTCGAACGCCGAATTCAGCATCCGAATGATTTCCGACGACTCGTTATTGACGATCGTCCCGCGCTGTTTGTCCCACAGAATCGGCACCGTGACGCGACCGGTGTAATGCGGATCGGCGGCGGTGTACACCTGATGCAGATAGCGCGCGCCGTTGATCGAATCGGGCACGACGCCCGGCGCGTCGTCGAAGGTCCAGCCGTTTTGGAGCATCAGCCAGTTGACGACCGATACGTCGATCATCGCTTCCAGCCCCTTGAGCGCGCGCATGATGAGCGTGCGATGCGCCCAAGGGCACGCGAGACTCACATACAGGTGATAACGCCCTGCCTCGGCCTTGAAGCCGGTATCGCCGTCCGCCGTGACCCAGTTGCGAAACGCCGCGTCCTTGCGCACGAAGCGTCCGCCCGTGGATGACGTGTCGTACCACTTGTCCTGCCATTTTCCGTCGACGAGCAGTCCCATTTCGATTCTCCTTGCGTGGGGTGGCGCAATCGGCGCGCCACGGCATTCATATCAATCAGTCTTGTTCGATGAAGCGCACGAGTTGCGCCATCGTCGCGTCCGGCGCTTCTTCCATCAGCCAGTGGCCCGCGCCCGGCACGACCACGCCTTGCACGTTCGTCGCGACGAGCTTCGCCTGATCGATCAGAAACGTGCCCGACGCGCGCTCGCCGGTGAGGACGAGCATCCGCATCGGAAGCGGCGTCTTCGCGAACGCGGCAAAATCGTCCGCGTCTTGCGGGAACGCATGAAAGTATTCGAAACCCGCGCGCATGCGGCCGTTGCGCGCGTATTGCGCCGAATAATAGCGGCGATCGGCCTCGCTCACCGAATGCGCGGGATCGGCGGCGAAGTCGTTCCAGAAGTGCTCGAAGAAAACGCGTTCGCGTCCGCGAACCAGCTTTTCGGGCGTGTCGCCGTAGAAATTGAAGTGCCATTTATCGCGCAACAGCCAGACTTTCTGCCAGTCGCCGACGCCCGGCAGAAACGCGTCCATCAGCACGATGCTTTCGACTTCGTCGGGATATTGCGCGGCGTACGCATACGCGACCATCAGCCCGATGTCATGCCCGACCAGCTTCACCTTGCGATAGCCCAGCGCTTGCACCATCGCGTGAATGTCTTGCGCGAGCGTCTTCTTGTCGTAGCCGGAAGCGGGCATCGCGGAGCCGCCCGCGCCCGGCAGATCCGGCGCGATTACGACGCGCTCACCGCCAAGACGCGTCATCAGCGGTTGCCACATGCGGCTCGTTTCCGTGTAGCCATGCAGGAGGACGACGGGCGTCGCGTCGCCGTGTCCAACTTGCAAATAGTGCAGTTCGACGCCGTTCGCATCGATCGTGCGGGACTGCATCGCGCTCGCGGCGGCGACGGGTTGCGGCGGGCGCGGCGCGTTCGTGGCATACGCGGACGGTTGCAGCGCAGCGGCGGCGACAAGCACGCCAACGGCGCGGCGGATCGTGTGTAGGAGGGTTTTCATCGTTCAGCTCCATCGAAGGTTCGGTTATCCGATGACGCTCAGGTTGGACCGCCGCCGCGCTTTTGCCGTACGATCCGGACGATGAACTCGTTCGATGGAGTCGAACATGTTGTCAGAGGAAGAACTCTCGCTGCTCGATGCGATTCGTGAAACCGGCAGCCTGTCGCGCGCGGCGGCGCGGCTCGGCAAGGCGCCGTCCACCGTGTCGCACGCGGCGCGGCAACTGGAAACGCGTTTCGACGCGCTGCTCTTCGACCGGCGGCGTTATCGGCTGCAACTGACGCCCGCCGGACATCTTCTCGCCGATGAAGCCTCGCGCCTGATGCTCGACGTGTCGCGGCTCACGCAGCGCGTGAAGCAGGTCGCGAGCGGCTGGGAAGACCGGCTGTGGCTCGTCTGCGATGAAATCCTCGAATTCGAGACGCTGCTGCCGGTCGTGCAGGCGTTCGATGCGCTCGGTTCCGGCGTGGCGCTGCGCATCACGCACGAAGTGCTCTCCGGCACCTGGGAAGCGTTGCGCGACGGCCGCGCGGATCTGATCGTCGGCGCGACCAACGAGCCGCCCGCGATTCCCGGTCTGCGCTGGTTCGAGCTCGGCGTGATGCAGTGGGTGTTCGCCGTGTCGCCGCGTCATCCGCTCGCGAGCGTCAGCGGGCCGCTCAAGCGCGAGCAGATCGCGGCGCATCGTGCGGTTGTCGTCGCGGATTCGTCGCGTTCGGCGGGACGCGCTTACGGCGTGCTCGGCGGTCAGGCCGCGCTCGCCGTGCCGACGATGCGCGCAAAAATTCTCGCCCAGCGGCAAGGCCTGGGCACGGGCTGGGTGCCGCGCTATCGCGTGCAGGCGTTGTTTGCGCGCGGCGAACTCGTCGAAAAGGAAACCGCCGATCCGCGCGAGCCGAACGTGTTGTATGTGGGCTGGCGCGGCGATCACGAAGGCCGCGCGCTGCAATGGTGGATCGAGCAGTTGCGGCAACCGCGTCTCGCGCAACGTCTCGTCGATGGCATCGACGCGTTCGCGTGACGCGGCCGCGTGTTCGCGAAACGGCCGAGGCCAGCGATTTGCAGCGCGTCGGCGCGCAACGCTCCCCGGCCGATTAACCCTTCGACAGCAACTCGACGACGCGCATCGAATGCGTCTGCTCGGCGATGTCCTTCGCTGTCAGGCCGCGATCGTCGCGCAGATCGCGTTTCGCGCCGCGCGCGAGCAACATCGACGCGGTTTCGTCGCGATCGTAGCCTGCCGCCCACATCAGCGCGGTCAGATGATTGCGATACGCCGCGTTCACATCGACACCGGCATCGAGCAGACGCTGCACGATCGCCGTGCGCCCCTGCCCCGCCGCGTATTCGATCGCCGTCTTGCCGACGCGATCCGTCGCGGCGACATCCGCGTGACGCGCGATCAACAGCGCGGCGATTTCGTCGTTGCCGTCGAAGGCCGCGGCCATCAGCGGCGTGATGCCCTGCACGTTGGCCTGGCTGACGTTCGCGCCGCGCTCGATCAGCATGCGCGCCATCGGCGCGAGGCCCTTCTTGCACGCGCTGATGAGCGGCGTGTCGCCGATGCGATTGCGCGAATCGATCGCCGCGCCTTCATCGAGCAAGCGCGCGACGGACGCCTGATCGCCTTCGCGCGTCGCGGAAAGCAGGCGTTCGTTGAGCGTGTAGGCGTCCTGTTGCGCGTAAGCGATCGCGCATGTCATCGACAGGAAAATGGTCAGCAAGCGTAGGCGTTTTGTCATGCGTCATTGCAGATTCGCGATGTAGTTCGCCAGATTCTCGATGTCGGCGTCGGTCAGATTCTTCGACACGCTCGTCATGTTGCCCGCGTCGTTGGTGCGCTTCCGGTCGCGGAAGTCCTGCAACTGCTTCACGATGTACGGATACTGCTGTCCCGCCACGCGCGGGATCTCGTTCTGCCCGGAGAAGCCGCCGAGATGGCACATCGTGCACAGAATCTCTTCGGACTTCTTCCTGCCCGCTTCCACTTTCACCGGGTCCGCCTTGAAATCGGCGGCGATGGGCTTTTGCGCGGCGAAGTAATCGGCGAGCACGTGCATGTCGTCGGGCGTGAGATTCGCGGCCATCGGCGACATCCGCGGATCGCTGCGGCGGCCCGCCTTGAAGTCGCGCAATTGCAGATAAATGTAGCGCGACGTTTGCCCCGCGAGCGACGGATAATCGCCCGTCGTCGAATTGCCGTTGATGCCGTGGCACGATGTGCAGATGGCGGCCTTCGTCGCGGCAGCCGTCTGCGCGTCCGCGGCGCGCGAGAGCGACGGCAGCGACAACAGCAGACACGCGACGAGCCACAGCGCGTAGACGAGCCAGACACGCACGCGTTTCGATCGCTTCGAAGGCGTCATCATCGAGGCAGCGCGAACACGAGCAGGCTGTTGCCGCGCTTGAAGTCGAGCTGCGTGTTGCCGCCCGCCGCGACCGCGATGTACTGCTTGCCGTTCACCATGTACGACACCGCCGGCGCGTTGACCCCCGCGCCGCACTGGAACTCCCAGAGCTTGCGGCCGGTGGCGGCGTCGAAGGCGCGGAACAGGCCGTTGCCTTCGCCGTTGAAGACGAGCCCGCCCGCCGTCGCGAGTACGCCGCCGATCAACGGCTGATCCGTCTTGAAGCCCCACGCGATCTTGCCGGTATCGACGTTCACCGCAACGAGCCTGCCCCATTGCTGCTCGGAAGGAATCACCTTGAACGCGCCGCCGAGCCACAGCTTGCCGCCGGGGTACGCGACTTCCTCGACCTGATACGTCATCGGCTGATGCAGGTTCGCCGCATACGCCATGCGCGTCTTCGGGCTGAAGGCCATCGGCGACCATTCGACGCCGCCGTTCGCGCCCGGCAGCATCCGCGCGCCGGTGGGCGTCGGCAGTGTCCACACGCCTTCCTGCGGAATCATCGCTTCGGAGACGCGAATCAGCTTGCCGTCGCGGCGATCGTGCACATAGACGAAGCCCGTCTTGCCGCCGTGGATGATGCCCGGAATCATCTGCCCGTTCTTGTCCTTCACGTCGATGAGAATCGGCGGGCTCGCCGCGTCGAGATCCCATACGTCGTGCGCGATGTACTGGAAGTGCCACTTGTACTTGCCGCTGTCGAGATCGACGGCGACGAGCGAATCGGTATAGAGATTGTCGCCGGGACGAATCGCGCCGTAGAGGTCCGGCGACGGATTGCCGACCACGAAGTACACCGTGCGCGTCTTGCGATCGATCGCGGGCGCCATCCACACGCCGCCGCCGAGCGTCTTGTTGAAGTCGCCGCCCTTCTCCGCGAGCGTCTTCTTTTCCGCCGCGATGTCGCGCTTCATGTTGCGGCCGACGGCGTCGTTGTCGGCCCAGACGCCTTCGCTGCCGGTATCGGGAATCGTGTAGAACGTCCACAGCAACTGGCCGGAGTTCGCGTCGAACGCCTTCACGAAGCCGCGTATGCCGTACTCGCCGCCGTTCGTGCCGATCAGCACCTTGTCTTCGACGACGACGGGCGCCATCGTCTCCGAATAGCCTTCTTCGGGATCGGCGATCTGCGTCGACCAGAGCACGTTGCCGGTCTTCGCATCGAGCGCGACGAGCTTCGAATCGAGCGTGCCCATGAAGAGCCGGTCGCCCGAGATCGCCACGCCGCGATTGTTCGGACCGCAGCAGAACGTCGTGACCGGACCCATCTTGTGCTTGTAATGCCAGAACTCCTTGCCCGTGACCGCGTCGATCGCGTAGACGTGGTTGTAGGACGTGGTCAGGAACATCACACCGTTCGAGACGATCGGCGCGGTTTCCATCGACTCCATCACGGCGGTCTGGAAGATGAACGCCGGTTTGAGCCTGGCGACGTTCGACGTGTTGATCTGCGTCGCGGGCGCGTAGCGCGTTTCGGCATACGATCCGTTCGAATGCAGCCACGACGCGCTGTCGCCCGCGGCGCCGTCGAGCTGCTGCTGCGAGATGGATCGCAGCGAGCTCGGGACTGGCGAGGCTTGCGTCGTGTTGGCGTTCTGAATTTCGTCGGCGGCTTCGATTCCGGGCGATGTCACGATCCCGAAAGCACCGACGGCAACAATGAGCGCAACGAGCGAGGTACGGGAAAAACCGGCCATGTCAGTCTCCCAAATCGTTCTTGTGTGGGCCTCGTTATGCGCGGCGGAACATTGCGTGCCCTCTTCTGCGCCCGCAAAAAAGAATAGGCAATTTAAAAATGCATTTCCAGATTTCGTTAAAGGCGCGCGTTCGTTTCGGCACGCGCTGCACGAAGGGTATTTCAGGGGAAGACGCGCGCCGATTTTTAGTAGTATGGATTGGCGTGCCGTTATGATTGCGCCCGTCGATGCCGGGAGCGGCTTGCCGGATCGCCGGCTTTCGCTTATCGCTCGTTCATCCTCGTCACGCGCGTGGCCTCTGCGCGGGCGCCGCTTCGATCATCACCTTTATCCGGACGCATCATGCCCATCCTATCCAACGGACAGCCGAATCCGAATCCCCGCCAGCCGGTGGACATCGCGCGCATTCTGCTCGTCATCACGATCCTGACCGCGCTCACGGTCGGCAGTCTCTACGTGCTGCGCCCGTTCCTGCCGGGACTCATCTGGGCGACGACGATCGTCGTCGCGACCTGGCCGCTCATGCTCGCCGTGCAGCGCCGCTGCGGCAATCGCCGCTGGATCGCGACCACCGTCATGCTGCTGATGCTGCTGGTCGTCATCGTGCTGCCGCTCTATTCGGCGATCTCGACGCTCGCGGAGCACGGCGGCGAGATCATGGCCGCCGTCAAGAGTCTGCCGAGCTACGCGCTGCCGCCGCCGCCGGGCTGGATCCATGACGTGCCGCTCGTCGGCGCGCGCGTATCGAAGGAATGGCAGATGCTCTCCGACGCCGGCCCCGGCGGCCTGCTCGCGAAGCTCGAACCCTACGTGACGATCGTCGCGCGCTGGATGCTTTCGCATGCGGCCGTGGTCGGCGTGTTCGTCATGCACATGGTGATCACCGTCATCATCTCCGGCATTCTGTACACGAACGGCGAGGCGGCCGGCCGCTTCGTCACGCGCTTCGCGACGCGCATCGCCGCGCAGCGCGGCGCCGAAGCCGTCAAGCTCGCCGGCCTCGCGATCCGCGCGGTCGCGCTCGGCATCGTCGTGACGGCGGTCACGCAATCGGCGCTCGGCGGCATCGGGCTTGCGGTTGCGGGCGTGCCCGCCGCGGGCATCATCACCGCGGTCATGCTGATGCTGTGCCTCGCGCAGATCGGCCCGCTCCTGCCGCTGCTCGGCGGCGTTGCATGGCTCTTCTGGAACGGATCGACCGTCGTCGCTTCGATGCTGCTCGTGTGGTCGATCATGATCGCGATGCTCGATAACTTCCTGCGCCCCATTCTCATCAAGCGCGGCGTGAATCTCTCGATGCTGCTGATTCTCTCCGGCGTGCTCGGCGGCATGTTCGCATTCGGAATAGTCGGATTGTTCATCGGTCCGGTGATTCTCGCCGTGACGTCGACGATTCTGAACGCGTGGATCAACGAGCAACCGCCGCTGCCGCAAGTCGAAGCGATGAGTAACGAGGAAATCGCGAACACCCCGTCGACGCGGGGTCTCGCGGATACATCGGGAAGACAGGGTTAATTGATAAAGATATTCTCGATTTGTCGCATTTTTTATCGACAATCGGAATGCGCTTAAATCGAGAATTCGGACTCTTACGAAAATGAGATTTTGTAACGGTTAACACGGTGTTTCACGGTTTTTGGGCGATGCATATCCGTTACAATGCAATCCTTCGTTATTTGCCCGATTGAGGGCGCAGGGGATTGACCATGTCTTTGCGTGACGTGGACGACATCGATTACATCGGAGTGAATATTCTCTTCAAGCGCGTATATGTCGGGCTCTTCGACGATCTGGACTGGCGCGATGAAGAGAAGCATCAGGATTTGCTCACAAAGAAGATCGACCGCTACATCCGTTATATTCGTTCAGGCAAATTGCTGTTGAATTATCCGAAAGTTCGCGGCTATGAGATCGTGGTCGAATACGTGTCGATGCATCCCATGACGCCGTCGGGACTCGAATTCTGGAAATCGCGCGAACGCGTCGTGACCGACGCGGGTTACAAGGTGCATATCCGTGGCGTCGACGTGCGTCATTCGCTCGGCATTTCCGTCGATAAACCGGAGCGCGTCGCAGCCGAACCGGTCGAGCCGCCCGCGCTGGAAGTGCTCGATCCCGACCCGCGCATGCAGCAACTCGCCGACGTCGCCGACGTTTCGTATCTTCCGCCCTCGATGCCCAAATCGGGCCTGCCGCAGGCGCTGCCCCTGCTCAGGCGTCTCGCGATGCGTCAGGCGGCAAGCTACTGAACCAACTCCCGCGATCGAAAAAAGCGGCGTGGCTCGCATGAGCCCCGCCGCTTTTCCTTTGCGCGCGTGATCGCCGCTTCACATCGCGTTACTGCGCGCCGCTCAGCGCCGCTGTCGCGATCGACGGCACCGAAATGCCATTGGTCTTCGCGTACTGCACCGCTTGCGAGAGCGTCTGCATGAGCGACTGCAACTGCCCCGGCGCCGATTGCGCGACATAGCTCGCCGCCTGCACGGTCGACGGATTCGAACCCGCCTCCAGCAGCGACGACATGTTCATCGAATTCGTCACCGAGCCGAGATTCGATTGCAGGCCGGCGTACTGCTTCACGCCCTGCCCGAGCGACGCGAGGCCGTCGCTGAAGGTCTTCTTGCTGGCGGCTGTCGGCGGCGTCGCGGAGCCGTTCGTAAATGCCTGCATCAGCGATTGGGACACGCTCTGCTGCGTGCCGCCGAGTTGCGACAATACGCTCGTGCTCGGAACGGCGTTCCCGCCCGATGCGCCAGACAGCAACCCCGCCGCCGATTGCGCCTGGCTCGCGACGCTCGACATGCCCATCGCCGAGGCGAGGGTCGACTGCCCGGTCAGCACTTGCTGGTTTGCGCCGACATAGCTTTGCAGAAGCGAATTCAGCGCCGAAGGCTGCGTCGCGCCGTTCGCGCCCGACGTCACGTCGGACTTGCCGCTGCCGAAGCCGAACTGTTGAAGATTGAGTTGTGCGTACGATGCCCCCGGCGCGATTACCGCAAATGCGATCCCAGCCGAAAGAAGCGCCGTTCGATACGTACGGTTCGCCATGTTCGGTTCCTCCTCAGAATTGTCCGATGTTCGATAAGCCCGATTCGACCATCGGTCATCTGGACGGTTCGCTGCAGAAACATTTGCTTGCGAATTCCGTCGAGAGGTCCCGCCTACAGATCGGCGAGCGGATGCATTTCCCTGCGCCACGGCGATGACAGGAAGTGCTGCACGCGCTCGGCGCGCACTTGCGCGAGCGTCGTCGGCGCGAAACGCGGCCGCTCGTCCTTGTCGATGATGAGCGCCCGCACGCCTTCGACGAAATCGCCGTCATCGATCGCGCGGTACACGACGTCGAGTTCCATGCGAAAGCAGTCCGCGAGCGACATCTGACGGCCACGCAAAAGCGCGTGATACGTGACTTCGAGCATCGTCGGCGAATGGCTTTCGAGCAGCGCGAGCGTCGCGCGCGCCCAGTCGGATTCATCCGTTGCGAGCGATGCGACGATGCGTTCCACGCCGCCCGTCGCGCACACGGCGAAATGGCGTTTGATTTGCGCGCGCATGTCGTCGAGCGGCGCGTGCCGTTCGATATTCGCGCTCGGCACGAACACGCGCGCCAGTTGCGTCATCGTGTCCTGCGCATCGTCCCAGCGGATAGCTTCGAGACGCTCGACGAAACTGCGCAGCCACGTCGACGGCACGCATTCGTCCGCGAGACCGACACGCCGCGCATCCGCGCCCGACAGACGCGCGCCCGTCAACCCGACGTAAAGCGCGAGATCGCGCGGCAGCACGCGCAGGAAATGCGTCGCGCCGACATCGGGCAACAGGCCGATGCGCGTCTCCGGCATCGCCATGCGCGTGCGCTCGGTCGCGATGCGCAACGCCGCGCCTTGCGCGAGGCCCATGCCGCCGCCCATCACGATGCCGTCCATCAGCGCGATAACCGGCTTCGCAAAGCGATGCACCGTGAAATCGAGCCGATATTCATCGATGAAAAACTTGAGCCACGGCGTCTCGTGATGCGGATCGTTGCGCGCCGCGTGATAGAGCTTGCGCACGTCGCCGCCCGCGCAAAACGCCTTCTCTCCCGCGCCGCGCAAGACGACCGCGGCGATGGAATCGTCCGCGGCGCATTGCGCGAAACGTTCGGCGAGATGCGCGATCATGCCGTGCGAGAGCGCGTTCAAGGCATGCGGACGGTCGAGCGTGACGATCGCCACGCGGTTCACGACCTCGAAGGCGACTTCGGGCGCGTCGCGTGAAAGTTCAAGCGTGCTCATGAATTCCTTTAGTCGGCCTTGCTGGTCTGGCGCAGCTCCGGGAAATCTTCCTCCCAGAACTCGAACTCGCCGCGCGCGCCGTCCTGCGTGCGCGCGATTTCCTGCCGGCGCAAATCGACGCGGCGAATCTTGCCGGAGATGGTCTTCGGCAATTCCGCGAATTCGAGCCGGCGGATGCGCTTGTACGGCGCGAGCCGTTCGCGCGAGAACGCGAACACGCTTTTCGCGAGTTCGGGTCCGATCGAATAGCCGTGACGCAGCGTGACGAACGCCTTCGGCACCGAAAGACGCAGCGGATCGGGACTCGGCACGACAGCCGCCTCGGCGATCGCTTCGTGCTCGATCAGCACGCTTTCCAGCTCGAACGGGCTCAAGCGGTAATCCGACGACTTGAACACGTCATCCGCGCGGCCGACGTAGACGAAGTAGCCGTCCGCGCCACGCGCGGCGACATCGGATGTGCGATAGAAGCCGCCTCGCATCGCGTTTTCGGTGGCCTTGGGGTTATCGGCGTAACCGGTCATCAGGCCGAGCGGCGGCGGATCGAGCGCGAGCGCGATTTCGCCTTCTTCGGCAGGATTGCCATCCGGATCGAGCAAGGCCACGCGATAACCCGGCAGCGGACGGCCCATCGAGCCCGGCACGAGCCGCTGGCCCGGCGTGTTGGCAATCTGCGCGGTGGTTTCGGTCTGGCCGTAGCCGTCGCGGATCGGCAATCCCCACGCATGCTGCACGCGCTCGATGATCTCCGGATTCAGCGGCTCGCCCGCCCCGACGATCTCGCGCAGCTTCACCTCGTACGACGCGAGTGGCTCCTGCACGAGCATGCGCCACACGGTCGGCGGCGCGCACAGCGTCGTGACTTCGTGCTTCACGAGCACATCGAGCGCGCGGGCGGCATCGAAACGGCTGAAGTTGTAGATGAACACGCACGCCTGCGCGTTCCACGGCGCGAAGAAGCAGCTCCACGCGTGTTTCGCCCAGCCGGGCGAGCTGATGTTCCAGTGGACGTCGCCGGGTTGCAGGCCGATCCAGTACATCGTCGAGAGATGCCCGACCGGATAACTCTGGTGCGTATGCGCGACGAGCTTCGGCTTCGACGTCGTGCCGGACGTGAAGTACAGCAGATACGGATCGTTCGCGGACGTTTCGCCGTCCTTGGCGAATTCCGCCGATGCGTCGTACGCGGCTTCATACGCGAGCCAGCCGTCCTGCGCGCCGCCCACCGCGATGCGCAAGCCCGGTACGTCGATGCCATCGAATTTCCTCGTTTCGGCTGCATCGACGATGACGTGCTGCACGCCGCCTAGCGCGATGCGGTCGCGCAAATCCGCGCTCGCAAGCTGCGTCGTCGCGGGCAGGACGATCGCGCCGAGCTTCATCGCGGCGAGCATCGTGTCCCATAGCTCGACGCGATTCGGCAGCATCAGCAGAATGCGCTCGCCGCGTTTCACGTTCAGCCCCCGCAAATGATTCGCGACGCGCGCGGAACGCTCGCTCATCTGCGCAAACGAAAGCCGTGTCTCGTCGCCGCTTTCGCCGACGATCTGCAACGCGGGCGCGTCGTTGCCGCGCGCCATCGGATCGAAATAATCAAGCGCCCAGTTGAAGCGATCGAGCGACGGCCATCTGAAGTCGCGATACGCGGTGTCGTAGTCCGTGCGATGAGCAAACAGGAAGTCTCGTGCTTCGATGAATGCCTGGGCTTCGTTCATTGCGTCTCCAAAGATTTATACGTTGCGCGCGATCACCATCCGCTGCACTTCGCTGGTGCCTTCGTAAATCTGCGTGATGCGTGCATCGCGATAATGACGCTCCACCGGATAATCCTGCAGATAGCCGTATCCGCCGTGAATCTGGATCGCGTCCGAACACACGCGCTCCGCCATTTCCGACGCATACAGCTTCGCCTGCGACGCCTCCGACAGACACGGCACGCCTTCGGTACGCATGCGCGCCGCGTGATGAATCAAGAGGCGCGCGGCGTTGATCTGCGTTTGCATGTCGGCGAGCATGTTGGCCACCGACTGATGTTCCTGAATCGGCTTGCCGAACTGCACGCGCTCCTTCGCATAGGCGCGCGCCGCATCGAATGCCGCGCGCGCGATGCCGAGCGCCTGCGCCGCAATGCCGATGCGCCCGCCTTCCAGATTCGACAGCGCGATCTTCAAGCCCTCGCCGCGCTTGCCGAGCAGATTCGCGGCGGGAATCGCGCAATCGTCGAAGTTGATCGGACACGTATCCGACGCGCGGATGCCGAGCTTGTGCTCCGGCGCGCCGACGTTGAAGCCGGGCGTGTCCGTCGGCACGATGAACGCGGAGAGGCCGCGCTTGCCCTGATCGGGATCGGTCACGGCGAAAACGATCGCCACGCCCGCGCGTTTGCCGTTGGTCACGAACTGCTTGTTGCCGGAAATGACCCACTTGCCGTCTTTCTCGACGGCGCGCACGCGCAGGTTGTTCGCTTCGGAGCCCGCCTGCGGCTCCGTCAGGCAGAACGCGCCGATAACCTCGCCGCTCGCGAGCTTCGGCAGCCATTCGGCCTTCTGCGCGTCGGTGCCGTACGCGAGGATCGGCCCGCAGCCGACCGAGTTGTGCACGCTCATCATCGTCGCGCAGGACGCGCAGCCGGCGGCGATCTCTTCCATCGCGAGTGCGTAGGCGGTGTAGTCGCTGAAGGTGCCGCCGAGTTCGGCGGGCACGATCATCCCGAGCAGGCCGAGTTCGCCCAGTTGCCGCACGACTGCGTCGGGGATCGCGCCGTCCTTGTCCCACTGGCCCGCGTTCGGCGCGAGCACTTCGGTTGCGAACTGGCGAGCCGCGTCGCGGATCATGCGCTGCTCTTCGGTGAGAAATGCGTCGATCATGTTCTGAATTCGGTGATGGGGGCTTGCGCGGCGAGGCTCGCCGCATCGATCGTTTAAACTTTCTGGCCGCCGCTCGCCCGGTCGATGATGGGCGGCTGGGCCGTCTGAGCACGAGTCTAGGCAATCGCCTAACGTTAGCCGATGCCCAAAACGATCACGCTAACTGAGCGCTTTGGCCACCTAGTGACAACCCCAAGTACCAAAAAAAAGATCGAGCGCGACTCGATTTCCGTGAGCCTCGTCGAAGCCGCATTGCGATGCGCCGAATCGCGCGGCGTCGCGCGCGGGCATTTGCTGGCCGCGGCGGGCATCGCGCCGGCGACGCTCGATTCGCCGCGCGCGCGGGTGTCGCCGGTCCAGTACGGCAAGCTGTGGAACGCCACCGCCGACGCGCTCGACGACGAGTTCTTCGGCCAGGACGCCCATCCGATGCGGCGCGGCAGCTTCGTGCTGCTATGCCACGCGGCGCTTTCCTCGCGCGACGGCGCGCAGGCGCTCGGGCGCATCGCGACTTTCATGCGGCTCGTGCTCGACGATCTGAGCTTCGAGCCGGACATCGACGACAAGCGCGTGCGAATCTGGCTCGCCGACAAAGCCGGACCGAAGTCGATGTTCGCCTACGCGACGGGCTTCATCCTCGTGTATGGGCTCTTGTGCTGGCTGGTCGGGCGGCGCATTCCGGTGCTCGCGGCGCACATGCGCTGCCCCGAGCCCGCCGACAGCGACGAATATCGCCTCATGTTCTGCAACGACCTGCGTTTCGACGCGACGCGCTCGTTCGTCGACCTGTCGGCCGAATGCGCGGCGCTGCCGATCGTGCAGACGTCCGCCACGCTCAAGCGCTTCCTGCGCGATGCGCCGGCGAATTTCATCGTGAAGTATCGCAATCCGGATTCGCTCGCGGCGCGCATCCGGACGCGTCTTCGGCAAACCGCGCCGACGGACTGGCCGGAAGCCGAAAGCATCGCGGCCGCGCTGCATATGGCCGAAGCCACGCTGCGGCGGCGTCTTAAGCAGGAAGGGCTGACCTATCAGACGATCAAGGACGCATTGCGGCGCGATCTGGCCATCGCGCGTCTTGCGCATACGCAGGAGACGATTCCGCAAATCGCCGATGCGCTCGGCTTCGCGGAACCGAGCGCGTTCCGGCGCGCATTCAGGAAGTGGACGGGCGTGCGCCCCGCGGATTACCGGCGGGAGAGCTGAAGCGCGCGAACATCGAGGCTGCTATATTGAATCGTCCATGATTTCGCACCACGGAGCGCACCATGACCAAAGCCAGCCGGGATGAACGTTCGAAGCAGGAACAACCGAAGAAGGAAACCGAAGAGGATTTGCTCGACGAGGCGCTGGAAGAGACCTTCCCCGCAAGCGATCCGATCGCGGTGCATCCGGAGCCGGAATCGCCTGAAGACCGGAAAAACAAGTAGTCGTTCGGTTATTCGCCCGAGTCGGGCTCATCCGGACTCGAGAGCAGCACCACGAGCTTCTCGACGTGCTGATGTAACAGCTTGACGTGCTTGTCGATCTGTTCGAGACGCCCGGTCAGATCGGCCTTCGCCGACTCGCTCATGCGATCGGACGCGATGAGTTCATCGACCTTCGGCTGCATCGATTCGACCTGAAGCAAGCCGAGCTGGCGCTCCAGGCGGCGTAAGTCCTGCGACAGCAGCTCGCGATTCTTCCGAAAAACCAGATCGCGGCGGTTGGCTTCGGCCTGTTGCTGGGCCTGATCGGCGACACGGCGCGTCGCTTCGGTCTGGGAAAGCAGCGGTTCCGGGCCGCGCAACACGGAACGCTTCGGCGCGGGATGGGCCGTGCCGCGGAACACGGCCATCGGCGTTTCCTCGTCGATCGCGCGCAGGACGTCGGGCGGAATCTCGTCCAGCGTGCGGCGCTCGTCCATCCAGTGCGGCGGCAGGCCGGTCACGAGCTCGATGCCGCGTACGAATTCCTCGTTGAAATCGCGCTGACCGCCGACGATCAGCTTCATGAACGTCGGCGAGAAGTTCATCATGCGCGCGAGGCGGCCAGCGCCGCCCGGCGAGCCGACCAGGACATTGAGGTTGGCTCGCCAGACTATGAACAGCGTTTCGTCGAAATCTTCCATGAACAGGCTCCAGGCAGTCCGACGCGCCCGAACGTGCACATCGGATTTGCGCGCGGCGGCGCTGCGCGCATGCGTATCCGGTTCCCGCGCTTTCCGATCAACATCGTGCACCGTGGCCGGTGCGTCGTCTACATACCGCATAAAACACCATACTACCTTCATCGGCAAGCCGGGCGGACAACGGCGTCCGCGCCGATGCGGGCGTGCGACACGACGCGCACGCCGCCGGCCGGCTTACGGTTCGTTGCGCAGATACCCTTCCTTGCTCGGATCGAGCATGCGCCAGGAGACGATGAGCGAAATGGCGCACATCGCCGTGACATACCAGAAGAACGTCGATTCGCTGCCCGCCGATTTCAGCCACAGCGCCACATACTCCGCCGAGCCGCCGAACACCGCGTTGGCGACCGCGTACGACAGGCCGACGCCCAGCGCGCGCACTTCCGGCGGGAACATTTCCGCCTTGATGAGACCGCTGATCGACGTGTAGAAGCTCACGATCGCGAGCGCGATCACGACCAGCACGAACGCCATGACCGGGCTCGTCACCGTGGAGAGCGCGTGCAGCAGCGGCACCGTGCAAATGGTCGCGAGCGCGCCGAAGCAAAGCATCGAGGCGCGGCGGCCAATGCGGTCCGACAGCGCGCCGAACAGCGGCTGCAGCAGCATGTAGACGAAGAGCGCGGCGGTCATCACGTTGCTGGCGGTCTTCGCGTGCATGCCCGCCGTGTTGACCAGATACTTCTGCATGTAGGTCGTGAACGTGTAGAAGATGAGGGAGCCGCCCGCCGTGAAGCCGACGACTGTCATGAACGCGGCCTTGTGCTGCATCAGGCCGGCGAGCGTGCCCGCTTCCTTGCGATCGCGCGTCTCGGCGGTCGACGTTTCGTCGAGCGAACGGCGCAGGTACAGCGAGATCAGCGCCGCGCACGCGCCGATGAAAAACGGAATGCGCCAGCCCCACGCCTTCAGCTCTTCCGTCGACAGGAACAGTTGCAGGATCACGAGCACGAGCAGCGCGGCGAGCTGGCCGCCGATCAGCGTCACGTACTGGAACGACGCGAAGAAGCCGCGCCGGCCGCGCAGCGCGACTTCACTCATGTACGTCGCGCTGGTGCCGTATTCGCCGCCCACCGACAAGCCCTGGAACAGGCGCGCGATCAGCAGCAGGAACGGCGCCCACGCGCCGATCGACGCGTACGTCGGCAGGAAGGTGATGACGAGCGAGCCGCCGCACATCATCAGGACGGAGATCATCATCGCGTTGCGGCGGCCGTGCTTGTCGGCGATGCGGCCGAAGAGCCACCCGCCGATCGGGCGCATCAGGAAGCCCGCCGCGAACACGCCCGCCGTGTTCAGCAACTGAACCGTCGGATTGCCGCCGGGAAAGAACGCCGCCGAAAAGTACAGCGCGAGGAACGAATAGATATAGAAGTCGAACCATTCGACGAGGTTGCCCGACGAGGCGCCGACGATGGCGAAAACGCGGCGCCGGGTGTCCTCTGCGGTGTAAGCGGGAAGGTCGGTCATGTTGTTTCTGATCTCTTGGTCACTGTGTGGATGGCGTATGTCGGGGTTTCATCCCCGATCCGGGCGCTCTTGGCGGCGTTCGGGCGCAAGTTTATACGCGGTTTCGCAACCGGCGCGCGATCGTGGCGCGCGAAACACGGCCGGACGGAGTAGGAAAATTCGCGCAAGGACGCGCCCGCATCGCGTTCACCGATGACCGCCCCACCCGCTCAGGCTTGCCGCAAAAGCATTTGCCGCCCTTGCGACGGCATCGTTCAACGCTTTCGACATAAATCGTCTTTGCCTCGATCGTTCGTACTAGGTGGTTACCCTGATTAAAGATTTTGACGATTATTTATCGATAAAGTCTCGGGATCACGATTCACATCGACGAGGACTGCATGAGTCAGCATCAACCGATCATTCTCGACGCCGCGCTCGCGTCGACATTCGCGCAAGTCGCGCTCGGCCACCTGACGCGCGAATATCCCAACAAGCTCGATCACGTCATGGCAAGCGTTGCCGACGTGCAAAGCCCGCGCGCGCTGCATCCGATTTTCTACGGCAGCTTCGACTGGCATTCGTGCGTGCACGGTTACTGGCTGATCGCTCGGCTGATCGACCGCTTTCCGGATCTGCCGGACGCGCCGCGCATTCGCGCCGTGATCGACGAGCATGTCACCGAGGCTAACGTCGCCGCTGAAGTCGCTTATCTGCAGCGTCCCGCCGCGCGCGGCTTCGAGCGGCCTTATGGCTGGGCGTGGCTGCTCGCGCTCGCAGGCCAGCTGCGCTCGATGCGTTCCGACGACGGCGCGCGCTGGGCCCGCACGCTCCAGCCGCTCGCGGACGCATTCGTCGCACGCTTCGACGAATTCCTGCCGAAATCGACGTATCCGCTTCGCGTCGGCACGCACTTCAACATGGCGTTCGCCTTGACGCTTTCGATCGGTTACGCGCGCGTCGCGCAGAACGCCGATTTTGAGCATCTGCTGAAGGAAACCGCCCTGCGCTGGTTCGAGAAGGACGAAGGCTGTCAGGCGTGGGAACCGGCGGGCGACGAGTTCCTGTCGCCGTCGCTGATGGAAGCCGTGCTGATGCGTCATGTGCTGCCGGGCGAGCGCTTCGTCGGCTGGTTCGACCGGTTTCTGCCGCGCATCGCCGAGCGAGAACCCGCGACGCTCTTCGCGCCGGCCACCGTCACCGATCGCAGCGACGGCAAGCTCGCGCATCTCGACGGCCTGAACCTCTCGCGCGCGTGGTGTCAGCGCACGATCGCACGCGCGCTGCCGGCGGGCGATGCGCGTATCGCCGTGCTCGAGACGGCGGCGCACGAACATCTGGCGTCGGGCATTGCGCATGTCGCGGGCGATTACATGGGCGAGCACTGGCTCGCGACGTTCGCGCTGCTGGCGCTGGAAGCCTGAGCGGTTCTAGACGCGCGGCTGGAACGCGATCACGCCCATGCCGATGAGCGCGATCGCCGCGCCCGCGACATCCCACGCCGTCGGCCGGATGCGCTCGACGGCCCATAGCCACGCGATCGCCACGCCGATATACACGCCGCCATACGCCGCGTAGACGCGCCCCGCCGCCGCGGCGTGCAGCGTGAGCAGCCACGCGAACAGCGCGAGCGACAGCGCGCCGGGCACGACGAGCCACGGCGAGCCGCCCTCCTTGAGCCATCGATGAGGGAAATAGCAGCCGGCGATCTCGGCGATGGCGGTGACGACATAGAGCGCGAACGTTTTCATGAGGCGCATTATCGGCGTTCGCGAGACGTTGCGTGGTCCGCGTCCGCTGCGGACAATGACGCCCTTGCTCGAAACTTCAGGCCGCCGACCTTGCAGACCGATTCAACCGATGCCGCCGCGCTGCCCGTGCACTGGCACAAGCGCGTGCTGATGCTGGCCTTTCCCATCGTTCTCGCGAATCTCACGCAGCCGATTCTCGGCGCCGTCGACACGGCTGTCGCCGGGCATCTCGACGGGCCGCAGTATCTCGGCGGCGTCGCGCTCGGCGGGCTCGTCTTCAGCTTCGTGTTCTGGGGCTTCGGCTTTCTGCGCATGGGTACGACGGGACTCGTGGCGCAGGCGTTCGGCGCGCGTGACGACGACGCCTTGCGCAAGAGCGTGCTGCGCGCGTTGCTGCTCGGACTCGCGATCGGCGCGGCGGTGCTGGTGCTGCAAGTGCCGATCATTCGTTACGCGCTCGTCGCGCTGGGCGGCAGCGCCGCCGTGCAGGACACCGCGAGCGCGTACTGTCACGCGCGCATCTGGGCCGCGCCGTTCGCGCTCGGCAATTACGTCGTGTTGGGTTATCTGCTCGGCTGCCAGCGCGTGAGGCTCGCGCTCGTCACGCAGATCTTCATCAATCTGGTGAACATCATCGCGGTGCTGCTTTTCGTGTATCGCTTCGATTGGGGCATCGCGGGCATCGGCGCGGCAACGGCGTTCGCGGATTTCTGCGGCTTTGCGCTCGGACTCGCGATTCTTTGGCATCTGCGTCCGCGCGGCCTCCCGCCGCTCGTCCCGCGCTCGCTCTTCGACGCGCACGCGTTGAGGCGGGTCGTCGCGATCAACCGCGACATCTTCATCCGCACGATCTGCCTGCTCGGTTCGTATGGCTGGTTCGCGCATCTCGGCGCGCGTCAGGGGGATGCGATCCTCGCCGCGAACGCCGTCCTGCTGAACTTCCAGACCTTCATGTCCTTCGGTCTCGACGGCTTCGCGCACGCGGCCGAAGCGCTCGTCGGCGCGGCGGCGGGCGCGCGCGACCGGTACGCGTTCCGTCAGGCCGTGAAGGTGACGATGTTCTGGTCGGCAATCGGCGCGGCGGGCTTTTCCATCGTCTTCTGGTTTAGCGGCGAATGGATCATCGGCAAGCTCACGGATCAGGCGGTCGTGAAGGCGGCGGCGGTGCGCTATCTGCCGTGGGCGTCGGTTCTGCCGCTCGCGTCGGTCGCGGGCTTTCAGCTCGACGGCGTGTTCATCGGCGCGACGCGCACGCGCGAGTTGATGAAGGCGATGGCGGTCTCGCTTGCTGTCTTTCTGCTTGCTGCGTGGGCGCTCGCGGGATCGCTCGGGAATCACGGGCTGTGGCTGGCGCTCACTGTTTTCATGGTGGCGAGAGGTATTACGTTGGCGATTCAGGTGCCGGCGATCGAGCGGGCTTCGTGTGCGACTTTGGGAAGGTGAGGTATGGTGCGTCGGGTTTCTGCGCGGATGGCAAGTCTGCCCTCGCTTCGTCCAACGATTTTCTTGGAGGTCGGCACAGTCAGCATCGACAAGAGAAGACCTGCCATAACGTGCGCCAGATAATGGCCGCCCTGCGTCGGCGTGGCACGATCATGGTCACGTTGAGCGAAATCGCAATGCAGAACAGCCAACGAAACTTTGCGAGCGAATCGAAGCTATTGCCCCGCCAGCCCCTCCAGCAGCGCCTTATGAAACGCCGCCGGATCCTGCATCTGCGGCGCGTGCCCAAGCTCCGGAAACTCGACGAGTTTCGCGCCTTCGATACGCTCCTTCGCCAGCTTCGCGAGATCCGGATATCGCCCGAGCATCGGTCGAATCTCGGGCGGCGCGAAGTCCTTGCCGATCGCGGTCGTATCCTTGTCGCCGATAAGCAATAGCGTCGGCGTCTTCAACTGATCGAATTCGTAGACGACGGGCTGCGTGTAAATCATGTCGTACAGCAACGCCGAGTTCCACGCGACGATGTCCTTGCCCGGTCCGCGATACATGCCCGCCAGCATCTGCACCCACGGTTCGTAGTCGTCGCGCCACTGGCCCGAGTAGTACGTGCTCGTCTCATAGCGGCGGATGCCGTCGGCGCTCGTCTTGAGCTCGCGCGCATACCAGTCGTCGATGGAAATCGACGGCACGCCCTTCGCCTTCCAGTCTTCGAGCCCGATCGGATTCACGAGCACGAGCTGCTCCGTCTCGCGCGGATACATGAGCGCGTAGCGCACCGCGAGCATGCCGCCCGTCGAATGCGCGATGAGCGTCGCCTTCGACACGCCGAGCGCGGTCAGCAGCGCATGCGTGTTGCGGGCAAGTTGCTGGAAACTGTATTGATAGCGCGCGGGCTTCGTCGATTTGCAAAAGCCGATCTGATCCGGCGCGATCACGCGATAGCCCGCATCGCTCAAGGTCTGGATCGTCTGCTTCCACGTCGCCGAACAAAAATTCTTGCCGTGCAGAAGTACCGCGGTGCGTCCATTCGGATGCGCCGGATGCACATCCATATACGCCATGCGCACGACCTGGCGCTGCGACGTAAGCGCGAAGCGCGCGACCGGATACGGATAGTCGAAGCCCTGCAACTCGGGGCCGTATGCGGGGCCGTCGTTGCCGGCCGCTTGCGTGGCTTCGTCGGCATGTGCTTGTAAAGCGAAGGACATCGCGAGACACAACATCAAGGATCGAACGACGGACGGCTTGCTGCGCGCTGGTTTCATTTTTTGATCTGAAGATGACGTCGGCCGACGCATTCTAGCGCGGCTGAATTTCGCACGCGCCCGCATGCTGTATTCAGCGCTTATACTTTGCGACCCCGATCGTCGTCAGGATCATTCCAAGCATGCAATTCCGCATCAAGGCATTCGCCGCCGCGCTCCTCGCATTCGCGTGCATCAGCGCATCCGCGAGCGACTGTCCGCAGTTCAGCCCGAACGGCCGCGCGCCGGTCGTCGTCAATTCGAAGATGCGCGCGTCGACGCAGGAAGTCTGCTATTCCGACTTCGCGCTGCTGCACTCCGGCATCACGAAAGGGCCGCTGTGGTCGGCGGAACATCTGACCGCGAGCAGTGTCGACCAGGCGAAGAACAACACGCGCACGAATCGCTTCTTCGTCGACAAACGTCTGCCGCCCGACGAGGCCGCGCAACTGTCCGACTACAAGAGGAGCGGTTACGACCGCGGCCACATGAGTCCCGCGGGCGATCGCGCAAGCAAGAAAGGCATGGCCGAATCGTTCTCGCTCGCGAACATCGTCCCGCAGGATCCGTCGAACAACCGGCGCATCTGGTCGCGCATCGAGCAAGCGGTGCGCAGGCTCACGGAGGAATCGGGCGAAGCGTATGTCGTCACCGGGCCGCTCTTCTCGGGACGTCAGTTGCAGACGATCGGCGAATCGCGCGTGTTCGTGCCCACGCAACTGTATAAAGTAGTCTATTTGCCGCAGCGTCAGATCGCGTTCGCGGTCGTGATCGAAAATACGCCGACGAACACGTACACGATGAAAACCGTGCACGAACTGGAAGCGATGAGCGGACTCGCGTTTCCCGGCATCCCGGACGGACTGAAGGACAAGCGAATTGGAGGATTGCGCGGTGTTTAAGCCATTTGCAAACGATACGGATGTGATGAACATCGCGGGCGACGCGATCAACATCGAGAACGGCGTGAAGCGCCTCACGATCAGCGGCAATTTGACGATCGCCCGCGACAAGGCCGGACTCGCGAACGCGCTGGCGCTTCAGAAGGCGATCGGTGCGATCGTCGAAGCGTTGCAAAGCGATGCGTCGCTGCCCGCGAAGCTGCCCGACGAGCCGGATGCGCCGTCAGGCACCGCCGATAATCCGTTCATCTGAAGCGGCCGTCGCCGAAGACAGCCGCGCGGAGAATCGAAGTGATCGAATGCCATGTCGGCCCGAGCCCGCTCGGGCACATTTTGTATCGCGCCGAAGACGAATGTCTGACGGGTCTCTTCTTCATCGGACAGAAGTATTTTCCCGATGGTCTGCACGCGCCGACGCTGTCGGAGACAGCGCCGAGATCCCGCGTGATTGCCGATGCGCGCGAGCAGGTCGGCGAATACTTCGCGGGTACGCGTCGGAAGTTTTCGATTGCGGTGCAGTTTCGCGGAACACCCTTTCAGCGACAAGTCTGGGACGCGCTTTGCCAGATCCCTTTCGGCGACGCGTGGACGTACAGCGATCTCGCGCGCCGGCTCGGCTTGCCCGCGGGCGCATCGCGGGCCGTCGGCGGCGCGAACGGACGCAATCCGGTCGCGATCATCGTGCCGTGTCATCGCGTGATCGGCGTCGACGGGGAATTGACCGGCTATGCGGGCGGCGTCGAACGCAAACGCCATTTGCTCACGCTGGAGGGCGGTCCGGGGCGCGAACAACTCGCGCTCTTCTGAAGCAGCGCACAGTCGGCGACAAAACAAAAACCCCCGCGAACCATCGGTTCGCGGGGGTTTTTTTTCGACATCGTCCGATGATGAATTACGGCGTGAGCATCACTTCCACACGACGATTTTCCGCACGCCCGACGCTCGTTGCGTTCGACGCAATCGGATTGGCCTTGCCGAAACCCTTCATCGCGAAGTTCTCGGCGCTCAGGCCATGTCCCTTCAGGTAGTCGAGCACGGCCTGCGCGCGACGCTGGGACAGACCGAGGTTGTAGGCATCCGGGCCCATCGAATCGGTGTAGCCCTCGACCGTGACGGACGCGAAATTCGCACCCTTCGAGTCGGCGACGAGCTTATCCAGAATGCTCCTGGCCTTCGGCGTCAACGCGGCGCTGTCGAAGGCGAAGTTCGTCTTTTCGTCGAGCGAAATCTTGCGCGGCACGACAGCCGGGGCCTTCGCTGGCGCCGGTTCCGGCGTTGCAACGACCGGCTGAGGCGGCGTCACGCAGTTGAAGATTACGTTGCGCGGATCGCTCGGCGTCTTCGTTCCGGCGAGCGTCTGAAGCACGTTCACCTTTTGATCGCCGCACATCTTTTGAGCCGCGGTCATGCAGGCGCTGCCGTTTTCGAACAGACCGTAGCATTCGGCGCGAAAAGCCTTCTGGCCATCCGACGTTTGAATTTCGCTGATATTGAAGGCCGGTCCCGACGTGGACGAACAGCCCGCAAGTACGGCAGCGGCGATAAGACTAACAGCAAGGGTTTTCGTGAGCATCTTGGTGGTCATGCAAGTCAATTTCAAAGTGCGAGCCGCTGAGCGCGCACCTCGATTCCGGGCCGGGGAACAACCCAAAGGTGACGTGAAAAATGATGGATCGATTTCGGGTGCGCCAAACGTTCGATAAGCAATCCGAAAGCTGCGCGATTGTAGCGTGACAATTCGTGCGATTTAAGCGGACAACTCCCAAATACAAGGCCGGCGGCGCCCGTATCGAAACCCCTATTTGGACGGGACCGGAAGGTCGCCGTCGGATTGCTTCTGAAGCTCCTGCACGCGGATCTGCAGCGCGCGAAGTTGCGCCTGCGCCGCTGCCTGCTCCGTGCGAAGTTCGCGGATCGCATTCTGCTGCTCCACTTGATAACTCGTCACCTGATTTTGCTGCGCGCGTGCAATATCGAGATCGGCTTGCAGCCGGTTCGCGCGCGCCTGCTGGGCGGCGATCTGCCGGTCCGCATATGCGTTCTCCGCTTCGAGCTTGATGCGCTTTATTTCCGCATCGGCGAGCGTGTTCGACGTCTTGGCGAAATCCGCATAGACCGTTTCGGCCCGCGCGTCATTTTGCGTTTTGAACACGCGCCAGATATTGCTTTGCTGAAACAGCGCGGCGTAATAGATCATCTCGTCGGGATAATACGAGAGACTCGCGCCATAACTGCCATTCAACGTCCTGCGTAACGCCGTGATTTTCCCGGCGGCAAGCAGATTCTCGAGTTCCGCGACATCGCCATTGCTCGCAATAGCCGCTTCGGGCCTCATCGGCGATGAATCAGCGGCCCGCGCCAACGGACCGGACAAACCGGCGGCAATCAGCACGATTTCCGCAATTACCCAGCGCTTCATTGCGATTTTCCGTAATGGCAACGCGCGTCGCCCGGAAAGAATTATGGCGCGGCAAGGCAATCGATTCCAGACGACTCAATACTTCATTCGAACGCCGTTAATCCGTGCGTCTTCAAATGGTCGATGTGCGCTTGAAACTTACTTGCGACAAACGCGGCTCGCTCAGGTTGCGGATCGTTTCGACCGGCATGAAGATGCGCGAATCGGACGGCTCCACGGACATGCGCGAAAAAATATGGCGGTCGCCGTGGAAAACGAAAGGCGCGGCCGAGAGAATGCGCGCGTCGGGCAGGCTTTCGGTGGCGTGCGGCGCGGCGGCCGAAGCTGTCGCGGCAAAAAGAACAAAAAAGCTGGCGGCGAGCGCAAGAGCGCCCGGAATCGAGTGCGAACGGTGCATGGCGAGATGAAGGCAATGAAGGCGCGCGAGCGCCGGAGTGAAGCGGCGGGAGAAAACACGGCGCCCCTGTACGACGTTCGTCATTTCATCACCCGCTGCTCCGAGTGCCCATGAGACAGTTCTCAAAGAATTCCTGTTGGCGGGCAATCGCTCCCATCCGCAAAACGCTCGGGCGCAGAAAATGCGTGCATGATGCATTCGCCCGCGCGCGGCCCCGGCGGGCTCGCTTCAAAAGGCCGCAGCGACGACGCAAAGGCGCGTGGCCGCCCAAAACCGCGCACGCAAAGGCGCGACGGCGGGCATGAGCGGTATGGCTTCCAGCACGGCTTGCCAATAGTCAGCCATAATTCGCCTTCTCAAAAAAGCCGGTACGCCGAGTAAAAAAGAAAATCCCATGAACCAAGACGACAAGCACTCCACCGCTCAACCCCGGCAACACGCGGCCAACGACGGCAACGTGACGACGGGCGTCGCGGGCCTGGATGACATCCTGGGCGGCGGGTTCGTCGAGGGCGGCCTGTATCTGATCGAAGGCATGGCGGGCGCGGGCAAGACGATTCTTTCATCGCAGATCGGCTTTCATCGCGTCGCGCAGGGCGACATGGTCCTGTACATCACGCTGATCGCCGAATCGCACACCAAGCTTTTGTCTCATCTTCGCGGACTGTCGTTCTACAACGCCGACGCCATCTCCGACCGGATGCTCTTCGTCTCCGGTTATCACGAACTGATGCGCGACGGCCTGTCCGGCTTTCTCGCGCTGATCGCAGCGACGATCAAGACGAGCCGGCCGCGTTTCATGGTCATCGACGGCTTTCGCAGCGCGCGCGAATTCAGCTCGACGGAACTCGAACTCTCGCAGTTCATCCACGAGCTTTCGGCGTTCGTGAGCGCCGCGCGCTGCACGACGCTGATCCTCGCGCCGCTTTCGGGCAACGAGCCGCATCCGGAGCACACGCTCGTCGACGGGCTCATCGAACTGAACCGCTACAACACCGGCATGCGGCGTGCCCGCGAAATCGAAGTCCACAAGCTGCGCGCCCGCGATCATCTGCTCGGCAAGCACTTCTTCAAGATCACGGAGAACGGTCTCGTGACCTTTCCGCGCATCGAGGCGTCGCCCGCGAACGATGACGGCGCGCCGGACTTCAAGAACAAGTTGAGCTTCGGCTTTCCCGATTTCGACCAGATGCTCGGCGGCGGCATCGTGCGCGGCTCGACGACGACGCTCGTCGGGCCATCGGGCATCGGCAAGACGCTGCTGTCGCTCAAGTTCCTGCAGGCGGGCGTCGAACGCGGCGAGCGCTGCGTCTACTTCGGCCTCTACGAATCGCCCGAGCGGCTTCTCGCCAAAGCGTTGTCGGTCGGCATCGATCTCGCGCCGGCCGTGCAGGACGGACGTCTCGCGATCCGCTGGCATCCGGCTGTCGAACTCGCGATCGACGAGCTCGCCGTCGAACTGATGACCGCGGTGCGGAACACGAATGCGTCGCGGCTCGTGGTCGACGGCATCGACGGCTTTTTTCAGTCCGCGAACCGCACGGAGCGTTTCGGCCTCTTCCTCAACGCGCTCACGCACCGTCTGCGCGACGCGGGCGTGACGACCCTGCTCACCGAGGAAATGCCGCTCTACGGCGATTCGGTGCAGCCCACGACGTTGCGCGCGTCCGCGATGACCGAGAACATCGTGCTCATGCGTTATGTCGAGGCGAATTCCTCGCTGTATCGCATGGTGTCGATCGTCAAGCAGCGCGAAGGCCCGCACGATTCGGCGATCCGCCGTCTCACGATCGACTCGCGCGGCCTGCATATCAGCGAAGGCTTCATTGGCTCGACGGGTATCTTGTCCGGACACCCGTCGATCGCCGCGCCCGCGCTGTCTGTGTCGGACCCCGGCGCGCGCGCATGAAGAAGATCCTCGTCGTCGACGATGAATTCGACATTCTGACCACCTGGCGCCTCGTGCTCGAAATGGAGGGCTACGAAGTTTCGACCGCGTCCAACGGACGGACCGCGCTCGACGCGGCGCGCTCGAATCCGCCCGCGCTCGTCATCACCGACTGGATGATGCCGCACATGGACGGCGTCGAACTGATCCGTCAACTGGCCGCGAGCGCCGCCCTCGCACGCGTGCCGGTGATCCTCATGAGCGCGGCGGCGCATGCGCCGGCGCTCGAGCACCCGCATGCGCAGTTTCGCCGCAAGCCGCTTTCTATCGACGATTTGATCGACGCCGTGAAGGGACTGATCGGTTCGGCCTGAATTGGCCCGGGCACGCTGCGTGCTGCTGATGAGCGTTCCGGCGAATCCGGATTTACGAGAAACCGCTCAACCGAAGGGAGGCACCATGGTGCAGGATCAAGTGGAAGGCGCGGCACAGAAGGTCGTCGGCAAAGTGCAGGACGCAGTCGGCGCACTGACGGGCGATGAAGGCACGCAAGCCGAAGGCAAGGTGCGGCAGGCTTACGGCAACTTGCAGCAAAGTTATGGTCAGACCGTCGACAACGTGCGTCTCGCGGTCGCGAGCCAGCCGATTCAGGGCGTGCTGATCGCGGCGGCCGTCGGCTTCGTGCTCGGCGCGTTGTGGAATCGCGATCGCTGATGTGTCTCGGGCATCGCGATGCAAAGCCGGCGCGAAGGTTGCGCCGGCTTTGTCGTTTCATGGCGTCTCGCGCACGATGCCGACGAGCGTCGCCGACCGCGTGCAGCCGACGGCGATCGCGACTGCCGCCACGACGAGCGCGCCATGCGAACCGCCGATCGCTGCCGCGAGCGCAAGTCCGCCAGCCGCCGCCGCGCTCATCGCGTATGCGACCGGCGCGGCCGCGTTGCCGCCCATCGCGAGCGACAAGTGCGCGCCGATGAGCGCGAGCATCGCGATGACGGAAATCACGTCCGACTGAACGCCGAGCACATAGGCGAACGCCGCGCATGCGCCTGCGCAGGCGAGATGCATCGATTGAAGGTTCGCGCTTGCTCCGTTCGTGTGCCGGCGAACGACGACGCAAGCCAATGCCGCCAGCGCGCCGCCCGCCAGCACCGCATACGCGCTGTCCGGGCCCGGCAGCGCCCACGCGACGAACGCCATCGTCGCAAAGAGCGATTGCGCCGATACACCCGGCGTCGCACGCGCGGATCGATACCCGATGAATCCCGCGACCAGCGCGAGCACGAGCGCGGTTCCGCCCGATGCGCCGCTCGCGAAGCACGCGGCGGCAAGGAGCGCGCCCGTTTCCCGCCTTCCGCGCGACGCACGCATCGACGAACCCGCCGACAGCGCCGCGAGCACGCAGAGCGCGCCCGCGAGTCCATCCGCGATCATGCTTCGAGCACGTTCGACAGCGTGCCGATTCCGGCGATCGACACATCCACGCGCGCGCCGTCCTTGATCGAGCCGACGCCGATAGAGGTGCCGCACGCGATCACGTCGCCGGGAACGAGCGTCATGTCTTGCGACAGCATGCTCACTTGCTCGGCGGGCGAGAAAATCATGTCGTCGAGCGGATAGTTCTGGCGCTCGACGCCTTCGAGTGTCGTGACGACGCTCGCCGTGCGCCAGTCGAAGCCGTTGCCCGTCGTGACGATCGCCGGCCCGAGGCAGGTGAACGTGTCGAAGCCCTTCGAGCGGCACCATTGCGCGAAGTTGGGATCTTCCTGCAGCAGCTCGATCGCGGTGACGTCGTTCACGCACGTATAGCCGAAGATCGCGCTTTCGGCTTCCTCCACGGACGCCCCGCTCACCGTCTTGCCGATCACGATGCCGAGTTCGCCCTCGTACGCGATCTTGCCGTGATAGCTCTTCGGCCGGCGGATCGACTCGCCCGGCCCGATCACCGACATCGGCGGCTTGATGAGAAAGAGCGGATGCTGCGGCGGCGCCTTGTCGAGCTTCTGCGACAGCGCGTAGTAGTTGTTCCACAGCGCGATGACCTTGCTCGGCTGACAGGGCGCGAGCAGCGTCAGGTCATCGACGGCGAACGACATGTCGGTCGGGCGCGGATTGTCGAACATCGCGCCGTCGTGCTGCACGACGCGGCCAGAATGCTGATCGAGCGTACCGAAACCGATGCTGCCGCCGGCATCGCGAAAACGAATCCAGTGTGTCAAGTGTGTCTCCCTTATAAAGGGCGCGGACATACGTGGTCCGCGCCCCTGTCCCCTCCTCCAAACCTCAGATCAAACCTGCGCCGCGCGCCCACTTGTACTTCGCGCCGAGCACGGCAACGGGCAGTTCCGTCGAATAAGCGTAGGCCGGCACGCCATGCTCGTACAGGTATTCCGCGGCTTCTTCCACTTGCACGTCGCCCGCGAGCGACGCCACGATCGGCTTCTCGATGCCGAGCGCCTTCATCTCCTCCTTCACTTCGATGACGAGTTTCGCGAAGACCATCGGCGGCGTGATGATCGTGTGCCAGTAGCCGAGGATGAGCGAATGGATGCGATCGTCCTCGAGCCCGAGGCGGATCGTGTTCTTGTACGTCGACGGCGGCTCGCCCCCGGTGATGTCGACGGGATTTCCGGCCGCGCCGAACGGCGGGATGAACTTGCGGAACGCGGCATCGAGATCGTCGGGCATCGCCATCAGCGAGAGGCCGTTGTCGACGCATGCGTCCGACAAGAGCACGCCCGAGCCGCCCGCGCCCGTGATGATGACCGTGTTCTCGCCTTTGGGCGTCGGCAGCTTCGGAATGCCGCGCGCGAACTCGAGCAGATCGCGCAGCGACCGCGCGCGGATCACGCCGCATTGCTCGAAGACGTCTTCGTAGATCTTGTCGTTGCCCGCGAGCGCGCCCGTATGCGAGCTGGCCGCGCGCGCGCCGAGGCTCGTGCGCCCCGCTTTCAGCACGACGACCGGCTTCTTCTTCGACACGCGCTTTGCGGCTTCGGCGAACGCACGGCCGTCCTTCAGATCCTCGCAATGCTGCGCGATGATTTCGGTGTTGTCGTCCTGCTCGAAGAACGTGAGCAGATCGTCTTCGTCGATATCGCTCTTGTTGCCGAGACCGACGATCGCGGAAACGCCCATCTTCGCCGAACGCGAGAACCC
The DNA here is from genome assembly GCF_023630765.1 of Caballeronia sp. ATUFL_F2_KS9A. Lineage (NCBI taxonomy): Bacteria > Pseudomonadati > Pseudomonadota > Betaproteobacteria > Burkholderiales > Burkholderiaceae > Caballeronia > Caballeronia sp. ATUFL_F2_KS9A. The sequence goes on along the minus strand of NZ_JALQEK010000025.1, from coordinate 14,725 downwards.
GATGATGGCCATGCCGATGCCGCCCGACTGCGACGACAGCGCCGCCTTGCCTTTCACGTCGTACGGCGTGCAGAACGTCGCGCAAAGATTCTTCGGCGTGTAGTAAAAGCCGTAGATGTTCGGGCCCATCATGCGGATGTCGTATTGCCGCGCGATTTTGACGATCTCTTCCTGACCTTCGTGATTGCCCGTTTCCGCGAAGCCCGACGGAATCAGCACCGCGCCCGGAATCTTCTTCTCGCCGACTTCGACGAGCGCCTGAGCCACGAACTTCGCGGGAATCGCGAACACGGCGACATCGATCACGCCGGGCACGTCCTTCACGCTCTTGTACGCCTTGCGGCCCATGATCTCGTCGGCTTTCGGGTGAATCGGATAGATCGTGCCCTGATAGCCGCCGTTGATGAGGTTCTTCATCACCGAATTGCCGATCTTGCCGTCCTCGTTCGACGCGCCGATCACCGCGACCGCATCCGGCTTCATGATGCGGTTCATCTGCGCGACGATCTGCTCTTGCGTCGGCCGATAGCGCGGTTCGGCGGGCGCGAAATCCATCACGATGCGCACGTCCGCCGCGACCGCGCCGTTCGGGCTCGCGAACACCGGATTCAGGTCCATCTCGGAGATTTGCGGGAAATCGTCGACGAGACGCGACACGCGCTCGATCAGGGTAATCAGCGCCTCGCGATGTACCGGTTCGGCGCCGCGCACGCCGCGCAGCACTTCTGCGGCCTGAATGCCGTCGAGCATCGATGCGGCTTCTTCGCGCGTGACGGGCGCGAGCCGGAACGTCACGTCCTTCAGCACTTCGACGAGCACGCCGCCGAGACCGAACGCGATCAGCTTGCCGAACGACGGGTCCGTCACCGCGCCGATGATGACTTCCTGCCCCGCGCCGACCATCTGCTGAACCTGCACGCCGACAAGCGTCGCCTTCGGGTCGTACTTCTTCGCGTTCGAGATGATCGTGTCGAAACCGGCACGCACATCGGCTTCATTCTTCAGGTTGACGAGCACGCCGCCCGCTTCGGTCTTGTGCAGGATTTCCGGCGAAACGATCTTCAGCACCACCGGAAAGCCGATGAACGACGCGAGCTTCGCGGCATCGTCCGCCGATTTCGCGACGCCTTCCTGCGGCACCGCGATGCCGTATGCATCGCAGACGAGTTTGCCTTCCGGCGCGGTCAGCGACGTGCGGCCTTCCGCTTTCACTCGGGCGAACACTTCCGCGACGCGGCGTTTCGCGTCGGGCGCGTGGAGCGGAACGACCGCCGCCGCGTGCGTGGATGAATTGGCTGCTTCGCCGCGGTCCTGGGCAACCGTGCTGTTCATTTGGTGCGTCTCCGTTATAGGGGCGTGCAGGGGCCTGCGCCGCCCTCTTTCGAAGGCGGACGTCAGTGCAAGGCAATGTGCTCAGATCGCGCCGAGGCTCTTCAGCGTGGCGATCTGATCCGGCGTGTAGCCGAGTTCGGCCATGACTTCGTCGGTGTGTTCGCCGAGCAGCGGCGAGCGCACGACTTCGGTCGGACTGTCGGACAATTTGATCGGATTGCCGACCGTCAGATACTTCCCGCGCACCGGATGATCGACTTCGACGACCGTTCCCGTCTTTCGCAGCGACGGCTCTTCGGCGATTTCCTTCATCGACAGGATCGGGCCGCACGGTATGTCGTGCTTGTTGAGGATTTCCATCGCCTGGAACTTGGTCTTCGACATCGTCCAGCGCTCGATTTCCTCGAAAATCTGCTTCAGATGCGGCAGGCGCGCGTTCGGCGTCTTGTAATCCGGATGATCGATCCATTCCTCCTTGCCGATCACCTTGCAGATTTCGCCCCAGACCGGCGCCTGCGTGATGAAGTAGATGTACGCGTTCGGATCGGTCTCCCAGCCCTTGCACTTGAGAATCCAGCCCGGCTGGCCGCCGCCCGATGCGTTGCCCGCGCGCGGCACGGCTTCGCCGAACGTGCCGTTTGGATATTGCGGGTACTCCTTCATCACGCCAGTGCGTTCGAGGCGCTGCTGGTCGCGCAATTTCACGCGGCAGAGATTGAGCACGCCATCCTGCATCGCGGCGAGCACTTTCTGACCACGTCCGCTCGTGTTGCGCTGATACAGCGCCGTGACGATGCCGAGCGCCAGATGCAGGCCCGTGCCCGAATCGCCGATCTGCGCGCCGGTGACGGTCGGCGGACCGTCTTCGAAACCGGTCGTCGACGCCGCGCCGCCCGCGCACTGCGCGACGTTCTCATACACCTTGCAATCTTCGTACGGTCCCGGGCCGAAGCCCTTCACCGACGCGACGATCATCCGCGGATTCAGTTCCTGGATGCGCTCCCACGTAAAGCCCATGCGATCGAGCGCGCCCGGGGCGAAGTTCTCGACGAGCACGTCGCACTTCTTCACGAGCGTCTCGAGCACCTTCTTGCCTTCCGGATTCTTCGTGTCGATGGTGATCGAGCGCTTGTTGTGGTTGAGCATCGTGAAGTAGAGGCTGTCGGCGTCGGGAATATCGCGCAACTGCTCCCGCGTGATGTCGCCCGAACCCGCGCGCTCGACCTTGATGACGTCGGCGCCGAACCACGCGAGCAACTGCGTGCAGGTCGGTCCCGACTGAACGTGCGTGAAGTCCAGGATTCGCACGCCGTCCAGCGCCTTGCCAGATGTGTTCACCGTCATGGCTTTGTCTCCCACTCTCTTTCGACGTTTATAGATTCACGATTATTTGTACATCGTCCCGCGCCGTCGTGCCCGGAGCGCGTAGACCGTCGGACCGCAAAGCGACCCGCCTCCTGTGATATACAATATTCCACACACAGTATTAGTCAACCGTCCGCCGGTCGATGAAAACCCTGTGATGCAGCGCACGATCCCTTGAACGCCGCTGTGAGCAACGCTCGACCGATTTTTAATTCTGCAGTGCATCAATCACCGTCGTCCGCCTCGGCCCGTTAAGCACTCATTTAACGCTGCAGAAGCCCGCAAACGAAAGTTTTGCGCGTGGTGAAATCTGATATACAGTATTTCAGCGCGCCGACGATGCTGTTGCTCGGCTCGCTCATTCCCATCAGAGGACATCAGGAGACGAGATGAACATCCACGAATATCAGGCGAAGGCGCTGCTGCGAAAGTACGGCGTCGCGGTTCCGGAGGGCCGCGTCGCCTTTTCCGCGACGGAGGCCGCCGATGCGGCGCGCGCGCTGCCCGGACCCGTCTGGGTCGTGAAGTCGCAGATTCACGCGGGCGGCCGCGGCGCCGGGCGCTTCGCCAACGATCCGGACGGAAAAGGCGGCGTGCGCGTGGTGAAGTCGGTCGACGAAGTGCGCGAGAACGCGCAGAAGATGCTCGCGTCCGTGCTCGTGACCAAGCAGACGGGGCCGGCGGGCAAGGAAGTGAAGCGGCTCTACGTCGAAGAAGGCTGCGATATCGCGCGCGAGCTGTATCTCGGCATGCTGGTCGACCGCGCCAACTCGCGCATCACGATCATGGCGTCGACGGAAGGCGGCATGGAGATCGAGGAAGTCGCGCATCGCACGCCGGAAAAAATTCTCAAGGTCGCGATCGATCCGGCGACCGGGCTTCAGCCCCTTCACACGCGCCAGATCGCGTTCGGACTCGGGCTCACCGGCAATCAGATCAAGGCTGCGTCGAAGTTCATCACGGCGCTGTATCAGGCGTTCGTCGATCTGGATGCGTCGATCGTGGAAGTGAATCCGCTCGTCGTGACCGGCTCCGGCGACGTGATGGCGCTCGACGCGAAGCTCAATTTCGACGACAACGCGCTGTATCGCCATCCCGACATCGAGAAACTGCGCGACGAGGACGAGGAAGATCCCGCCGAAATCGAAGCGGCGAAGCACGGTCTGAACTACGTCAAGCTCGACGGCAATATCGGCTGCATGGTGAACGGCGCGGGCCTCGCGATGGCCACGATGGACATCATCAAGCTCTACGGCGGCGAGCCGGCGAACTTTCTCGACGTCGGCGGCGGCGCGACCCAGGAGCGCGTCGCGACCGCGTTCAAGCTGATCCTGCGCGACCCGAAGGTGCAGGGCATTCTCGTCAACATCTTCGGCGGCATCATGCGCTGCGACGTGATCGCGCAAGGCGTCGTCGCGGCCGCGCGCGAGATCGATCTGAGCGTGCCGCTCGTCGTGCGCCTCGCGGGCACGAATGTCGATGCGGGCCGCGAGATTCTGCGCACGTCCGGTCTCACCATCATCCCCGCCGAAAATCTCGCCGATGCCGCCGACAAGATCGTCAGCGCCGTCGCTCAAGGAGTGGCCCAATGAGCGTTCTCATCAATAAAGATACGAAGGTCATCTGCCAGGGCTTCACCGGCGCGCAAGGCACGTTTCATTCCGAACAGGCGATCGCGTACGGCACGCGCATGGTCGGCGGCGTGACGCCGGGCAAAGGCGGCACGACGCATCTGGACTTGCCCGTGTTCGACACCGTCGCCGATGCCGTCGCGAAAACGGGCGCCGACGCCTCCGTCATCTATGTGCCGCCGCCCTTCGCCGCCGATGCGATTCTCGAAGCCATCGACGCGCAGGTGCCGTTCATCGTCTGCATCACGGAAGGCATTCCGGTGCTCGACATGCTGCGCGTGAAGCGCGCGTTGAGCGGTTCGTCGAGCCGGCTCGTCGGGCCGAACTGTCCGGGCGTCATCACGCCGGGGCAGTGCAAGATCGGCATCATGCCGGGGCATATTCACCGGCCGGGGAAGATCGGCGTCGTATCGCGTTCGGGCACGCTGACCTATGAGGCCGTCGCGCAGACGACCGCGGCCGGCCTCGGGCAGACGACGTGCATCGGTATCGGCGGCGATCCGGTGAACGGGACGAACTTCATCGATTGCCTGTCGCTCTTTCTGGAGGACGATGCGACCGAGGGCATCATCATGATCGGCGAGATCGGCGGATCGGCGGAGGAAGAAGCCGCGCAGTTTCTCAAGGACGCGAAGACGACGAAGCCAGTGGTCGGTTTCATCGCCGGAACGACCGCGCCGCCGGGACGCCGCATGGGTCACGCGGGCGCGATCATCTCGGGCGGATCGGGCACGGCCAGCGCGAAGATCGACGCGATGAAATCGGCGGGCATTCACGTCGCCGATTCGCCGGCCGCGCTCGGCGAAACGATGCTGCACGCGATGCGTTAGTCACGCGGGCAACCGGCGCGGGCCGCGCAACGGCGCGCGCTATTGCTGAGAAAGGGCAGCATCGATAGACTTGCGCCTTTTTTCCGCGCCATGTTCGTCTACCTCGACTCTGCGATGGCGGTGGCCTTGCGCATCGGCCAGGTCACTGCCCTGTCGTTCGGGACATCGCAAGCCGTCGCGCCGGCTCCGAGTCATGCGCCCGGCTTCGTGCCCGTCGAGACGCGCGGCGCGCTGCCGAGCGACGACTATCCGCTTCGCGCATCACCGTTTCGATCGACGACGAAATAAAAAAACCGCACGGCGAACACCATGCGGTTTTTTGCTTTCCAACTCAATCCGTCATCAGTCCAGAAAGTCGCAATTCGCCTCGACGAACGCCGCCAGATCGAGCGAATGCTGCTTCACGAGCCGCTCGACCAGCTCCGTGTCGCGCTTCTCCAGCGCCTCGATGATCCGCATGTGATCGACGATCGAGCGCGACGCCCGATCGCTCTGCGAGATCGTCATCTTACGGATCGCGCGGACGTGCACGAAGATGTTCTTGATCGTGTCGAAGATGATTTCCGACTTCGACAGCCGCACGATCGCCGAATGGAACGCGATATTCGCTTCCGAATACTCGTCGATATGCTCGGCGGGCGTCGAGTCGCGGAAATTGTCGAACATGTGGCGCAGATGGGCGATTTCCTCGTCCGTCGCGCGCTGCGTCGCGAGGCGCGCCGCCATGCTTTCCAGCGCCGCCCACATGTGAATCATCTCGACGATCTCGCGCTTGGTCTTGCGCAAGATATAGACGCCGCGGCGCGGCACCGTGCGCAGAAAACCTTCCTGCTCGAGCAGCGTCATGGCCTCGCGAATCGGCGTGCGGGACACGCCGAGCGCTTCGGTCAGTTCTTTCTCGTCGAGACGGATTTCTTCCCGCGAACGATAGATGTCCGCCTCGGCGATCGCCTGCCGCAGCTTCGCGTACGCCTGATCGCGCAGCGAAACCGTGGCATTGATCGGCTCCAGCGAAAGCGTCAGCCCGGGCGGACGTACATCGGGGCGAACTTCCGGACTATCTACGGATTGAGTATCAGATGGCATTGATGGCTTGATTTCCCAAGTGCGGACGGCGAGCGTCGACACGCTTGCCCGAACCGCCGTTCTGGTCATCCGCCGCGAGACCGGCGAAGCGACCGTGATCCTGTGCGCGCTGCAGCATGCTTTGCGGCACGGCCGACGCAATCATAAACGTAACACCTACACCAACGGCAACCAGCGCGAATCCGACAACAACCAGCAGGGCGATGCTCATTTCAGGCTCCAGTTGAATCACTCAAGAGCCCTCAGTATATGCTGCATCGCAACAGCACGCAAGTATTTTGCATCTTGTATATCAGAAACAACGCTGGTCCCTTCGTCTGCAGTTTAGGCGGCTTTTTGAGATTGCGGGAGCGGCAGCGGCTTCGCCGTGCCCTGATTCACGCCTTCGCGCAGCTTGATCAATGCGAGAACGGCATCGAGCATCGGCGTTTCGACGTGCACGAGGCGGCCGATTTCCTGCACGACCGTCATCAGCGGATCGATTTCCATCGGGCGTCCGGCCTCGCAGTCCATCAGCATCGACGTCTTGTGCGCGCCGACCGCGCCCGCGCCGTTGATGCGCCGCTCAACGTCGACGCGGAAATTCACGCCGATCCTGTCGCCGATCGCCTTCGCCTCCAGCATCATCGCCTTCGAGAGCGCGCGCGTGCCGGGATCGCTCGTGAGCACGTCGAGCGTCGCGCCGGTCAACGCGCTGATCGGGTTGAAGCACAGATTGCCCCAGAGCTTCAGCCAGATTTCATCGCGGATGTTGTCGCGCATCGGCGCTTCCATATCCGCCTTCGCCATCATGTCGTGCAGCGCCTGCAGACGCGGCGTGATTTCGCCGCTCGGCTCGCCGATGGGAAATTTCTTGCCGTAGTGATGTTCGATGACGCCCGGCTCCGCGATTTCCGCCGCCGGCAGCAGCACGCAGCCGATCGCGCGTTCCGGACCGAACACGTCCCACTGGCGGCCGCCAGGATCGACGCTCTGCAGTTTCGTGCCTTCGAGCTCGCCGCCGTGTTTGTAGAAATACCAGTAAGGCAGACCGTTGACGGCCGTGACGATCGCGGTTTCCGGGCCGAGCAGCGGCGGCATCAGATCGACGACGCCCGGAATCGAATGCGCCTTCAGCGCGACGATCACGTAATCCTGCGGGCCGAGTTCGGCGGCATTGTTCGTGCAGCGCACCTTGACGGTGTGCTCCTCGCCATCGATCCGGAGCTTGACGCCGTTCGCCTGCATCGCCGCGAGATGCGGCCCGCGCGCGACGAAACTGACCTCCGCACCCGCTCGCGCCAGTTGCGCGCCCATATAGCCGCCGATCGCTCCGGCGCCGTACACGCAGATCTTCATGGTTCGTCTCCTGAGGGTTGTAGCTTTATATCTCTCTGATATACAAGATACTACATTCCGAGTGCAGACAGGACAAGGCGAATCGTGCGCTCGCAGACGAGCGAAAACCCGCATGCGCGAGATGCGCGGCGGGCTTCCTTCAGCGGCAAGAAGTCGGTCAGACCTCGACGGCCTGACCCGAGATGAAAGTATGCGACGAGGATGCGACGATGTGTGACCAGACGTTCGCCGCGCTCGAGCGCAGCGCGCGGCTCTTGCGCCGTACGAGCATGATCGTGCGCGACGTGTCCGGCACGAGCGGGATGATGCGCGTCTGCGCGCAGTCGATGGCAGCGCGCGCGTGCATCGGCAGGATACCGACGCCGAGGCCGGCTTCCGCCATGCGCGCAACCGCGGCAGCTTGCGTGAATTTCTGGCGCACCGCGCCCGCGACGCCGTGCAGCGCGAGCGCAGCCTCGATGGCGCCCAGGCTGCCGGTGTCATCGTCGAGCAGGAGAAGCGGCGTGCCGCGCAACTGCTGCCAGTCGATGCCCGCCGCCGCGCTCAGTCGATGCGACGCGCTGACGACGGCAGCAAGTCCGTCGGCGAAAAGAGGCTCGGCGGCGAGTTCGTCGAGATTGTCGGGCGCGATCGCGACGCCCAGTTCCGCCTCGCCCGAACGCACGAGTTGCAGCACGGCATTTTGCGGCCGATCCATCACGATGATCGTGACTTCCGGCAGACGTTCGCGACACGATGCGAGCATCGCGGGCAAAACGCTCGCCGTGAGAGCGCAACTGCTCGCGAGATTGACGACGCCCGGCTCGCCGCCCTCTTGCGCGCGCGGCCGCAGAGTCGCTTCCAGTTCCTCGACGAGCGGCGCAATGCGGGCGAGCAGCTTGCGTCCGGTTTCGGTGAGCGCGACCTGACGCGTCGTGCGATCGAAGAGCCGCAGCGCGATTTCATCTTCGAGTTCGCGAATGCTGCGGCTCACCGCCGATTGGGTGATGCCGAGATCGTCGCCCGCGCGCGTGAAGCTGCGATGCCGCGCGAGGGTGACGAAAAGCCTCAGTTGATGCAGCGATACGCTCAACGTCGGCGTGCCCTGTTTCATTGAATCGAGCCGGTCCGTAACGACGCGTTGATCGACGATTCGGCCGACGACTCTTCCGTGAGCGTGTTTTCGATCCAGCGCTTTCGCATCGGCGCGAGAACGAATTTCGCGCACAGTCCCGCCGCGATCGACGTCACCGCCGCCGTGATGAACACCGCGTTCCACGACCCGATCGACGCGAGCACCGAAGCGAGCGGCACCAGCATCGACGCCGTGCCTTTCGCGGTGTAGAGCGTGCCCGCGTTGGCGGCGGCGTACTTGCTGCCGAAGGTGTCCGCGCAGGTCGCCGGGAAGATCGAGAAGATTTCGCCCCAGCAGAGGAACGTCATCGCCGCGAACAGCATGAAGAGATACGGATTGTGGCCGAACTCCATCAGCCCGAGCAGCGCGACGCCTTCACCGAGAAAGATGATGAACATCGTGTTTTCGCGGCCGATCTTGTCCGAGATGAAGCCGCACAGCGGACGCGTGAAGCCGTTGCACAGATTGTCGATGGACAGCGTCATCGCGAGCAGCGGCAGCGTTACGCCGAGCAGATTCACCGGCATCTTGGCGAAGCCGTATTCCTTCGCGATCGGCCCGAACTGCGCGGTCGCGATCACGCCGCCCGCCGCGACGAACACGAACATCAGATACAGCACCCAGAAGAGCGGCGAGCGCACCATCTGTCCTGTCGTGTAGTCGATTTTCGTCGACACGATGCGCTTGGCCGGCACGATGCCTTTCGGCGGATTCGGCCGCACGAGCATCAGCGCGAGCACGAAGATGCACGCGCCCTGCAGGATGCCGAAGAACATGAACGCGTGCTCGTAGCCTGAGCTCTGGATCATGTTCGAGATCGGAATCACCGTGACAGCCGCGCCCGCGCCGAAGCCAGCAGCGGTCAGGCCCGCCGCGAGACCGCGCTTGTCCGGGAACCACTTGAGCGCCGTGCCGACGCAGGTGCCATACACGCAACCGGCGCCGATACCTGCGACCACGGCGGCGATGTACAGATGCGTGAGCGTGGTGGCGTGGGCGTCGATCATCCAGCCGATGGCGGCGCAAAGCGCGCCGCCCATCACGACCGGACGCGGTCCGAATTTATCGACGAGCCAGCCCTCGACGGGCACGAGCCACGTTTCAGTGACGATGAAGATGGTGAAGGCGGTTTGAATCGCCGCTTGCCCCCAATGGTGCTTCGCATCCATCGGAACGACGAAAAGAGTCCATGCGTACTGGAGGTTGGCGACCAGCCCCATGCATACGATGCCGACTGCGAGCTGGATCCATCTGTTGTGGTGACGCCCGTGCGATTGCCCGGACACAACCGTGTCTGCGCTTGCCATGTCTGTCTCCGTTATCTGTCTTAGCGCTCGTACGGCGCTTGATGTGCTGCGAGAAGCCGGCGCGGTGCGTCGGCGGCGAGCGGTCGGTCAGGGGAAATGCTCGGTCCAGGCGGCATGGGCGTGAGGCCGCCGGTCACGGGTATTGCGCATGTCGCGCGTTTTGAGGTGGGCGATCGATTCGCACATCCGGCAAACATCCGCTTCAGGCGATCGAAGAATCATTTCAAAGCGATTCCCAATAAAGTCCGGATGGGGTATGCAGCCTTTGCAGGCTTCCATGCTGCGAGTGTGCTCGTGTTGCTTTGCGGCAAACTGGCCGATGCCTGGGGTCTGGCGTGGCCGTTCGTTCTTGGCGCAACCGTCCGCCTTACAACTTTCGCGGACGTGAAAGCATCGTGGGGGAGAAAAACGATTAAGGAAAGTTAGAAAAAATTATTGTATAAATTAGTGATCGTTAATGGATGAGGGATTGCTGTGCTGCGCAACGCCACCCTGCGTCAACTCAAGATCTTCGAGACCGTCGCCCGTCGACTGAGTTTCTCGCGCGCCGCTGAAGAGCTCTACCTTACGCAGCCGGCTGTTTCGACGCAGGTGAAGCAACTGGAGGAGCACGCCGGGCTGCCGCTGTTCGAGCAGCTCGGCAAGAAAATCTATCTGACGCCGGCCGGAAATGAAATGCTTCACTACAGCCGCGCGATTCTGGAGCAATTCCGCGAAGCCGACGATGCGATGGCCCGACTCAAAGGCATCGCGGGCGGTACGCTCAACGTCGCGGTGATCAGCGCCGGCGATTACTTTTTCCCCCGCTTGCTCGCCGCGTTCACGCAGCGCAATACCGATGTCCGGCTCAATCTCGCGGTACACAATCGCGAGGAACTGCTGCATCAACTGTCCGACAATCTCACCGATCTCGCCGTGATGGTCCGCCCCCCGCGCGATATGGACACGGTGAACGTCTCATTCGCGCCCCATCCGTACGTGATCGTCGCGCCGCCGGATCATCCGCTCGTCGGACGGAGGAACTTGCCGCTCGAAGCGCTCGCCGACGAACCGTTCATCGTGCGCGAGCGTGGCTCCGACACCTGGAATTCGATGGAAGAAGGATTCGGCGGACGGCTGCCGAACCTTAACGTCGCGATGGAAATCACCAGCACGGAGACGATCAAGCAGGCGGTGATCGCCGGCATGGGCCTGAGCTTCTTGTCCGCGCACACGATCAGCATGGAATTGCAGGTCGGAAAGCTGGCGGTGCTCGATATCGAGGGCTTTCCCGTGATGCTCAACTGGTTCGTCGTGCATCGGAACAACAAGCGGCTACCGCCGGTGGCGCTTGCGTTCAAGCAGTTTCTGATCGAAGAAGGCGCAGCGCAGATCGAAGCGATCACGCAAATCGTCGCGAAGACGGGCAAACCGAACGCATAATTCTTTCTGAATAGATAAGCGAAAAAACTTTAACTATCGTATATGGATCGACTTTTCTATCCTGCATTCAAGCCCCACGGCCATACAGGAGACGATCATGATCCATGCAACGCACGACGATGACCGCGAACTTCAGGCGCAAGTCTGCGCGTTCAACACGGCTTTCGAAGAACTCGACCTGATGTTCCGCTGGGACGTGCAGACGTATCGCGCGCTGGCATCGGCGGATAGCGATTACGGGAAGATCGCACAGTACATCGCAACCCATTCCCCGCATTTGCTGACGGCCTACAGCGCCGAGTTTCTTTGCCAGGCGATCGTCGAGCGCAAGAATTCGACAATCGAAGCCTGCCGGCAAAACACGGTCCAATATGAAGACAGCACGCAGCGGGCGCGGCTCTGGCGGGCGCGCAACGAGGAAACGGCGCGCGTCTGACGGGTCTTTCCGATCCAAACGGGCGGTTCGATGAGTCGGACCGCCCGTTTCCCTTTCGCCGCGGTTGGCCGCGGCGTTCATTCCGTCAAGGCGTCAGCGCCACCCAGACCGCCTTCGGCTCGGTGAAATTCTCGATGGCGACGTCGCCATGTTCGCGGCCGAAGCCCGAGTCGCCGCCGCCGCCCCACGGCAGGCGCACGTCCGTGAAACCGTAGGTATTGACCCAGACCGTGCCCGCTTTCAATTCCGCGGCCATGCGATGCACGCGGCCGATATCCGCGCTCCAGACGCCCGCTGCGAGACTGTACGCGGTGCCGTTGGCGATGCGCAGCGCGTCGGCTTCGTCGTCGAAGGGAATCACGCTCGCGACCGGCCCGAAGATCTCTTCCTGCGAGATGCGCATCTCGTGCTCGACGTTGGCGAACACCGTCGGCTCCACGAAATAGCCGCGTTCGCCCGCGCGCTTGCCGCCTGTCACGAGCGAGGCGCCCTCGCCCGTGCCGATGTCCACGTAGTCGAGCACGCTCTTCATCTGCTTGGCGGAAATGAGCGGGCCCATGTTGGTTTCGCGTTTGGACGGATCGCCGAGCTTGATCGTCTGCGCGCGCTGAGCGAGGCGCTCGACGACTTCGTCGTAGACGGCGCGCTGCGCGAGAATGCGCGAGCCCGCCGAGCAGACTTGCCCCGCGTTGAAGAAGATGCCCGATGCGGCCGCGCGCACGGCGCCGTCGATGTTCGCATCCGCGAAGATCACGTTGGCGGACTTGCCGCCTAGTTCGAGCGTGACGCGCTTGAAGTTGCCCGCCGCGCCCTGCAGAATGCCGCGCCCGACGGACGGCGAGCCGGTGAACGTCACCTTGTCGACGCCCGGATGCGCGACGAGGGAATCGCCGACGACCGAGCCCTTGCCGGTCACGATGTTGAGCACGCCCGGCGGCACGCCGGCTTCCAGCGCGAGCCGCCCGACCATCAGCGCCGAAAGCGGCGTGATTTCGGCCGGCTTGACGATCAGCGTGCAGCCGCACGCGAGCGCGGGCGCGATCTTCCACATGCCGATCATCAGCGGAAAATTCCACGGCACGATCGCCGCGACGACGCCGACCGGCTCGCGCACGGTGTAGGTCAGCGCGTCGGGGCGTGCGGGCACGACCTGGCCGTTGATCTTGTCGCACCAGCCGGCATAGTAGGCGAGCGTATCGATGGCGGCGGGCACGTCCTGGCGTTGTACACCGGAGATCGGCTTGCCGGCATCGAGACTTTCGAGCGCCGCGAGTTCTTCCTGATTTTCGCGCAGGAGATCGGCAAGCTTCATCAGGATTCGGCCGCGTTCGGCGGCGCGGATCGCATTCCACGGCTTGAGCGCGGCGCGCGCCGCCTGCACCGCGCGGTCGACATCGGCGGATGTGCCTTGCGCGACGTGGGCGATCGGATTCTCGTTCGAAGGATCGAGGTTCGTCGAGTAGTCGCCTCCGCTCGGCGGGACGAACTCGCCATTGATCAGCAATTCATAGCGCTTCAAATCCGCGGTGCTTTCCATGTCTCGCTCCAGTGCTTTTTCGGATCACTTCATGTTGAGGGAGAAGAACCATCTATGAAAGCAAAACATTTTTATTGTTTATATAGGGCGGAATGTATGAGCGGATATAGCGCAGGCCGCGGAATCGACTCTTGTCCCAAATTTCTCTGATTCGTCCGATAGGCCGAGATCCGGCGCGCTCCTACCATCTCAAAACTCGCACTGATTGCAGGGAGATAAGGGTGGTGTCAGTCATCTCGCGCTCGAAAAACGATCTTTACATCGTGATGCGGCGAGGCGCGCTGCGCGCCATCGTTGGTACTGCCTGCTCGGTGGCGGTGCTGGCGCTGGCAGGCGGTCTCGCGCTGGGCCAGTATGACGTTCAGATGCGGCGTGCGCAGGAGCCCGCCGCCGTCCGATACGCCCGAGCCCCTTACAACGCCGATGAGCTCGCGCGTCTGAAGGCGTCGAACGCCGCGCTCGATGCGCGCGTGGAGCGGCTCGCTGCGCAGTTGGACACGCTCAGTGGGTTCGATCAACGCTTGCGCGCAAAACCGCCGCGCGCCACGGCGACCAGCGCAGTGGCCTCGGTGCGCGCGGCCTCCAGCGACGCAGCGGGCGGCCCAGAGCTTCCGCCCCGCCCTTGCCAGGCCGCCGACGCGCGACCGGAGCCGCGAAACCGAAGCAACGAACTCGACTGCCTGGCGACGACGCTTGGCGCGCTCGAACAAGACGCGGCGCAGCACGAGGCGGCGTGGGAAGCCTTTCCGGGGCGTCGTCCGCTCGCGTTCGGACGCACGAGTTCATCGTTCGGAAACCGTCTGGATCCGTTCAATCGTCACCTGAGTTTCCACCCGGGCGTGGATCTGGTCGCCCCGACAGGTACGCCGATTCTCGCGGCCGCCGGCGGCCGCGTGATCCACGCCGGACCGATGCCGGGCTATGGCAATACGGTCGAGATCGATCACGGCAACGGCTTTATCACGCGATACGCTCACGCTTCGAAGATCGAAGTGCGCGTCGGACAGCAGGTCGAGCCGCGCGAGACTATCGCCGAGGTGGGCTCGACGGGTCGATCCACGGGACCGCATCTGCATTTCGAGGTGCGTGTGGGCGGGAAGCCGGTCGACCCGGAAGGATATCTCGCGCTGTTTGCGGGCGACTCGCATGCGTGAGACGAGGTAAGAATTGGTCCGCCGGGTGAACCATTCCGACACGTTCAATTTGAAAGCAACCCGCCGGCGCTCGTCGAGAGCGAACTTGCGCTCGCCTTGGCGCTTGTGAGCGCGTCGGTCGCCGTGTTGACGCTCTGCGCCGCCGCTTTGCTCGCGGCGGCGGCTCCCGAGAC
>NZ_JALQEK010000024.1:0-149098 GCF_023630765.1 Caballeronia sp. ATUFL_F2_KS9A | reverse complement strand
CCGGTCGCGTTCTCGTTCAACGCGGCGCGACCGTTCAGTTCGACGTTCATCGACTTGACTTGCGTGGTGAAGAGCCATTCGGCTGCGCTTACCGTGCTGTCCTTGGTGGCCTGCCATGCGCCGCAGCCGGCGAGCGTAAGCGCGCCGATGAAAAAGAGCGCCGAGTTCACGCTTCGGGTCGCGCGGGCGACGAGGCCATCGCCGCGTAATTCGTTCAATCTGTTGTGCCGCATTGCTGGTTATTGTCGATTTCGATTCGGTTTGATGTTTGAAGCCATCGGTCTTTTGTCGCGACCGCCCTTTAGCTACGATGCCGACGACAGACGCTGCCGCGCGTCATTTCTTGCCCGCCTTCGCCTTGCTTTCCATATCGAGCTTGCTGTCCGCCAGCGTCAGCTTTACCGGCGCGTCGTCAGGGAGCTTCCTGGCCGCGATGACCTGCTTCCAGCCGCCCGCCTGATCGGCGTTCCGATAGAACGCGGCAATCGCGATGAACGCGGTCTCCTTTTGCATCGGCTGCGACACGCTCGCCGATGCGCCGGGATTGACCACGGCAGACACGCTCGCTTGCAGATCGCGCCCAAGCACGCTGCGGTCGTGGTGGAGGAGCTCGTTGAACGACGCGCTGTCGAAGCGCGCGCGATCCTTCAACTGATAGACGCGCACCGCCACCGGATGCGGATGGCCCGAAGCGTCCGGATTCAGGTCGGCACGGGCGCGCATGTCGACGTCGACCGCTTTCACGCGCCAGTCGGTCATCGCTTGATAAGCGCTCGTGGCTCCGTCGGAGGTCGCCTGCCAGAGGCCGCAGCCTGACAGCCCGAGAATGAGCAACACCGCGCAGGCCATTTGATTCGGTTTCGACATCATTCGGCCTCTCATGCGGCATGCGGTTCGAGGTACGGGTTCGGCTGCGGTGCCGGAAACGCTTCGCAGACGCCCAACTCGACCGTGATCTCGCGTTCCTGCCGAACGGGCAGCACCACCGTCCAGCCCAGACGCGGCGATACGGGCGCACGCGCTTTGCCCACCATTGGCTCGGGCGTGAATCGCGAGGACATCTGCATGCGCAGATGCACGTCCGCCTTCGTGCCGATATAGAGCCGCGCCAGCGCCATCAAATCGCGATGGAGCCACGCACCAGGCAACAAGTCGTGCGCCTGTTGCGCGTTCGTCGGACGCAGCGTCACGCGCACCGCGCGACTGCGGTAATGCACGCGCTTGCCGAGCACGTAGCCGCCGCCCAACCCGCGTGGCTTGCCTTCCATCATCGCTTTCGCGCTTAGCGGCTGGCCTTGTCCCGCGCGCCTCGCCACGGGCCAGAATTCGTCGACGCGCACATCCACGCCCGGCGCACCCAAAGCGATCACGCCCGCCAGCCCTTCCGGCGTGCGCGTGCGCTGAATGAGCAGACCAAGAAGCGCGAGCATGCGGGAGTCGGGCAAGCCCGCACGCGCGGGTTTATTGCCCCAGCCGAAGCCGGCGAGACACAGCAGGTTCCTTGAGTACGGATCGGCGCCGCCGTGCCGGAAGGTCTCCGGATAGCGGTACTTCTTCCACGCGCGATACAACAGCGTCACGAACCGGTGATTGAACTGGTCCAGAAACGCTTCGACGGCTTCGTGCCCTTCCTCGCGCATGGCGATGTCGTCGAGGTAGTGCGTCGGCATCACCGCGTCTACGCCGTACAGGCCCATGAAGGTCGTGCGGATCGTCGGCGGCAGCGGTTCGCCGTATCCGCCGTCATCGAGGTCATCGAACTCGACGGCAGCGATTTCGCCAGCGGGAAAACCCATGCGCGCGCGCGACCGGAAACGCACCGGCTCGTGCGCGGGCGTATCGCGTTCACCGAAACCGGGACGATCCGGCGCGCTCGCTTCGAACAGCCGGCACAACTGCATGAAGTTCATGCGCGGGGCGCGTGCGAGCAACGCCGCGACCAGCGGCTCGACATTCGGAAAATCGCGCGGCTTCATAGCGGCGCCCGATGCGTCTTGCTGCGCGGCCATTCGATGCGCGCCTTCGATGGCAGCGTCACCAGCGCGAGCTTCGTGAAGAGGTTCACCTCTGCATACAGCTCGAAGAAGCGATGCAGCAGCTCCCCGAACAACATCACATCGCCTTCGCCCGAGAACGCTTGCGAATCCAGCGTGACTTCGACCAGCACGCCGCGCTCGACCGCGCCGCCCGTGATCTCTTCGAGCAATTCCTCCGACACATGCAGGATGCCCGCCAGCCGCCTTCGATTCAACTCGTCGTTGGTCCAGTCGTAGAGCGCGAGGGCGCCACGCAGCACTTCTGCGTTCATCATCGACAGGAAGTTCGGCGCGAGATGCGAAAGCACGCGCCATTGAAAGCGGTCGCCCGTGGGCGGATAGAGCGGTAACGTGGGCGCCACGAGATTGCGCACGCCACCGACGTTCGGCGTACTCTCGGCGAGTTCGTCCAGACGTGCTTCGCGCAGGCCCTTGCGCGGCAGCAGCCCGTTGGTGCCGGTCACGCGCAGCGACAGGCTTTCCTCGGGCAGATCCGCCATCGACTCCCATGCGTTGCCGCCCAAGATCAGCCACGTTTCATGCAGACCATCCAGCCCCGCGCGCACCCGCGTATGGAAATACCGCTCGGGCGACTCGTGCCGCAGCATCCCGCCGCGATGCCGAAAGGTCGCGAACGGCACGTACTCGTAGCGCTCCGAGGTAAGGTGATCGAACGACTCTACCGCGTCGACGGAATACGTTTCGACGTGCCCGCCCTGATAGCCTGCCGGCACCACGCGATACTCGGTCTCGTGATGATCGATCGTGACGGTTTCCGCGTCGAGTTGAAACAGATTGATGACCGGCGAACAGAACAGGCGCACGTTGTCCTTCGTGAAACGCTGGTCTGCCGGATACGCCTTCTTGAGCACGAACTCCAGTTCGAATTGCGTCGATGCTTCGGGAAGCTGATTGAGATCGAATCCGCAGATATCGACGAAGAGGAACTTCTCGCGGAACGTGAAGTATTCGAGCAGCAGTTGATAGCCGGAAAACGCGGCGTCCGCCTTCGGCCACAGGCGTTCTTCCGGCGAGAAACCCGCTGCTTCGAGCGTGACGCCCGAGAGAGCGCGCGCCTCGCCATCGCGTATTTCCGGCACGCGCCATTCGACCGATTCGACATGGCGGGTAAGCGCCAGATGCATCGCGAAAGCCGTCGGAAGTTCCGCGCTCAAGTGAAGGCGGATGCGGGACAGATCCGTTTCCGCCCGACGCGTCGAACGATCCAGCTCGAACGCGATGCGAATGACCGATTTGCCGTCGTGCCGCACGGCGGGGCCGGCGCGCGCGATCTGGATCGGCTGAAGCGTCACGGCCTGCGTCGTGCGATAGAGGCACTGCACCGTCTCGGGCGTGATGCCTTCACCGCCGTCCTTCGGGACCGGAATCGGCGCGGACCGTACAGCCACGCCCGCGGGGACGAGAATCGTGCTCTGCATCTTCTCGCCGAGCGGAATCAGCTCCACGACCGACAACGACGGAATCATCCGCAGATAGTGCGGCCACAAGAGGCTGACGAGGCCTTCGGTCAACTCGGGCAGTTCGTCGTCGAGCTTCTGCTGCAGACGGCCGGTCAGGAACGCGAAGCCTTCGTAGAGCCGCTCGACATACGGATCGCGGTCACCGACGCGGTCCAGATTGAGCATGCGCGCACGGTCCGGATGCGCGCGGGCGAATTCGCGCCCGGACTCGCGCAGATAGCGCATCTCGGCTTCGTAGTAGCCGAGCACCGGATCGTCGTAACGGCTGTCGACATCGGCGTTCAGATCGCCGTCGATTACGTAGGGGTTCTTCATTGCCTTGTTATGAAAGCGTCAGCGCGCGGGCGGGATCGAGCACGGTCAGTTCGTTGCGCAATTCGTTGATGCGCGAGCCCAGAGCGATTTTGTCGGCGTCTTTGCGCGTGGTTTGCGTTTTGAGCGCGCGCATCAATTGCTGCTTTACTTCGAAGACCAGCGCCGGTTCCCAGCGCGTGAGCGGCAGCGAGTGCGACGCGGCGTCCAATTCGGCGAGCAGCGCGAGCGCGGTATCCGCACGGCCCGCCGAGTCGGCGACGCGCGCCATCACCAGGCGTTGCAGATATCGATGGCGTTCGGTCTTCATGCCCGGTAACGCATCGAGCCACGCAAACGCCGCTTCGATGCCTTCGCGTGACGACAGATCGCGCGCTTGCGCTTCGATTTCGGGCCAGTCGCCTGCCGCGTGCTCATCGGCATCCGCGGATACCGGCAGCGACGCCACGCTCTCGCCCGCTTCCAGATCGCGCACCACGGCGTGGCGGGCGATCCATTCGAGCGTGGCGTCGTCGGCGAACGGAGTGCCGTCGTTGAACGCGAGCCGCTCGATGCCCGGCAGCCGTTCGAGAAAGAGCGCGAAGTCGGCGCGCAGCAGATCGCGCCATGCGTTGTAGGGCGCGCCCACGTTATCTAGCGCGACGTGCTGGAAATACTGCAGGTCGAACCACAGGTGGTTGACGCCCTCCATGAACGCGCCTTCGACGCGTTCGAGCAGTTCGTTCCACTGTTTCTGCAGCACGAGCCGCTTGAAATGCTGGCGGATTTCGCTGCGTGGCGGCTCGATCCGCGTGCGCCCGCTCGCATCCCCCGGCGGCACTTCGTGCAGCGTGTCCCAGCGGATGCTGCGCACCAGACGCGCCGCCGGCAGATAGCCGTTTTCCTGATCGCGCAGCCATGCGGCCATCGTGCGTGCCTGGTCGAGCAGATCGCGTGCGGAGACTATCGGACCGGATGACGGCAGCGACGAGCTTGCGGGAATCGGCGCGCTCGCGCTCGGTTCGGCGCTTTGTATGGCGTCGTCGTGGCGCTCAAAGCGCGCGACGAGCGCCTGCAGGTTCGGACGCGCGCCTTGCGCCCATGCGTTGGTGCGCCCGACGATCACATCGAGCGCGGCGATCGCGCGTTCAAGATCGGCGGGGGCGAACGCGCCACGGGCGTCGAGCAGATCGAGGATGCGCGCGGTCGCCAGCATCTCGAGCGCGCCCTTCCTGGCTTCGGCACGGGATGGATGCACCGACTCGCCGAACCGGTCTACCAGCGCGGCCGTCAGTTCGAGCCCATCGGCAAAGCCTGCTGGCCCATCCTGGCGCAGACGCGCGAAGGCATAGAAACCCGCCACGCGCAGATCCTTGCCGACTTCCGTGGTCAACTGCTCGCATGCGCGAACGATCGACGCGTCGTCGATATTCGAGAGCTTGCCCGCTTCGTCCTTCACTTCGAAGAAGGCATCTTCATAGCCGGGATCGCGGCCGACGCCGTTCTCGCCAGACAACGGCGTGAGCCACGCGTTCCATGCATCGAGACGCGCTCTAGTGAGCTGCTCGGCGTCCTGAGACGGGAGAAGTTTCTTGAGCAATCCGGCCAGCATCATCGACCTCCCGGCAGCGGCACGCCAACTTTCTGCGCCGCTGAGAACGCGCCTGGCGGTAAAGGCGGCGGGTTCGGGCCCGAACCTCTCTCAGCAACGGACTTTGTCATGAAGATGTGCGTCGGCAGCGTGAAGTGGCGCAGCGCCAGCACATCGAGCGGCCCCGCGCCGCTTTCAGCGCGCAGTTGCACCGAAAGCGCCGGACCCACGCCCTGGTCGGGCGTCCACGACAACACGTAGCGCGCGTTGTCCTGCTGCGAGACCTTGGCGCGCTCCATCAGACGGATGAGCGCAAAGCGGCCTTGCGCGTACATCGTCGAGCGCAGGCCGCCTTCCTCCGTTTCCCATTGAAGCTGCGCGTCGTTATCCAGCGCCTGGCCTGGCCATTCGAACGGCACCCACTGTTCCATCTGATTGAAGTAATGAAGCTGCTGTCCCGATGACACCAGCTTCATGTCCGTGATGCCCGGTGTGGGCGCGCCGCGTAGCTCGAAGCGCACGCGGGCGTCGCCCGAGGGGAACAGCGCGGTCGATACACGCGTCAGCTTGTTCAGCGCAGCGAGGAACGCGGGATCGAGCGTCAGCGTGCCCTGGTCGGATCCCTGCGCCGCGACCCACTGATCACCTTGACGCTTGACCACGCCCGCCAGTTCCGTCGCCACAAACTGAGCGATGACACCGTTATCCATTCGCATGAAGCGCGCCATGTCGGGCAGCGACGCGTCGTTGTCGGAATCCGCGAACGGATAGCGTCCGCCAAACGCGCGGTTCCAGTCCGCCAGAATCGACGTGCGCCAGATCTCGTTCAGGCTCGATGACGCGGGCTGCACGACCACCTGCCAGGTCTGCTCGAGCGGCGCTTCGAAGAGCCGGCCGAAACCCGACCATTGCTCACCGAGGCTGGCGGCCAGCCGGCTCGCGTAGTCGCGACTGTCGGCGATATCGGATGAGCGCCACCTCCGTGCCGTGGATCAACGGCATGTGATGACCGTAGTCCGCCCCCGCATAAGGCTTGGCCATACGAATAGGACGGCTCGCGCCCCCCGGACTCCACTCGTCCAGATCGAACGGCATCTTGACGACATACCGTCCCTTTTCATCCAGATAGCCATAGTGATAGTTGCCGGGAGAATCCACCCTGGCCGGCCAGATGCCTTCGGCCTTGGGACGCTCGATCACGTCGATGCTCGTGCGCCACTTGCGATCCGCCGGGATCGCCCGGAAAGTGTTCCAGTACGACACGCCCCGGCCGCCGCCGCAACGCATCGACGTAACGAGCAGGCCGTTGGGCGCATCCTTGGGATTCACGTCCAGCCGGATCACCTCGCCCACTTCGAGCGAGAACGGATTGCCCCGAGCGCGATAGCTGATCTGGGTGGCGATGTGCGCTTCATGGCGCAGACGCGCGATCTGGCGACCTTCCTCCAGCGTTTCGTAATGCTCGCCCCACGTCCCATCGACACCATCGGTGGTCTTGTCCGCGCGCGCGGTGTTCTCCTCGACCAACAGATTGACGTCCGCCTGACGATGGTTGTAGTCGTTCAGTTGCACCGCCTCGGGCACGCGCTGCGTGATCGTCCTGAGCGAACGGATCGATTCGGCGCCCACGCTTTCCAGCCCCGAGTGGCTGCGATACGGAACCACCCGCTGCTTGCGGGCATACGCATCCAGATCATCCCCGAAGATGATCACCGTCCGATCGCTCTTCTGCTCGAAGCGAAACCAGATGCCCGCTTCGGCGCAGAGGCGCTGAATGAACGAGAACGTGGTCTCGTAGAACTGAGTCTCGTATTCGAGCCGCTTATACGTGCCGCGCAGACTCTTGAAATCGAAATCGACACCGAGGCGATAATCGTAGTGGCGCAGCGTATCGGTGATGATCTCGACGACCGATTGCTTCTGAAACAATCGGCATGTGCGGCCTCTCGCCAATTCAGCGATCTTCGGCACGAGGGTGACGCGATACCGGGTTTCATCGGCCGATGTGCCGAGCGTCTCAAACCTGTCAATGACGCCATGCGTGACGCTAGGCTCCGGCGCCTTGCTGAAGTCCTTCCATCGTTCACCGAACATCTGCCGCAGATAAGCTTCTTGAGGATCGATGGGGGCGATGGTCAACACCGCAGACCGCCCAACGACCTGATCCATCGGAATATCGGCGACAGGGCTCGTAAATTCGATATTGAACTTGTAGAGCGCGCTAATTTGCGCCTCGCCATTGAAGCTCAATACTGAGATGGGCGCGGGGTGGGGCTTCAACTGGAGGCCGTAGGCCTGACTTGGCAATACCATTGACATGCGAAAGCACTCTCCCTGATAAGCGCCACCTTCGACGACAACTTAGGTAGACGTTTTAACGTCCCGAGGATTGCATCGCGCAATCGCTTGGCATTCCGAATCGGGACAATTTAGCCGGGGATTGTGACCTAATATTCCGTCGCTCGGAGCGACGTCATTGTCATTTAGGAATGGTCCGAAGACGCTTGCGGCACTGATCGGACGTGGGGCCGCTCGACATGGAAACTGCACCCAGCCTTTAGCATGTCCAGGTTAAAGCAGCGATCGCAGCGATCGCAGTGACGCGCACCCGAACTGCAATTCTGCACGTTGCTCGTGCTCGCAGAGGCGGTGCGGAGTGGGAGGTCATGACACAACTGGTTGCGCGCATCGGGCTCGACCGCCCGAGCTTCGGTCAAACGATGATCGTTAACGTCCGCTGATGGGCAATCGTCGCGCGTATCGAATATTTGAGAAAACTAAGCCCGATTCCGCATCAACAGCAGCGTCTCCCCGTCCTGCACGACGTTCCCCAGTTGATTCAGCACGCGCAGCTTCAGCGTCGCGATTCCTCGGTCGATGCGCTTCGTCACCCGCTTACCGACGACTTCGATTTCGACCTGAATGCGATCGCCGATATGAAGCGGCGCCCGAAACGACCAGTTCCATCCCAACGTCGCCAGCGCGCTCATGCGCACCGGTGAGCGCGTCTTCAGACCATCCGTGAGCGCGAGGCCGAGCAGTCCGTGCGCGATCCGGCCGGGAAATCCCGCCTGCTGCGCGGCCACATCGTCGAGATGGATGTCGTACATATCGCCCGATACACCCGCGTAATTGACGATATGCGCTTCCGTCAACGTCATGCCCGACGTGACGAAATGATCGCCTATCTCGAGGTCGTTCAGGTCATACATGCCCGGCGCGAGCAAACGCCCGCGCTGTACGGCGGCTTCTTCGTTCTGTAATTGGGTCATGTCTTCCATCTGTCCTTGTAATGTGCCTTCAAGAAAGTCGGCGTTCAAAGTCCGAGCGTCTGCATGACGAGCCGCATTCGCTGAACCGCGAGATCGGGATTGCGCAGCAGGCCGGCCTTATCGGCGAGACGGAACACGTCCGCGAGATAAACCGGCGGACGTGCGCCGTGGTGACCGCCGAGCATGAAGAAATGCGGCTGAAATCCGTTCAGGTAGGCGAGAAAGACGACGCCCGTTTTGTAGTACTGCGTCGGCATGCGAAAGATGTGGCGCGAGAGCGCCACCGTCGGCGCGAAAACCCGCTCGTATCGCGCGAGATCGCCTGCAGCGAGCGCCGCGAGCGCCTGCGATGCAGCCGGCGCGATCGCATCGAAGATGCCGAGCAACGCGTGCGAGTAACCTTCTGCATCGCCCTTGATGAGCGACGGATAGTTGAAATCGTCGCCCGTATACATCCTGACGCCTTCGGGCAGGCGTCGCCGGAAGGCAATCTCGCGGGCATCGTCGAGCAGGGAAATCTTGATGCCGTCGATCTTGCCAGCGTTCTCCGCGATGACCGTCAGGCACGCGTCGGCTGCTTCGTCGAGATTGTCGCTGCCCCAGTATCCCTTCAACTCCGGATCGAACATGTCGCCGAGCCAGTGAAGGATCACGGGCTTGTCGCACATCGCGAGCACTTCGCCATACACACGCAGATAGTCATCGCGACTTCGCGCCACGCGGGTGAGCGCGCGGCTTGCCATCAGGATCACCCGGCTGCCCGTGCGCTGAATCGCTTCGAGCTGCGTCGCATAGGCGCGGATGACGTCATCGCACGACGTGGCCGACTGCGCGGGAAGATGATCCGTGCCGCATCCCGACGCGATCCGCGCACCGGCCATGTCGCGCGTTTCCTGCATCGTCCGCTCGATGAGCTCGAGCGCCGTGTCCCATGTGAGGCCCATGCCGCGCTGCGCGGTGTCCATCGCCTCCGCGATGCCGAGCCCCTGGCCGATCAGATATCGCCGATATTCGATCGTGCGCGCCCAGTCGAGTGCGGCGGGCTGATTCAGTTCGCCGCTGCGAAGCGGATCGGCCACGACGTGCGCGGCGGAATAGGCGATGCGGTTGAATGTCGATCCCGCCGGCGCGCCGCCGATCGGATCGCCTTTGAGCGTGTAGTTTTCGAACTCGCCGGAAGCGGTCGGAAGAACGATATGCATGGTAGTCAGGTCCGGATAGGCGCGTCGAAAAGGATAGGGAACGCTGCGGGCATGTCGATGCCGAAAAACGTCGCGAACGCCGCGAGCTGCCCTTCGATCATCGGCCGTCCGTTGGTCGCGCGACAGCCGCACTGCCGCGCATGTTTCAGCAGCGGCGTTTCGGCGGGCGTCATGATGATGTCGACGACCTGCATCGCTTCGGAAAATGCGCCAAAGGAAGCCGGCATGCCATCGCCCGGCTTCATGCCGACCGGCGAACAGTTGATGAGCAGATCCACGCCCGCGACATTCGCCGGATCGACATCGACGCGAGCCTCGCAATCCGGATAGAAGCGGTTCAGTCGCGCCGACAACTGCTCGGACAGCTCGCGCTGCGGATCGCTCAGCGCGATGCTCGCCGCGCCCGCCTCGGCCAGCGCGTGCGCGACCGCGGCGCCCGCACCGCCCGCGCCGAGCTGCTTCACGCGCTGGCCGCGAACCTCGAAGCCGAGACGCGTCAGTCCCTGCACGAGGCCTGTGCCGTCGAACATATCGCCGTACCAGGTGCCATCCGGCTGCTGCCGCATCACGTTGATCGCGCCGACGCGCCGCGCCGTGTCCGACATGTCGTCGACCATCGCCATCGCGCGCACCTTGTGCGGCACGGTGACGACCAGGCCATCGAGATTGCCGAGCGCCTGAAGTCCGGCTACGGCCGGCTCGAACACGTTCACGGGCACATCGAACGGCAGGCATGTCGCATTGATGCCGCTTGCGTCGAAGAGCGCGTTCATCAGTTGCGGTGTCTTCACCTGCGTCACCGGACTGCCGACGATGCCGAAGAGGCGCGTCGATCCATCGATTCGAAGAGCTTGCAACTCGCGCTTCACCGCTCGCCCCCCGCTAACGCAGCAAGCCGCGGATGACACGGCCAGCCTTGCGACGCCATCACGGCATCGAGGCCCATCGGTTCGGGACGGAAGAGTCGCTCGTCCATCAGCTTGAGATCGGGCGAGATGACGGGGCGAAACGCCATGTGCGCGAGCACGTCGCGCTCGAGATCGACGCCCGGCGCGATCTCGATCAGTTCGAGCGCGCCGTCGATGGCGCGGAACACCGCGCGCTCGGTGACGAAGAGTGTCGTCTGCTTGCGCTCCTGCGCGAAAGGTCCGCTGTACGACACCTGCTGCAGCTTCGACACGAACTTGCGATGCGCGCCTTCCTTCAGGATCTGCAGCTTGCCGCCTTCGCAGGACACTTGCAGGTTGCCCGCCGTGAACGTGCCGCCGAAGACCATCTTGCGCGCGTTCTGGCTGATGTTGATGAACCCGCCCACGCCGATCAGCTTGTTCGCGAAGCGGCTGATATTGACGCTGCCCTGCGCGTCGATCTCGACCGCCGAGAGAAACGCGATATCGATGCCGCCGCCATCGTAGAAATCGAATTGATACGGCATGTCGACGATCGCGCTGTAGTTGCGCGCGGCGCCGGCATCGAGTCCCGCCGCGGGCGCGCCGCCGATCAGCCCTTGCTCGTTCGTCAGCACGATGTGATGCAGCACGTCCTCTTCCGCCGCGACGAGCCCGATGCCCGTGCACACGCCCGAGCCGACGTTGCACACCGCGCCCATGCTCAGTTCCATCGCGAGACGCCGCGCGATGATCTTGCGTTCGTCGAGCGGAAGGCGCGGAAAACCGCCGAGCGGAATACGCATTTCGCCGGTAAACGACGGATCGTAAGCCGTCTGATACGTCACCGGCTGATCCTTCTGAACGACGACCGCGTCGACGAGCATGCCCGGAATCTTCACCGTCTTCGCGGGCAAGGTGCCGCGCTTCGCAAGCCGCTTCACCTGCACGATCACGACACCGCCGTTGCGCTTCGTCGCCTGCGCCATCGAGAGCATGTCCGCGAAAACGGCTTCATGCTCCATCGATATGTTGCCGTCTTCGTCCGCCGTCGTGCCGCGCAGAAAAGCGACATCGACTTCGAACGGCTTGTAGAACAGCCACTCGCGGCCGTCGAGCTCGATCAGGCTGACGAGTTCGTCATCGCTCGGCGCGCCCTGAAGCCCACCGCCATTGCGCGGATCGACGAAGGTATGCAGCCCGACATGACTGACGAGCCCCGGCCGCCCCGCCGCCATCTCGCGCGTGAGCTGCGAGAGCGCGCCCTGCGGCAGTGTCCACGCTTCGACTTCATTGTTCAGCGCCATCTGCGCGAGCGCCGGCGAATCGACCAGCGTGCCGCATACGACACGCTTGAGCAGCCCCGTATGCGCGAGCCGCGATGCGCCGCGTTCGCCGCGATCGCCGAGGCCGACCGGATGAAACGACGTGATCCGGCGCGGCTCGCCCTGCGCAAGAAAGCGCCGCTCGAGCGCCTCGATCAGCGCTTCCGGCACGGCGTGCCCGCTTCCCGATCCGCCGATCATCAAGGTATCGCCATCCTTCAGCAGGGATGCAGCCTGGTCGGCGGTCAAAATTTGCATGTCATCTACTCCGGTATTGTCTGTGTTTGCGTCGATGCCCGCATCGGCGTCAGATTGCCGAATGCGATTCCTGGAACACGGGCTGATCGTCCCGATGACGCGAGAGGCGTTTGCCGAACAGCGCCGCGATCAGCGTGAGCAGGCAGAAGACGGCGAGGAACACCATCACGTAAGTCGGCTTGCCGCCCGCGTATGCGACGAGCGCGGTCGCGATGAACGGCGTCGGCCCGCCTATCAGCGCGCCGGAAAACTCGCGGCACATCGCGATGCCGGAGAAGCGGTACTGCGTCGGAAACAGATTCGACAGGAACGCGCCCTGTGCGCCGCAGGTGCAGCCCCAGCTGATTCCATAGACCGCGCACATCGCGATCGTGGCGAGCACGATGTCCTTCGAATCGATGGCGCGGAAGAGCGGCCACACGAGCGCGAGCGCGATCATCGCGCCGGCGGCGAACACATTGCCGCTGCCGTATTTGTCCGCGAGCATGCCGCCGACGGGCGCGCAGAAAAGCGAGAAGCCCAGCGCGATGATCAGTACGACGAGGCTGTCTGCCTTCGCCATGCCGACCGTGTTGGTCATGTAGCTCAGCGCAAACGTATTGAGCACATAGCTGAGCGCCTGATGGCCGCCCATCGCGAAGAAGCCGCACAGCAACTCGCGACGGCTGTTGCGAAACAGGTCCGCGACGGGCACTTTCTCGGCCTTGGCCTTCGCGCTCGCCTTCTCCATCGCGGCGACGTATTCGGGCGTTTCATCGAGCTTCGAGCGGATGTAGATCGCGACGCCGAACAACCCGAGCGACAGGATGAACGGCACGCGCCACGCCCACGTGAACAGGATGTCTTCCGGCACGTACGAGATCATCAGGAACGTCGCGATCGCGATCATCACGCCGAAGTTGGTGGCCGCGTTCGGAATCGACGTAAAGAACGCGCGCCGGCTCGGCGGCGTGTATTCGGCGATCAGCGTGATTGCGCCGGCGAGTTCCGCGCCGGCGCCGAAGCCCTGCATCATGCGCAGCAGCACGAGCAGGATCGGCGCGATCACGCCTGCCTGCTGCCACGTCGGCAATATGCCGAGGCCGACGGTCGCCGCGCCCATGATCGTCACGCAGAACACGAGCGCGGGTTTGCGGCCGTATTTGTCGCCGATATGCGAAATGACGATGCCGCCAACCGGCCGGATGATGAAGCCGACCGCGAAGGTCGCGAACGCCGCGAGCGTGCCCGCAAGCGACGACAACTGCGGAAAGAACAGCTTGTTGATGATGAGGCCCGATGCCGCTGCATAGAGCCCATAGTCGTACCATTCGATGATGGTGCCGAGCGTCGACGCGAACACGGCGCGTCGGATGTTCCTGCGGTCTGCGTTCTGCGCATGTGCGACTTGCATGGCGCTGTCTCCTGCTTCTCTTTGGTCTGGTTATGTTCGACGTGACGTACTTGTCCGCGAATCAGTTCCGGCTTGCGCGATTGCCGAATGCGTTGGCGCCCTCCTCGTAGTTGCCCGAGGCGAAGCACAGCGACGTCAGCTCGTTCTCGTAGCGAATGCCCTGTTCGACGCTCATCGAAAGCGATGCGCGCACGGCCGCCTTGACCGACTGCGTCGCGATCGGGCTGAACTCGGCCATCTTGCGGCACAGCGCCATCGCGGTTTCGACGACGGCCGCATCCTCGACCACCATCTCGACAAGGCCGATGCGGAGCGCCTCGTTCGCATCGATGGTGTCGCCGGTCAGCAGAAGGCGCATGGCCTGCCCGTAGCCGATGAGGCGCGGCAGCATTTGCGACGCACCGCCGCCGCCGACCCAACCGCGCACCACTTCAGGCGCGCCGAACTTGGCGCTTTGTCCCGCGACGCGGACATCGGCGCCAAGCATCATTTCCAGGCCGCCGCCCAGCACCCAGCCTTTCAATGCCGCGACGACGGGCTTGGTGAATTCGCGCACGACCATCGCGTAATCGGTGCGGGCGCGAAACTCCCACGTCGTGCGATACGTCTTGAGCGAATGGAGATCGCTTCCCGCGCTGAATGCGCGCTCGCCTTCGCCGCGCAGCAGCACCGCGCGGATCGCTTCGTCACGCTCGATGTCCTGCCGGATGCCGGCGAGCGTCTGCGTCATCTCGGGCGTGATCGCGTTCATCTTCTCCGGTCGATTGATGACGATCTCCGCGACCGCGCCGTGTTTGCGCACCACCATGTGTTCCTGCATCGCGCCTCCTTTTTTTTCACTGCCGAAGCAGTGATGTCCCATTCGAGTATTCCCTTATACTTACTTACTAGTAAGTACGTTGAGCGGACATTAACATCATTTCCGGGCACTACGCAACGAGATTTTCGGGAGGCGAAAAATGGAACGCGCGCAGTCGTTTGCGGAGAAGGCGGCGAAGAGCTCGACAAATGGGGGTCGTGTAAAATCAACCGCAAATTCCGCAGCATCCCCGTCCGTTGCTTCGCCTCGTTCGAGGCCGAGCCGGCAGTCCGATCCCCACCGAGATGAACCGTTGAGTCAGAACGACAAGACCGACAAAACAAGCGCCGCGCCCAAAAAATCTCCGATGTACGACAGCATCAAGGATCTGGCGAAGAAGCTCCTGATCGCGCACGGCTATCACAAGACAACGTTTGGCGTGATCGCGAAGGAGCTCGGCATCACGACCACCAACATCCACTATCACTTCGGCAACAAGAACAGTCTCGTCGAGGAAGTGGTGAAGGAATACGTGGCCGGCGCCACCGCGGGACAGAAGAAAATCTGGCTCGACGAAACGCTGTCGCTGCGAGAGAAGCTGCAGGCGGAAGTCGCCTACAACCGCAATCTGTTCCGCAAATACAATCCCGGCGGCAAGACGCGCAGGCCGTGGAGTCTGATTGGCCGGCTTCGCCTGGAAAGCGACGTCCTGACCGACGAGGCGCGCGCGGCGCTCGCGGGCTTCACGACCGAGATCCACGCGGCCGTCGAAGTCGCCGTCGAGCATGCGAGCCGCACCGGCGAGCTGAAGCGCGACACGCCGAAGGAAGACCTGATCTTCCTGCTCACGCACCTCGTCGACAGCCTGTCGGTATTCGCACAGGACGCGGGCGGCTTCGAGCGTGTCGAACAGTTCATGAACTCTTTCTCCGTCGTGGTGCTCGCGAAATACACCAAGTGAATCTTTCCCGTCGATGTCATCGGCGGCTGGACAATTAGATCGATCTACCTTATTGTCTTTCAACGGAGACAATAGACATGAACGAGACCGGTTTCAAGCTCGCAGTCGTCGGCGCGGGCATGGCATCCGCGCCGCATCTGGCGAGTCTGCTGGCCTTGCAGGACCGCGCGACCGTTCGGTATGTCGTTGCGAGGTCGCGGGAACGCGCAAGCGCTTTCGCCCGACAATTGCCGCATGCGCGCGTCACGCTCGATCTCGACACCGCGCTCGCCGATGACAACGTCGACGGCGTGCTGCTGCTGACGCCGCCGAACACGCATCTCGAACTCGGCGCGATGATCGCGGCGGCGGGCAAACATCTGCTGGTCGAGAAGCCCATCGACCTCACCACGTCCCGCGCGCGCGAGCTGGTCGCGCTATGCGAGCAACGCGGCATCGTCGCGGCTGCGGTGCTGCAACATCGCACGCGCGACGCAGCGCGCAAGCTCCGTCAATTGCTCGACGCGGGCGCGCTCGGCGACATCCACAGCGCGAGCATCGCCGTTCCGTGGTGGCGTCCGCAGTCCTATTACGACGAACCCGGACGCGGCACGCGCGAGCGCGACGGCGGCGGCGTGCTGATGACGCAGGCCATCCATACGCTCGATCTTTTCTTGTGGCTGGTCGGCCTTCCCGACGAAGTGTTCGCCTACGCGATCACGAGCCGCGCGCACCGCATGGAATGCGAGGACACCGTCGCGGGCGTCATGCGATACCGAAGCGGCTGCGTCGCGTCGCTGCACGCCAGCACGGCCATCTTTCCCGGCTTTCCCGAACGCATCGAATTGAGCGGCAGCAACGGCAGCGCGACGCTCGGCGGCGGCAGGCTCGTCGTGCAGTACATGGACGGCACCACGCTCGACGAAGGCGAAACCGCTTCGCTCGGTTCAGGCGCGAACCCGATGGCCTTCTCTCATCACGCCCATCAGGCCGTGATCGCCAATTTCATCGACGCCGCCACGCACGGAATCGAGCCGGTCGCGTCATTGCGCAGCGCCTTGAATGCGCATCTGCTGATCGACGCGCTGATCGCCTCGTCGGATGAGCATCGACTCATGATCGTCAACCCGGACTCGTCATCATGACTTTCGCACTGAACGCCGCTGTTTCCGGAGACACGCGCCTCTTCGCCATCGTCGGCGATCCGATTGCGCAAGCGCGCTCGCCGCTCGTCTTCAACGAGATATTCCAGCGCATGGGCGTGAACGCGGTGCTCGTGCCGATGCAGATTCCCGCCGCGTCGCTCGCGACCGCCATCGCCGGGCTGAAGACGATCGGCAATCTCGATGGCATCGTCGTCACGGTGCCGCACAAGATATCGATGACCGGCCTCGTCGACCGGCTCCTGCCGATGGCGCGGAAAGTGGGCGCGATCAATTGCATGCGCCGCGTCGAATCGGGCGAATGGGTCGGCGAGATGTACGACGGCGAAGGCTTCACGCGCGGACTGCGAAAACAGGGCCACGAGCCGCGCGGCATGTCGGTGTTTCAGGCGGGCGCGGGCGGAGCCGGAAAAGCGCTCGCGCATGCTCTGTCCAGCGCGGGCGTGAAAGCGCTGCAATTGATCGATGTGGATCGCGCGAAGCAGGACGCGCTGATCGCGGAGCTTGCGCACGCTTATCCCGATGTGAACGTCTCGGCCGGAAGCGCCAGTCCCGCGGATGTCGATATGGTCGTCAACGCGACGCCGTGCGGCATGGCGGCCGGAGATCCGTTGCCGTTCGACATCGCGCGGCTCGACCGCCGCGTGCTGGTGGCGGACATCATCATGAAGCCTGAACGCACACAACTGCTCTGTCAGGCCGAAGAACGCGGCCACCGCATCCATCTCGGGCGTCGTCTGCTGGAGAATCAGGCGGAGATCGTCGCCGAGTTCTTCGGCATCGCGCATGGCTGACCGGAAGACGGATCTCGCGGCCGATTCGGATACACTCCGGGCATACGACTCATCGACCGTTCCAATGACCCGAGGCAAACCAGGTTCTCCCGTCACGCTGCTGGATATCGCAAACGATCTCGGCCTGTCCCGCGCAACGGTCTCGCTCGTGCTGCGCAACAGCCCGCGCATCTCCGAAGCCACGCGCGAGCGCGTGCTGGAAGCGTTCAAGCGCAAAGGCTACGTCTACAACCGCCATGCGGCGGGCATGCGCAGCAATCAGACGAACACCGTCGGCGTCGTCGTCAACGACCTCGCCAATCCGTATTTCACGATGCTCGTCCGCTCCATCGAGGCGAGCCTGAGCACGCAAGGGTTCATCACGCTGCTCGGCAACACCGACGAATCGCTCGAACGCCAAGGCCGCTTTCTCGATACCGTGCGGCAGCACAATATCGACGGTCTCATCGTCTGTCCGACCGAATCGACGACGGCCGCGCAGATGCGTCAGGTGCTCGCGTGGGGCATTCCGTGCGTCTTCGCTTCGCGTTACGTGCCGGGCCTCAAGGCCGATTACGTCGGCGTGGACAATCGTCGCGGCATGGCGCTCGCGACCTCGCATCTGATTTCGCTCGGGCACACACGCATCGCGATGATCGGCGGCGTGATGCGCGCGTCGACCGGCAGCGACCGCGCCGAGGGCTATCGCGACGCGCTGCGCGACGCGAAGATCAAACTCGACGAACGGCTGCTCGTGCCGTCGCCGCTGACGCGTCACGACGGAAAGCGCATCATCACCGAACTGCTTGCGCTGAAGAATCCGCCGACGGCCGTCGTATGCGGCAACGACATCGTCGCGTTCGGCGTGATGCTCGGACTGCGCGCCCACGGCATCGAGCCTGGCGCAGACTTCGGCGTCGTAGGCTTCGACGACGTGCCGGAAGCCGAACTCTGGGAGCCGCCGCTGACCACGGTCCAGGTCTTGCAGGACGACATCGGCCGCGCCGCCGCCGATCTGCTGCTCAAGCGCATGACGGAGCCTTCGCGCACGCCCACGCGCATCGTCTCGGAGCCGGTTCTCGTCATCCGCGGAACCTGCGGCGCGCGCAAATAAGCGCCTCATACCCGGACGTGCTCCGTTCGGGTTTCCCTTATAAAAATCTCCTTGCACCGTATCCGCGCAGCTTTTACCCTGTAGTAGATCGATCTAACAGATTTTCGCAGTCGCATCGGCAGCGTCTCTTCGCGCCTTTTTCGTCGCAATGCAATATGGACATCAGACCCATAGGAGTCCGAGACATGCATGACTATCTGCTTTCTCGCCGCAAGATTTTGATGCTCACGGCTGCGTCGGCGGCCGCGGGTTGCCTGCCGCGCCTGGCGAGCGCCGACACCCCGACGATCCGCATCGGCGATGTCGTCGACCGCCACAATCCCGAGGTCATCACCGAGAATCTGATGGCCAAGCGTCTGAAGGAAACGACCGGCTTCGACGCGCGCGTATTTCCGGACGGCGTGCTCGGCTCCCACACGCGCATGAACGAGCAACTGCGCAACGGCACGCTCGAAGTCACGGTGACCAACGTGGCGGACCTGGAAGGCTACGACAAGCGTCTCGGACTCTTCGCGATGCCCTTCGCGTTTCCCGACCGGAAGTCGCTCTTCGCGGCTCAGGACGGTGCGCTCGGCAAGGCCTATGCGGGCATCCTCGACAATCTCGGCTTCGTGCTGCTGGGCTGGTTCGACTCGGGCTTGCGCAGCGTCTACAACCGCACGCGTCCGATCAACGAACCCGGCGATCTGAAGGGCCTGAAGATCCGTACGCAAGGCAATCAGATCATGATCGCGACGTTCAACCAGCTCGGCGCACAGGCGACGCCGCTCGACACGACGCAAATCTATTCCGCGTTGCAGCAGGGCGTCGTCGATGGTGCGGAGAACTCGGTGACGTTCTTCGTTCAGCAGCATCACAGCGAGGTGGCGAAGCACTACTCGTACACGAATCACTTCTTCTCGATCGATCCGATGCTCGCCAGCAAGAAGTGGTTCGACTCGCTCGACCCCAAGAAACAGGACGCCGTGAAGGAAGCCGCCGCGCAGGCTCAGCAGCACGAACGCGATCTGTGGCTGGCTTCCGATGCGAAGTATCTGGCCGAAGCGAAGAAGGCCGGCGTGGCGTTCAACGACGCGAATCTTCCCGCGTTCCAGGCAGCGGTCAAGCCGATCTATACGAAGTACCGCGCCAACTTCGCCGAACTGGGCACCTACCTGCCCGCCCTCGGATAACCGCCGGAGGTTCCCGACATGAAACCCGATCCGCGTTCGCGCGAGCCACGGGACAGCATCAACAAGGTTGCGGCGTTGCGCGTGCTCGCGAGCGTCGAAGACCTGCTGATAGCGGTCCTGGTTTTCGCGATCTTCTGCGTCGTTCTTGCGGGCATCCTGTCCCGCTTCGTCTTCCACGTCTCGCTCTCGTGGAACATCGAGGTCAGCGTCACGTTGATGATCTGGATGACCTTCATCGGCATCGCGGTCGGGGTGCGCGACAAGGTGCACGTCGCTTTCGAACTCTTCGAAGACAAGCTGAGCGGCCGATGGCTCGCGCTGGCGTCATTCGCGCAGATGCTGTTGATGGGCTTCCTGCTCGTGGCGCTCACTTGGGGCGGCTGGCAGTTCATGCAGCTCGGGCTCAACCAGATGACGCCGAGCGGCATCCCGCAATGGATATCGTTCGCCGCGATTCCCGCCGGCAGCGCGCTGGGTCTGCTGCATCTCGCGGCGCACGCATGGGACCTGGCCGCCCACGCTAACCTCGAAAGCGCGCAACACGGCCACGGCCATACCGAGACGAGGACGCAATGATTCTGACCGTCGGACTGCTCGCGCTATTCGTCGTCGCCGGCGCGCCGATCATCGCTTCGCTGGGCGCGGTCGGCACCATCGACGGCCTGATGCAAGGCCTGCCGCTGACCAACATCGCGCAGGCGATGTATCACGGCGTCGATTCGTTCACGCTGCTCGCGGTGCCGCTGTTCATCCTCGCCGGAGAAATTCTCTTTCATTCGGGCTCGGCCGGGCGCCTCGTCAACTTCATGAATCTGCTGGTGGGCCGCGTGCCCGGCGGGCTCGGCGTTTCCGCCGTCGCCTCGACGATGGTCTTCTCCGGCTTGAGCGGCTCCGTCAACGCGGATGCCGCCGCGATCAGTTCGGCGATGCTGCCGTCGATGGAAAAAGCCGGCTATCGCAAGGAATGGTCGTCCGCGATTATCGCGGCGGCGGCCGGCACGGGCATTTTGATTCCGCCGTCGATCACGATCATCGTGCTGGCGACGGTCGCGAACATGTCGGTCACGAAGCTCTTTCTCGCGGCGACGCTGCCTGCCCTGCTGGTCGGCATCACGAAGATGCTCATCATCATGTATCGCGCGCGCTCCGAGCCGCCCGTCGCGCCGGTCCACTTCAGCGTGCGCGAGCTCGGCCGCGCGTTCATGCTCGCGATCCCCGCGCTCGGTGCGCCGATCATCATCCTGGGCGGGATCTTCATGGGCTTCTTCACGGCGACCGAGTCCGCTGCGGCGGCGGTGGCCTACGTGACGATCATCACGCTCGTGCAGCGATCCATTCCGAACCGCGCATGGCTCGGCATTCTGATCAAGGCGGGCCGCACCAGCGCAATCGTGCTGTCGCTCGTCGGCGTCGCGCAGATTCTCGGATACATGCTGGCGTACAACTCGGTCGGCGAGCAGGTCGCCGAATTCGCTACGCAACTGACCGGCAACAAGTTCGTCTTCACGGTGTTCATCGTGGTCGTGTTTTGGCTGCTGGGCGCGTTGCTCGACGGCATTCCCGCGCTCATCCTGCTGATTCCGCTATTCCTGCCGATCGCGCAGGACGCCGGCTTCAGCGACATCCATTTCGCGATTCTCGCCATCGCCATCGTCGGCATCTCGCTCGTGACGCCGCCCATCGGCACGGCCTGCTTCATCGTCACCGGCGTCGCCAACATCCGAATGGTGAATCTTGTGCGGCCCATGCTGCCATTCATGGCCATAATGTTCGTGACCATCCTGCTGCTGGCTTTCGTGCCGGCGTTCTCCGAATGGCTACCTCATCTCCTGTACTGACGCCGCGCCGCGCCCCGCCGCTCGCGCTCGTCACCGGCGCGCGCCGCGGCATCGGCGCGAGCATCGCGATCGAGCTGGCGACGCGCGGGTTCGATCTCGCGCTGATCGACATCGATGACGACAACGCGAACGAAACGATGGCCGCCGTCGAAGCGCACGGCGCGCGCGCACGCTTTTACCGGCACGATCTCGCCGATAGCGCCGCCCATCGCGCGCTCGTCGAGCGCATCGTTTCGGACTGCGGGCCGATCACCTGTCTCGTCAACAACGCGGGCGTCTCGGCCGGGCAGCGCGGCGATCTGCTGGAGGTAGACGAGCAGTCCTATGACCGCGTCGTCGATATCAACATGCGCGGCACGTTCTTTCTCACGCAGGCCGTGGCGCGCCACATGGCCGCGATCGGCAGCGAAGATTCGCGCAGCATCGTCTCGGTGTCGTCGGTCAGCGCCGAACTCGCGTCGACGGAGCGCGGCGAATACTGCATGTCGAAGGCCGGGCTGGGCATGCTCACCAAGCTGTTCGCGCTGCGCCTCGCGCCGCTCGCAATCGGCGTATTCGAAGTGCGCCCCGGCATCATCCGCACGCCGATGACGGAAGGCGTCGCCGCGCGCTACGACGAACGCATCGCCGGCGGCATCGTCCCGATGAAGCGCTGGGGCGCGCCGCAGGACGTCGCGTCGGCCGTCGCGGCGCTCGTCTGCGGACAGATGGCGTTCGCGACGGGCAGCGTGCTCAACGTCGACGGCGCGCTCTCCGTTCCGCGCCTGTGACCACGACGACCGAGGAACCATCGATGGGACACATTCTCTCGCGTCGCGAAGATGCCGTGCTCGTGCTGGAACTCAGCAATTCGGGCAAGGCCAACGCGCTCGACTTCGCGATGCTGGCCGCGCTCGACGAGCAGATCGCGCAAATCAACCGGGACGACGGCATTCGCGCCGTCGTGCTGCGCGGCACGCCGGGCGGCGTGTTTTCGTCCGGCGCCGACATCCGCGAATGGTCGGCGCTGAGTCCGGAGACATTCGCGACGCAATGGGTCGGCGAAGGCAACGCGGTGTTCCGGCGCTTCGAACGGCTGCGCTGCCCGACCGTG
This sequence comes from Caballeronia sp. ATUFL_F2_KS9A, assembly GCF_023630765.1. Taxonomy (NCBI): domain Bacteria; kingdom Pseudomonadati; phylum Pseudomonadota; class Betaproteobacteria; order Burkholderiales; family Burkholderiaceae; genus Caballeronia; species Caballeronia sp. ATUFL_F2_KS9A. The sequence continues at coordinate 126,470 of NZ_JALQEK010000024.1, read as the reverse complement.
GCCGTCATCGAAGGACTGTGCTTCGGCGGCGGCCTGGAACTCGCGCTGTGCTGCGATCTGCGGCTCGCTGGCACCGGCGCGCGCCTGCGCTTTCCGGAAGTTTCCATCGGCGCCATTCCCGGCTGGGAGGGCGGCGACCGCTTGCAGCGCATCGCGGGCCGCGGGCGCGCGCTCGAAGCGGTGCTGCTGTCGCAGGAGATCGATGCATCGACCGCGCTGCAGTGGGGCATCGTCAATGCGGTCTGCGCGCCGCAGGAAGTCGAAGCGCAGTTGCAGGAATGGACCGCGCGCCTGTGCCGCGTATCGCCGCGCGCCGCCGCGCTTGCCAAGGCGCTGATCGTCGATGACCACGACGATCCGCACGCAGCCTATACATCGGCCGCGCTCGCGGTCCGCTCCAGTCCCGACGCGGAGCTCGGCATCCGCGCCTTTTTCGCGAAGACGGCCGCCGTCTTCTGATGTCACGACACCATGAACATACTTTTCCAACGCACGCATCAACGATCTTTCGGCACCTGGCCGCTCAACGGACAGCAACTGCGCGACGCGCTGACGGACGCGATCGAAACCGGCTATCGCGCGATCGATACCGCGCAGCTCTACGACAACGAACTCGGCGTCGGCTCGTCGCTGCGGGCGATCGGCATCCCGCGCGACGAGTTGTGCATCACGACCAAGATCGCGCCCGCCAACGATTCCGACGAACGTTTCATGCCGTCGCTGCGCGAAAGCCTCGAGAAGCTGAAGATCGAGCAGGCCGACGTCCTGCTGCTGCACTGGCCGCCCGCGGACGGCAACGTCGCGCCTTCCGTGCGGCGCCTCGAAGAAGCGGCGCGCGCGGGCTTGACGCGTCATATCGGCGTCAGCAACTTCAACGCCGCGATGATGCGCGCCGCGAAAGCCGCGACCGCGCTGCCGCTCATCACCAATCAGGTCGAGTTCCATCCGCTCTTGAATCAGCGTGTGCTGATGGATACCGCCATCGAGACCGGCATTCCGCTTTCGTCGTACTGCTCGGTCGCGCGCGGCGAAATCTTCAACTATCCGCTTTTCGAGGAAATCGGTGCGCGCTACGGCAAGTCGGGTGCGCAGGTGGCGCTGCGCTGGATTCTCCAGAAAGGCGTCCCGATCAACACGATGTCGACGCAGCGCAGGAACATCGAGGCCAACTTCGACGTGATGGACTTCACGCTGTCGAGCATCGACATGCATCGCATCGACGCGCTGAACGACACCAATTACCGCATCGTCAATCGCGAACGGGTGCCGTATGCGCCCGAGTTCGACTGATAAGGAACCGCATGAGCCATCCCCTGCTCTTCGACGAGATCGAGCCCGGCCTCGGCTTCACGACGTCGGGCATCGTCGTCACCGAAAGCCATGTCGTGCAGTTCGCGGGCATCTCGGGCGATTTCTTCGATGTCCACATGGACGACGAATTCGCCCGCGATGTCGGCTTTCCCGGCCGCGTCGCGCACGGTCTGCTGTGCCTCGCCATGCTCGACGGCCTCAAGAACCGCGCGGCGACGCGCTTCGCCGCCGTCGCGACGCTCGAGTGGACGTATCGCTTTCACAAGCCGGTGCTGATCGGCGACCGCGTCCAGGGGCGCATCCGCGTGCTGGACAAGCGTCCGACGCGCCGCTCCGATCGCGGCATCGTGCGTTTGCAGGTCGAAGTACACAACCAGGACGGCGTGCTGATCCAGGACGGAATCAACGTGCTGATGGTCCGCGCGGGCGCACGGACGGACAACGAGAACCGATGAAATGAAGCGTGCACACCTGACCGATGCGGATTTCATGGCGGCGGCGATCTTCGACGGCGCGGTCGTCGTATTGAGCGGCTCGGGCGGCGGACTCGTCGAACCCGATCACATCACGGAAGCCATCGAGCGCCGCTTTCTCGCGACGGGCCATCCGCGCGATCTCACGCTGATCCACGGCCTCGGCATCGGCGACGGCGTCAAGAGCGGCATCAGCCGCTTCGCGCACGAAGGCATGGTGAAGCGCGTGATCGGCGGCCACTGGACCTGGTCCAAGCCGATGCAGAAGCTCGCGCGCGAGGAACGCATCGAGGCCTACACCCTGCCCGCCGGCGTGATCCAGACGCTGATCCGCGAAGCCGGCGCGGGCCGCCACGGACTCGTCACGCACATCGGCCTCGATACCTTCGCCGATCCGCGCCACGGCGGCGGGCGCGTCAACCTGCGCGCGCGCGACGATCTCGTCGAAGTCGTCACGCTGGGCGGCAAGGAACTGCTCTGGTACAAGCCCTTCGAAATCGACTTCGCGATCGTGCGCGGCACCACGGCGGACATGCAGGGCAATCTGACATCGCGCGAAGAGCCGGCCGATATCGACGCTTTCGCCGCCGCGCTCGCCGCGCACAACCGCGGCGGCCGCGTGTTCGCGCAGGTGCGCGACGTATGCGCCACGCCGATCACGCCGGCGCGCGCGGTCACCGTGCCGGGCGTTCTCGTCGACGATATCTGCGTGTACGCGGATCAGAAGCAGACGACCAGCGGGCACTACGATCCGGCCATCAGCGGCGAAGCGCCCGCGCCCGACACGCGCATGCCGCCGCCGCTGCCCGAGGGCATCCGCTACATCATCGCGAAACGCGCCGCGAAGGAGCTGGAACCCGGCGCGTGCGTCAACTTCGGTTACGGTTTGCCCGATGGCATTCCCGCGGTGGCGCATGCGGAAGGCGTGGACATCAGCTGGACCGTGATCGAGCAGGGATCGCACAACGGCGAACTGCTGGGCGGCGATCTGTTCGGCGCCACGCGCCATGCGAGCGCGATCCTCAAGTCCACCGATCAGTTCGACCTGTTCAGCGGCGGCGGCATCGATATCGCGTTCCTCGGCATGGGCGAACTCGACGCGCAAGGCAACGTCAACGTCTCGTGGCTGGGGGAGAACATCGTCGGGCCGGGCGGCTTCGTCGACATCACGCAGCGCACGCGCAAGGTCGTCTTTTGCGGCACGTTCGAGGCGAAGGGGCTTGAAGTCGAGCTGGAAGACGGGCAAGTGCGCATCCGGCGTCACGGCGCGGTCCCGAAGCTGGTCGAGCAAGTGCGCCACATCACGTTCAGCGGCAAGCGCGCCCGCGCGGACGGCCAACAAGTGCTTTACGTCACCGAGCGTGCCGTCTTCGAACTCGCGCCCGAAGGCTTGCGGCTGATCGAAATCGCGCCGGGCGTCGACCTCGTTCGCGACGTGCTCGAACGTATGCCCTTCGAAGTCTCGTTGCATCCGTCGCTGCGTGTCGCCGCGACCAGTGCTGACTAAAACTCGAATCGGAGAGATCGATGGACTTCACGCTGAGCGACACGCAGAAAATGATGATCGAGACCGCGCGCCGCTTCGTCCGGTCCGAGTTGCAGCCGCTCGAACAGCAAGTGGAAGAGGAAGGCGCGCTCGCGCCCGAGATCGCCCGCGACTTGCAGGCGCGGGCGCGTGCGCTGGGTCTTTATGCGGTGAACATGCCCGCCGAACTCGGCGGCGGCGGACTGAACACGGTCGATTCGATGCTATGCGAGGAGCAGTTCGGCCACAGCTCCGACATACTCGTGCGGCGCGCGTTCGGCAACGTCTACGACGCGCTGCTCGCCTGCGAAGGCGAACAGATCGACCGCTGGCTGAAACCGGCGATTGCCGGCGCGCGAACCTGCGGCCTCGCGATCACCGAAACGGGCGCGGGTTCGGACGCCCAGGGCATCGAAACCACGGCGCGCAAGACGTCGTTCGGCTGGGCGCTGAACGGCAGCAAGCACTTCATCAGCGATGCGCAATGGAGCGATTTCTTTCTCGTCTCGGCCCGCACCGGCGAGAAGGAAATCTCGCTCTTCGCGGTCGACAAGAATCTTCCGGGTTTCACTGTCGGCCGCGATCAACGGATGATGGGTCTTCGCGGCACGCCGCACCACGAACTCTTCTTCGACGACGTCCCGCTAGAGCCGATGGCCCTCATCGGACGACAGGGCGAAGGCTTCAAACTCGCGATGAACATGCTCGGCCGCGTGCGCCTCGCGTTGATCGGCGCGCGCGGCATCGGCAAGGCGACGCACGTGCTCGAAATGATGATCGAGTACGCCGGCGAACGGCGGCAGTTCGGCACGCGCATCGGCGATTTTCAAATGATCCAGCAACTCATCGCGGACAGCGTGATGGAGATCAACGCGGCGCGGCTGATGCTGCTCAACACCGCGAGCATGATGGACGCGGGACAGGACGCGCGCGACTGGATTTCAATGGTCAAGGTGCAGGCTTCCGAGACGCTTGGGCGCGTCGTCGATCGCGCGGTGCAGGTCTTCGGCGGCATGGGCTTCTGCAAGGAGCTGGCCATCGAACGCTATTACCGCGATGCGCGCGTCTATCGCATCTTCGACGGCACCTCGGAGATTCATCGCGGCATCATCGCGCGCAACGCGATGAAGCGCGGCGCAGCGCTGTTCGACCTTCATCGATAAAAACATGAGAAAGCTCATTACCGCGGACGCGGCGGCCAGGCTCGTGCGAACCGGCGATGTCGTCAGCATCAGCTCGTCCAGCGCGCTCGGCTGCCCCGACAAGATTCTCGCGGCCATCGGCGAGCGCTTCGAGCGCGAGGGACAGCCGCGCGACCTCACGACGCTGAACCCGATCGCCGCGGGCGACATGTACGGCGTCAAGGGCATCGATCATCTCGCCCGGCCCGGGCTGCTCGCGCGCACGCTCGCGGGCTCGTATCCGAGCGGCCCGTCGTCGCTGCCGATGCCGAACATCTGGCGCATGATCGCCGACAACGAAATCGAGGCCTACAACGTTCCGAGCGGCATCCTGTTCGACATGCACCGCGACGCCGCCGCGAAGCGTCCCGGCGTGCTGACCAAGGTCGGAATGGGCACGTTCGTCGATCCCGATTTACAGGGCTGCGCGATGAACGCCGCCGCCGCCGCGCGTCCGGTCGTGCGCAAGGTGTCCTTCGATGGCGATGACTGGCTCTACTTCCCGGCGATCGCGCCGCGCGTGGCGATCATCCGCGCGACCACGGCCGACGAAGCGGGCAATCTCGGCTACGAACACGAAGGCGCGCTGCTGGGCGGCATCGATCAGGCGCTGGCCGCGCGCAACAACGGCGGCATCGTGATCGCGCAGGTCAAGCGCGTGGTGAAATCCGGCACGCTGCGGCCGCACGACGTGCGGGTGCCCTGCAATCTGGTCGATTACGTCGTGGTCGATCCGGACCAGTGGCAGACCACGCAGACGCCCTACGATCCCGCGATCAGCGGCGAAGTCACGCTTCCGATGGATTCGTTCGAGCCGACGCCGTGGGGACCGGAGAAGGTCATCGCCCGCCGCGCCGCGATGGAGCTCGCGCATGGGTACGCGGCCAATCTGGGCTTCGGCATTTCGGCCAATGTGCCGCGCATTCTGCTCGAGGAAGGCTTGCACGGCGAAGTGACGTGGGCGATCGAACAGGGCGCGGTCGGCGGCATGCCTTTGCTCGGGTTCGCTTTCGGTTGCGCATCGAACGCGGACGCGATCGTCGCGTCGCCGAACCAGTTCACGTATTTTCAGGGCGGCGGCTTCGACATCGCACTGCTGTCCTTTCTGCAAGTCGACGCCGATGGCAGCGTGAATGTCTCCCGGCTCGCGTCGAAACCGTATCTGACGGCGGGCTGCGGCGGTTTCGTCGATATCACCGCTCATGCGCGCCGCATCGTGTTCTCGGGCTTTTTCACCGCGGGCGCGCAGCTGGAAGTCGGCGGCGGCAGGCTCGCGATCGTCAAGGAAGGCCGCACGCGCAAGTTCGTCCGGACGGCCGAGCAGATCACGTTCAGCGGCCGCGTGGGGCGCGAGCGCGGGCAGCGCGTGACCTACGTGACCGAACGCTGCGTCATCGATCTTCTCGATGACGGGCTGACCGTGCGCGAGATCGCTCCCGGCGTGGATTTGCAGCGCGACATTCTGGATCAGGCCGAGGTTGCGCTAAAGGTCGCCTCGGATCTGCGTCAGATGGATGCAGCGCTTTTCACCGATGCGCCCTTCGGACTCCGGCTCAAACCTCCCGAAGGACGCCATGACTGATCGCTTCGTTTCCATCGTTCGCGATGCGGCTGTCGCCATCGTCACGCTGAACCGGCCGGACAAGCTCAATGCGCTGACGCCCGCCATGCTGGATCAACTCGAAGATGCGGCCCGCGCGATCGAAGCCGACGATGAGACGCGCGTCGTCATCCTCGCGGGCGGCGGCGTGAAGGCGTTCTGCGTCGGCGCGGACATCAACGAATGGGCCGCGCTCAGGCCGCTGGACATGTGGCGCCACTGGGTGCGGCGAGGTCATCAGGTCTTCGACCAATGGGCGCGGCTGCGTCAGCCCGTGATCGCGGCGATCAACGGTCATGCCTTCGGCGGCGGGCTGGAACTGGCGATCACGGCCGACGTGCGTATCGCGGCCGAAGAGGCCCGTTTCGCGCTGCCGGAGGCATCGATTGCCACTTGCCCCGGCTGGTCGGGCACGCAGCGGCTCGTGCGTCTGACCGGCGCGAGCCACGCAAAATACCTCGCCTTGAGCGGCGCGCGCGTGACGGCCGCGGACGCGCGGGCGTGCGGCCTTGTGCACGAGGTCGTGCCGCAGGACCGCGTGCTGGAACGTGCGCATCGACTGGCGCTGGACATGGCGGCGCGCGCGCCGGTGGCGCTGCAACTGACCAAACAGTTGCTCAACGCCGCGAGCGGCGAGGAAACCGGCTCGACTCTCGAAGCGATGGCGGGCGCGCTCGCCGCGAGCACCGAGGATGCCGCGGAGGGCATCCGCAGTTTTAGCGAGAAGCGGCCGCCGATTTACGTCGGACGTTGATGCTCAGCAGCACTCGAACAGGCGCTCGCGGCAGATCCGCAACGTCTCGTCGGCCGGGCGCGCCCACCAGTCGAGCCGGGAAAAAATCTCCACTTCGACGGGACCGTCGTAACCGGCGGCTTCCACCGCCGCGCGCAGCCGCTTGAGATCGATGACGCCATCGCCCATCATTCCGCGGTCCTGCAACGGATCGCGGGTTTCGACCAGCCAGTCGCATACGTGCAGCGCGAGGATGCGGTCGCCCGCGCGCGCGATGGCGGGCATCAGCGCCGGATCCCACCAGACATGGTAAGCGTCGATGGCCACGCCGAAGCCTCCCTCGCGCGACGGGTCGAGCCGGTCGCACCAGTCCAGCGCCTGGTCGAGCGTATTGAGCAGGCTGCGATCGGCCGCGTACGCCGGATGCAAGGGCTCGAGCGCGACGCGCACGCCCGTTTCGTTCATCGTCGGCTGCAAGGCGGCGAGACCGTCGAGAATCTGCTCGCGTGCATCGTCGATATCGCGCGAACCGGGCGGCAATCCGCCGACGACGGCGACGAGCATCGGCGCGCCCAGCACGGCTGCCGTTTCCAGTGCGCGGCGGTTGGAGTCAATCGCGGCGCGACGGCCCGCGGCGTCGTTGGCCGCGAAATACGCCGTGCGGCAATACGCGCCGACCTTCAGGCCGGCCGCGCGGATCGCACTGGCGGCTGCTTGCGGATTGTTCTCGTCGATTTCCTGACGCCACGGCGTGATCCAGCCGAAGCCCTGTTCGGCGATGCGTCCGGCCGTCACTTCGATCGGCTCGCGATAGCCGAGCGTGCCCGTGTTGATGCAGCAGAGATCGCCGCGCCCGTTAAGTTCACGCATGGTTCACCTCAGAAACGTTGGATCATCGGGCCGCCGTCGACGCAGCCATCGTGCGGATCACGCGGGCCACGTTTGCCCGCGAGGCCGAGCGCGGCGGCCGCGTCGGGGTCGCGTTATCGGCGAGCAGATTGTTCGTGCATCGACCTGGGCGGGGCGGTCAGGGCACGCTCGGCCTGGTCAAAAGACTCTAAGGCAAGTAGATCGATCTAGCAAGTGCTATGCGGCCGCGTTACGTTCAGCGGCATCGGATTGTGCGCGGTGAAACGCTGATCTGCGAATTTCGCGCGACGCGCGCGCTGTGTGTCAAGCAAGCCGATGGAAAGCTGAAAGCCGTCGAGATTCCCGACTTCATCCGTGCGGCGTGCGCGTGAAAGCATGTGACTGCCGTCCTTCAGGCAGAGCGCTCGCTTTCATCGGCGGCTGGCGGCGCTTTCACGAAGCTCGCGATGCTCGCGTCATATCTCGATCCGTTTCCGCCCAGTGCGACGGTCGCTCGCCGCGCGCTATCGAGCAACATCGCCAATGCTGCATCGATGACCGCCGGAGCATCGAAACGGCCCTTTGGTCCTGAAAGCGTCAACGCGCCCTGCAACTCGCCGGTCGAATTGAACACGGGCACCGAGGCCGATGCCGTTTCCGGATCCCTCTCGCCAAACGAGGTGGCCCATAGCCGTTCGCGGATCTCTTGCCAGCGCGGATCCTGTGTCTCCGAGAACGCGAGCAGGACTTTGCCGGAGGCGCCCTTATCGATCGCGAACTCCTCTCCGACGCGAATCGATACCCGAACGCTGCGGCTAGGTTCGACGCGATACAACACGAGACGTTGATCGCCCTGGCGTACGTAGAAACTGGCCGTTTCGCCCAAGTCCCGGCTCAACTGCTGAAGCAACGGTTCGATCACAGGCCCCACCTGAAACGACCGCTGATAGAGCGTCGCAAGCCGCAACGGCTGATGACCGATTGCGTATTGCCCGTCGCTCAGCTTCCGGATGAATCCGCCATGCTCCAAAGCGCCGAGCAGTCTCAAAACCGTACTCTTATAAAGCTCGGTCCGGCGTGAAAGCTCGGTCAGGGTCAGCCGGTCGTCGGTCGGCCCGAAGGCATTGAGTATGGCGAACGCCCGGTCAAGAACGGCGACGCCGCTCGACGCCTCGTTCGTATCGGACGGCTGGTCTTCCTTGGTCATGCACCGCTCCCGAATCAATTTCCACGACTATACAGTTCTATCCAGTAGAACTCCAGTTCTGAAATCCGGGGTTAACCCCGCTTTCAGCGATAAACGTCTTCGCCTAAAGTTCTCTCTAACAAAACACAGGTCTATCTGACAGAACTAAGGAGCGAAATGAGCGCCTCACATCGCCGAATACTGATCAGCGAAGTCGGCCCGCGCGACGGCTTGCAGAGCATCCGAAGCGTCATGCCGACGTCCGCGAAACTCGAATGGATATCCGCGCTGGCGGCAGCGGGACTCAAGGAGATCGAAGTGGGATCGTTCGTTCCGCCGAAACTTCTGCCCCAAATGGCCGATATCCGCGAAGTCGTCGCTCACGCGTTATCCATTCCGGACCTTCGTGTCGCTGTCCTGGCGCCGAACCTGCGCGGCTCGCAAAGCGCGTTCGAAGCCGGCGTCCATAAAGTCACGTTGCCGGTGTCCGTCACCGATGAACACGCGTTGGCTAATGTCCGCAAAACGACCGCGCAGTTGATCGATGAGGTGCGCAGCATCGTCGCGCTGCGCGATGAGCAGTTCCCCGGAACAGAAATCGAAGCGGGTGTATCGGTCGCATTCGGCTGCACGATCGCGGGCACCGTGACCGACGACCAGACGATGCGCATGTGCCTCGCGATGGCCGAATGCGGTGTCGACGAAATCGGCCTGTCCGATACGAGCGGTTATGCCAACCCCGTTCAGGTTCGCCGCCTGTTTCGCCGGCTGCAATCGGAAGTCGGCGCGAAGGCGGGCGGCGCTCATTTCCACAACACGCGCGGTCAAGGCCTGGCAAATGTCGAGGCGGCACTCGATGCCGGCGTCACCACGATCGATTCGAGTCAGGCGGGCCTCGGCGGCTGCCCCTACGCGCCGGGCGCGACGGGGAACATCGTTACCGAAGACCTCGCGTTTCTGCTCGAGGCGATGGGCTACGACACGGGCATAGACATCGACAAGCTCATTGCCGCGCGCTCGATCCTCGCACAGGCGCTTCCGGGCGAAGCGCTCTACGGACACGTACAGGACGCGGGATTGCCGAAAGGTTTCTCGTACGCAGACGGGCGCGCGCCGAGTGCGCCCCAGCCGGAAGGCTGTTTGTTGGGAGCGGCGCAATGAGCGAAGTGCATTCGGACCAGTCCTTGCCGTACAGCGGCGTGCGCGTCGTAGAGATGACGCACATGGTGATGGGGCCGACGTGCGGCATGGTGCTGGCAGACCTCGGCGCGGAAGTGATCAAGGTCGAGCCGATCACCGGCGACAGCACCCGCAATCTGCGAGGCTCGGGAGCAGGCTTCTTCAGCACGTTCAACCGCAACAAGAAAAGCATCGCCGTCGATCTGAAGGACCCGCGCGGCGTGGAGATCGTGCACAAGCTGCTTGCGAACGCCGATGTCTTCAGCGAGAACTTCAAGAGCGGCACCGTGGACAAGCTCGGCCTCGGCTATTCGGCCTTGTCCAGACTCAATCCTCGTCTGATCTATGTGTCGCACAAGGGCTTCCTGCCCGGTCCCTACGACCATCGCACCGCGCTCGACGAAGTCGTGCAGATGATGGGCGGTCTCCTACCGTTTCGCAGCGAATTCGAGCATGGGTGCGCGGTGACGTCCGAAGCGTTGCGACGGCCGGAAGTATGGAGGCGAGTGCTGGCGCTGACTGATGAGCTCGAGCGGGCGGGCAGCATGTATGCGGAGGCAATCGGCGAGTTTCTGCCGGCACCGGAGCTCGACTGGCCGCCGTCAGCTGCAACCAGGTGGCGCGGCCGCAATCGCGTCAAGCCGTGACATACGACCTGGCGTTCGCGCTGGTGTTTTGAGCGGCGAGGGCGTCGTCGATGCCGCCGCGTTTCGGCCGTCTGTTCGAAGAAGCGGCAACCAGGAAGCCGACGGAGCACCGACAAAGATCGCAGCCAAGAAAGTGGCTTGGCGAGTGAAAAAAGTCGGCGAATCAGCCTCGAAAGGCTCCTTGCTTTTACGGCAGACCGCATCATCCGATGCCGTCGAAGGGACCAGCGCAATCCGCTCATCCACGCCATGCCCATCGACAAATCGGACGCCGAGGTCGAGATGGAGTTCGTGTACTCCGCAACGGCGGATACTCTTCGTCGACGGCTCGGGCGCGCCGGCTTCAACCGCGCATCGTTGGGTGAAGAGTTCCGCAACTACTACGACAAAGTCTGCCACATGTCGGAAGGACGGCATCTGCACTTCATCGGCGAATCCGCCGAGGCCCAGGGTGACGCGTTCTGTCACGCTACGCTTGACGATTGGCTGGACGCGTTGGCCAACGCCGTAAAAGCTGGGGTGACCCCAGCTCGGCGTGCAACCGAAGTGTTCAAGCCGTCAGGCAATCCGCTCGTAGACATTATCACCGGACCAGATAAACCCGAATTCGACGAGCTTCAACCGGCACATGGTCTCCTGGGCTTTCCATGCAGTTCGTTCGACAACATGGCAGTTGCAATGCTCGAAGTCACGGCCGGAAACGCGATATGCGAGCTGAATGTAACGTCGTTCATCTTGCATCGAGGCGACATCACGTTCGACGACATGCTCGGACGTAGGGACGAATACTGAACGCGGTGTGCGCGATCCAGAATCGCGCTCGTGCTCAAACGAACATTGTCTTCGAGACATCAAGAATTGGCGACGTAGCCAGCGAAGTCGCCTGGCACTCTCACAACGGACCCAACACAATGAGCATCAAAGAACCCAACCAACAAGCTGCAACGAACAATTTCCAAGAAGTCGCCAGAACCATCGTAGCCTTCATGATGGACTGCGGCCTCCGTGACGCCGACGTGAACGCGGGTAGTCTGGGCCTTGCCTTCGAATACGCGTACAGGCCGCTTCCAAGATTCTGGCGCGACTTTGACTTAACGGCGCTCGTCGAGGCCATCTCAGAGCGTTTTCCCGATTGGCGCGCCGCCGTCCAGAAGCCCGACCGGACTGCCGAGGACGTATTGCGCGAAGTTAGAGAGATTTTGCAATGCCACGCGTTCGACGAAGCGAACGCTGAGATGATGATGGGTGTCCCCAAAGAAGCTCGTCCAACTGAATGGCAAGCAGCCGCCGATTGGATATGCAAAGAGCTTCGCAAGCAGAAGCTCGGAGCGGAGCTTGAATTTGCACTTCAAGACGGCAACCGTTGCGGCGAAGGCGCATTGCAAGAATTGCACTGCCTCGAGTGCGCTGCGAACGGCCTTGAGTTCGAGCGAATCGGAACTAGCGTCGCCCGGACCTGGCGCAACCGGGTGTTGGCTGAGCGGCAGAAAAACGGCTGCAGCGCCTGAGAGGAATGGGTGCAATCGGACGATGCGATTGTGGCGTTCGGTGTCGTCTATTAGGCAGCCCCACATCTCTTTATCGCGTCCGCTGGGTGCGCCGCCATTCGCGCGGTCGAGAACAGCATTCGCTGCAATCCGGGACGATACCGAGCGCCGAAAACGGCATCAGCTTCAACGATTGGTGCCGCTCGATAAACGCACCGCGAACGCGCCCTTTCCGATGCACACGCTGCTCCCATATGTAACGCGGCCTTCTCAAGTGTCTTCGATTGAGACGAGCGACTCCTGCGCCGGAGGTTTGTTTGAGGCGTCGCACGAGTAATCGATATACCAGTGCCGCGGGAATTAGCCCACGAGACAAGGTCTCCCGTACGGAGTTAAACGCGCGCGTATCTACAAGGAAACCAGCGACGAAATCAAAGCAATACGCCACTCAACGCCTTTCGAACTCTCGCGAAGTGAGCCACCGGCGCACTGCTTTTATGAAACCCATGCTCCGATGCTCGCCATCCTCCCGTTCGGTCAGTTGCGCGACAGCGGGGGTACCCCGCTCAGCGACATATCTTTCCAGATAGCGCCGAAGGTCATCAGGCGTTGGATGTGTGCCCCATTCGCTTCCTTCCGCTACCGAATTTAAAGCGATCCAGGAGTCGGGAGGAACAATGTCCTCGATGAACGCAGCGTCGCTCGTGATCCGAATCCGGCCGACCGTCACGTCATAGTCCGCCGCGACCTGTCGATCACCTACCATCACCACCGCTGCTACAGTCTTCATCTTCATACGACCCCATACGCTCATGCACTCGCAACGGTAGGGCGATATGCTTGATGTAGCGTAAAGCAGCCAAAAAAGACGTGAGGCCTAAGAATTGTTCGAAACGCGCCCCGTACTCGCGGCAACTGCAGCCGCCGAATCACGGCCTCGCCCGGAACCCGTTTCTCAACCAGCGCAAATACAGCACGGTTGTTATTAAGGGCTGTCTGGCCGACGACCTTCGGTGAGGCCGTCATCGCCAATGCCCAAAGCCCAGCGCAAATCTCGCGCAAATTCGAGGCAGGTGTTTTTCCATTCAGGCGTACCGAAATCGACGTCGCGCGGATTCTTCTTCCCCCGTGCGCGCCGGATTGTCTCGATGCTAAGAGCCAGCGCCCGGGCATCTCCGTGTAGCTGCTCGTCCGCAATTGGTCGTCGTTGTTCCTTATCCATCACTCGATTTTCGGCATTCGCTTCAAAAACTTTATGGGCCGGAGAGCGCTCGCAGGGTGCAATTGGCGATTGAGATGCAGGAACTGGTGGCAGCCCTGGTGAGTAATTGCTCGAATCACACCAGTCCCAGCGCTAGCTACGATTGACAACTCACGCCGTGCTGAACAAATCGTCATTGCGCGTGCGGCGATCGAGTCGGGTTGTGGCGAGCAAGGAAGGAGATTAGAGACGATGAAGATGTCGGACATCCTCAAACGCTTGCGCCACTGCCACAGCTGCAGCAGGCGAATCTGGCTCCAATCCCACCCAGTTGCCTCTTCGTCGCTGCATCCACGCGGCGTCAAGAAGACGTGGAGACCGGGAGAAAATCCTTGCTGCTGGGGCAGCAATCGGTTCATTTCCTCGACGAACAGAGACGGCCGAATCGGAGGGAGGCTTGCGTTTATCAAGTTGAATGCTCGGCATGGGTATCCGTTCGGCGCCTCCACGCGGACAAGAAGGCGAGTTTCGCCCATGCAAACGCATCGGCGCCGACGTTCGCTTCTCGAAGCCCGGTGTATGCGCAGAAGTATTCGAAATCCTCTTGCCCCGCGTGCCCTAGTTCGTTACGCGGCGGGAGAGCGCTCGTAACGAGTTCGAGAAGATCGTGAGGGTTTCCGTAGCATATGGATGCCTCCTTCGACGGTGACATCATTTCAGCAACGAGCGGGCCAAGCTTCCAACGAGAACGATGACTCCATGCTGCGATGCCGCGAGCGGTACGAGTCAAAGAAGTGCCGGATTGCGCCCAATGCAGGACACGTCCGCGCAAACCGCGCGCGAGGGCGGCCAGACAAAGGCTCCGAACCCATGGCGCGGCATCAAGACAAACTTCAGCTCGGCCGCGACGATCCCGCACTCGCGTTCGGGGTAGCCAGGCTGTACTTCAATGACATCTCGTCCATTTCGCTCGTCTTCCCTGCTCTCGCTCATGAGAACGCCGCCGACGGCCTCGGTTGCACTGACAGCGAGTCACGCGCCCTGGGCGTGCGCCGCCAAGGAAGCGCTGAAGAACACGCCCGAGTTTGAGCACAACAACGTCAAGCCGCCGCCCAAACCGCACAAGCTGAAGGACGCGCGATAGCGCAAAAAAGACGAAGCCCCGACCGATAATTCCGCCGAGGCTTCGCATACTACGATTGCGTCAACTTTCTACAATGGTTTGCTACCGCGGGACACAACATCGACATGGACGCACGGTCTCGCGCTAGCGTGTGAACCGGGCGCATGCCCAAAACCCCGACTAGCCGCTCTTCTGCGAACGCGCCGACTAGCTCAAAGCCGGCGAGAGACTGAATGGCAATTCGCCGAAGGTACTCGGCCTCATCGAGTGATCGTAGCTGCGATATGAAAGGGAACGCCAAGGCCCATTCGTGCAGCGACAGGCGTCGAACATGCATGTTGATCCTTCGACGGATCGTCACGGATCGGATGGTAGTGATGACTCGCGATTTTTGCACGGAAGCTTGACGACACAAACCGGCCAGTTGCAGACGTTTCACTAATCCGGACTTCGGTCATTTGAGAGACGGCTTCTTCGGGGAAAGCGGTCGTACACCTGAGATGTGGATGCCGGGGCAGAGACCCCGCCCGGGCGCTTACCGCCGCTGCACATGGAGCACAACGTGCAAGGCGCTTCGCCAGCCCCGTTCCCCAGCGAGATTGGTTCTTGTGTGTTGGTGTTGACGAGCGTGACGCTTTAATGCTTCCGCTAGGTTACATTAGATAGTCCGACCTGCAAAATTCGATTTCCATCGCAGAAGTTTTCCTGCGGTCGACCGAATTCCGGCGCACTCCGTCAAGTCAGGCAGTTGCGGAAGGTGCAGACAAGGTTTCCTGCCACATCTCTGGCAGGCAGCGCAGCCATGCACGTCGAGCACCGGACGGACAATAGCGCGCAACAACCAGCGCACCTTATAGCCCACCGCGCACAACACCGCATGTAACGCGTCGCCGGTTTGTCCTTTGACCCAGCAACGCTGCATGCCATGGTCCTGCTTCACGTGTCCGATTATCGGTTCTAGCGCTTGGCGACGTTTTAACCATCGTCGCTTTGTACTGGTTAGCGCCTTGTGCTTACCTCCGTGAATCAACTGTACCGGCGCGATATGGGCATCTACGCCACGACAACGGAGATCGGCCAACACGGTCCTCGGCTTAGAGACGCCCGACAGATCCCGAAGGAAAATGGGCGTTTGTTCAGGTTGTTTGGCCAAGGTATGCCCGTCATCGTGGCACTCGCCAACAAGATTGCCAGGACGATTTGGGTATTAATCGCACGCGATCAGAAATAAGAACCGACAGCATGAACGAGGTGCCAGATCGTATGCGGCAATAGCTTTCTCTCTTCATCTATCTTCACCTTCGCAATTAGCCGATCGGACTGTAAGATAGCGCCGGATCGCCGTGCTTACACACAGAATTGTGAGCTTTCTCGTTCGAGCGACTCCTGAAATTCGCCTCCCGCAGTCCACGGATCTAAGTCGATTAGATCAAGCGCTCGTTCTAAGAAGGGTCGCATTGATTTCATCGAAAATCGTTCGCTTTCACGTATTGAGCGTAGCGAGGTAAAACCGCCGTGGAAACAATCTCGCCACTTTGGCCATCCAACAGCATATACGAAATAATTGCACCGCCGCTGAAATAAAAGTTCGTTGTAAATAAGTTTTTTTCGGCCAACGTGGCACCACCCGCCGCGACTGTCTTCAATTTCAGCACATACGCGGACTTGAAATTCGATGTCAACGTTTCGGCTATGTACAGATCCTGCAGCACGGAACTTCCACTTTTGTCATCCACTTTGCTCAAAAATTCTTGATTATTGGATACCAATTTCTGGAGTGTCTTATTACTTTGTTCCATTCTTTCCAGAGTTTTTACGTCCGTTTCATACATGCTCTTGCACGAAGCGGAGGTTTTTGCCGAGCCGATCGCCGCAGCAAGTGTCTTCTTCCGCGAATCGATTAATGTGGAAAGCCGGTCTAACGCACCTTTGTATCGTTCCAATTCATCGACCGCGTCGAGCACCGCAGACTTCACTTCAGGTCTGGGAACAGCTGGAAACGCGTTCGGCACATATACCGTCGGATAGACAATGTTCAGCGACGGCCGCGCAGATTTTAGCTTCCCGACGACCGCAGAAGAAAGTGCGAAATCATCATCGCTAACGTCCGTGCCTGTCATAACCTTATCTGTCTTAAACAGCGACAAAACCTGCAATCCCGCTGCGACCGCAATCAAGGGAGGAATCACCTCTTTAACTGGGCCTCTCTTACACGAAGTTAATGACTCGTCTGACGAAAGCCCTGGAAGTCGCGGCTCATCGAGGTTACCGCCGACGATTTGGACAATCGATTTATTCAGTTTTGAAAGCTGCGTCCTAAACATCCAATATCGAGTGATTGCGCTAAATTGGGCATCACCAAATATGACGATATTGGTCGCCTTCGGAGCTGCGTTTAGAACTTGTGTTGCAATATCGCTCGCAACTGCGTCCACTGCCCTGTATGCCAGGATCTTACCTTCAATGTTCAATGCTGTAGCCGTTCCCGAACCCGTTGGCAGAGATTGCGATGACAACTCGCCAATATTGGCTTTCGCCCTGGCTGCATTTGCCTCGGCCGTCTCCTGCTTTGCTTTCGCGAGGTCACGATCTCTCTCCGCTTCTTGCACCTCTTCAGGAGTTGCCGCAAATGATCCAATTGATGCGCAAACTAAAAAGGCTAGGGCCGGTAATTTCTTGAGCATGGCTTTCACTCCCCCTTCTTCTGGCTTCAACGGGAACCCTTCGGAATTCTTCGCATTAGCGCAATTCTACTCTTAAGGTCTGAATGGTAATCATTGGCGGCCCACTTGCTTCAGTCGAACCTGGTATGAAGTTGATATTCAGTCTGTCAGGGCTCCAGGCGCCGCTTACTCTTAGAGAGGGAATGTATTTGTCGAGCCTTATCTCAATTTTGTGCTGTTGATGTTGACCTGACGCATGGTCTTGAGCGAGGCCGAAAGAGTTGATTTGTCCGACTTTGTAACTTCCAGCGGACGGGGGGCTTTCTTGTGGAGTCGAACGAGGAAGATTTATGTATATGTCGTAAAGGACGCGTTCGCGCCGGCCCCTTTCCGTGAGGACGACGCCATCTAAAACGATCCATAATTGTCGCTTCGATGTTTCAGCGCCTACGGCCTCAAGTGTTCCGCCCGCATTATTTGGAAGCGGAAACTCTACCGATTTTGCGTCTCCGCCAAGTCTCAAAGATCTGTATTGTGAGAGCGCAACTTTGGCGTCACTTGCCGCCAACCCCTCTGGAATATGCACCGCTTCGGCAACTTCAGGTTTGCCAGGCGGCCTCAACGGCGCTCGAACCACTTTGGATGCAATCGAGAAATCGTCATACTTGTAGCCAAGATCAGCTGTGGTCAGCATATCTGCCACCTTTATTTCCCTACCGTCGCGCGTTAAAAGAAACGAAAATTTGTTTTGTGCCCAGAGACTATTTCGATCCGGACCTGCGTGCGTCTGATCCGCTGCCCAAATTTCCCAGAGCCGGTCCATCGCCGCGTGATGCGGCCAGAACACCGGATCTCGCGCCGCGGTCGCCGGAGTGCTCATTTCGCCGGAAAAATTTAGATGGATATTCGAGTGGGGGTCCCCGAAAGAGAATTGGTTGAAATCGTTGTACTCTCGAGTTCCGGGGCTCGATAATACGGTCGTAGAAACAGGGAACTTTACTGTGTACTGACGCTTCTCCCGCCATAGCGGATTCCCTGGGCCAGACGGCTCTGTAAAGTGCTCAGGAAGAAGTTCCGAGGAATACCAGTCCCAATAAGGCATTGCGAAGTTTCGCTTACCACTTATGTGTGCGATAACCCGCTCAAAGAAGGCAAGATACATTCGGTGCCATGCTAGAAAGTAGTTCCCGTGGTCGCACTTATCCCAAACGCCAATGAGAGCGTTGGGAGCGCTTGTTGTCATCCCATGAACGTTCGCCCAATACATCCAACTGTTTGGATTAGTCGCATCCGAAACATTTTTCATATTGGCAACCGCCATGCTGAAGGCTTCAACGTCCTCCTTTGCGAGAGGATCCGAGATTCTACGCCGTATCCGATCCGGCGGAACCTGGCCGTAACCTGGTGCGTCAGGCAAAAGGATGCCGAGGGCAACCAGGGATTCTAGAAAGGAGCGCCGATTCATTATTTTCCTTCAATTAACGAGTAATTGCGCCATGCGTTCATTTGCGAAAAAATGGAGATGATTTCGCAATCGCAGACATTGTGACCCCCACGTTCGCACCTCCGTTAGCATTGCAACCACCCTCGATGTGGACAGCGACCAATTGCCCATTCTGGTCGAGAACGCCCGCACCAGACGATCCGCCTAAAGTATCGATATCGCTGTACGTAAT
Organism: Caballeronia sp. ATUFL_F2_KS9A; assembly: GCF_023630765.1. Lineage (NCBI taxonomy): Bacteria > Pseudomonadati > Pseudomonadota > Betaproteobacteria > Burkholderiales > Burkholderiaceae > Caballeronia > Caballeronia sp. ATUFL_F2_KS9A. Next base: position 107,636 of record NZ_JALQEK010000024.1, on the reverse strand, counting down.
TTCAGATGGATTCCGCTCTATACCGATACCAGCGTCAATTCTCTTTGGTTTTCCAAGCGGATGTTGGATCACGGTTAGCCGGTCCGCAGCTTTGAGTGCAGTTTCACTGGTTACCGTCTTCGCGATCGGGAACGTACTTCCGGGCAACTTTCCATTGGCGCCAGGTCCGACTTCGAGGATGGCATAGTCCAATTTGTTTTGTTCGTTCCCGCGTTCAATCAGAGCGACTACCGGATACGAGACCGGAGTGCGCAACTCCCCTGTCGCCCTATCTAATTGATAGTTGAACTCGATCTCCATCAATGTTGCAAGTTTTTCTGGAGGAAGCGCCGTCCCATTGACCCGAGGTGTCCTCCAAGACCCGCTGTCAATGTCCGTACAATGCCGTGCCGTCAGCACTTTCGATGGCGCGATGAGGGTTCCAGAGCACCATCTGACGCCCGCCACGTTTCCGGGATCTCCGTCGGGTCCGATTCGCCCTTTTACATCGTCTATCCATTTGATAAGCACGACCGCTTTTTCATGGTCAGAAACAAATTTCGCTGATGGTCCTCTTGTCCCGTCATAAAACTCGACGTCTTGGCTATCATCAAGAGGACCACACTGACTCTCCAGATCAAAGTTCTCAAGATATCGCTTCCACGATGCAAGCTCGCGCGCGGTTTCCTCTCGCTGTTTGCTCAGTTGTTGGATGGCCGAGGTATTTTCGGTGTTCGTGACAGAAGGTGGGCCGAATGCCTCTGGGGCGCGCTGCGTCAAGATTTCTTTATTCAGATCTCGCAATCGCGACGCAGTGATACTGACCATTGCAGTAATAGAAGCCCGTTTCTTTTGACGCATCTCCGCCGTATCCGACGATTGAAACAGATACGAATCCGCCTTCTCGGTAGCTGCGGTCGGAACCGGGGGCAAAGGTAACGATCGGACCGATACGTCTGTCGATTGTCCGAAGGCGAAGGCGCTAATGGCTATCAATCCAAGGACGAGTAGATTGGATGGCATAAGTTTATGGCTCAGTCGCATATTCGAATGTCTCGATTACTTCTCTAAGACAGCATTTGCGAATGTTGCGTTGTTTGCTTTTATCCCGAGATTGCAATATTGACCGACTCCACCGAGGTCGCGGAAACCTGACACCTGCAAGCCAATAACTTGACCTGTCGCAGCATCAAGGATCGGAGCACCGGAACTCCTATTGAGTGTCGTGGCATCGTGAGTAACATGTAAAGATGCTGAATTTTCACAAGCAGGTACGATCATTCCCGGTGCAACACGTTTTATGTTAGTCACGGGAAACATTCCGCCCCCTTCGATGGGAACGCTCATTGCCGACCGCCACAATATCTGGTTCACACGGTTGTCATTCGCCGGGTACTCGACTACGATAATAAATGAACTTACGGGGATATTTACATTCTCCGCAATGGTGAGCGTCGCGTTCAATGGCTTCTCGTCGGAGGCGATTCTGAGTATCGCGAAATCGACAGGCGCGTTTTTCGGAGCGACATTTGGCGTATATTTGTATTCAGTCGCAGTCGCGATACGTACGGATCGAGCATCGGGACTTGGTTTTTTGCATCCGAACTCGTACTCGCCCCCGGTATCAAAAATCACAGATTTCACGCCGTCGCGAAACCCGTTCGTCTTCGGATCCCAGAACATTGCTGCGACATGCCCGGCAGTAACTACTTGGTGTTGAGAGATCGCAAATGCACTACCTACAGACGTGCGTACATTTTTCTTAGCCGGAATTCCCGACGCATCGGGTGGGCCAACGGTTTCTGTTTCAATCTCGAGACGCCCGACGCTCGAGAGTACATCACCGTGGTCTTTAAGAAATTTACCGAGTATATCTTGCCATCCAGCCTGTGCAGAATCACCCAGATAAGACAGACTCGTACCGCATGTGGGAAGCATGGGATTTGACGCTATCGCGATGCTTTCGAGCATGTCCGGCACAATCTGCTCCAAGTCTTTCGGCGGTAAATTGACCGCGGTCCCGGAAACCACCTGTTTTGCGACTTGCGATGCCACAAACGCACGACGTGTGTCAATCAAGTCCTGCTCTTTGGCGTTCAGAGCTAAGTCCTTGGTCGTGGTGGCTGTTACTGTGTCGGAACGTATATTCAATAGCGTCGTTTGGATCTCCTTTATCTGGCTTAAGGTTATCGATTGAATCTGTGCGAGCTTCTCTGCGATTCGGGGACGCTCAGCTTTGGGGATTCGGGCGACTGATGCGCTCAAATCATCTGCAGTGGTCGGTACCGACTCAGCGAAGCTGAGCTCTGACAGAGTAGTGACAAGGGCCACCGCCGACACTATGAGTTTTTTTATCATCACAAGGTCCCCGGCTCGATATAGGTACCCTTACCCTAGTTCCTTCGTTAGCAGACACTTGACGACCGGAATGTCAGCTTTCCTCACATCAAACTACGCACGGTATGCCACGACTTGCTCGGTGACCGTTTAGCAAGACTAGCGCATAAGTAAAAGCTTTCAAGTAATTTTAGAATAGATCTGGTGCGATCTGGGTTCTCTTGGTCGCCTAACGGTGTGGACCAATAGACTATGAGCCCTCGGTCAAAATCGGTCAGCTAACTGCAGTCGGAGCGGTCGCCGCCGCGTAACAAGGTGTTGACGCCTTGAGCGTTACTGATCCGCTTTCAGTTGTGCCCTTTTCCCGGTAAATGCCGACAGGGGAAGGTGGCTTCAATGCGCCGTGCGACGTCGGTCGCGATCCGACTAGAGACTCGTTTCGCGGTCTGAGCAGCAGTTACATGATCCGATCCCAAGTTGGTTCAGATCTGATTTCGTTCAGCGCAAGGATTCGCCCTTCGGTTACACCGGTTAAGAAGTCGCAAGTAGATGACACCGGCGCGTCAATCGACCCATTTGTAGTATGCATGTCGCCTGGGCAACTGTGGCAGGTTTTTAAGATAGAGCAATTAGCGCAGATTGGATTCTGAGATTTTAGGTTGCCTTTAAATATCTGCACGACCTTTCTAAACTTTCGCTCGTCGTGATTTTTTATGTTTCCCATAGAAAACTGTTCATGCCCGATGAGCGTATAACAAGGGGTCAAATCGCCGTTAGCCTTGACCGTTATCGTATGTATAGCTAGACCACAGTGAGCGTCTGCGGATTTCCGTGCACTGACAATACTCGTCAGCGCCGCACGTGCGTGCGCGGGAACATCAGTTCGCAGCGCAGCGAGCATTAGGTACCTACCGTACTCAAGCGCCAGATCGTACATTGCTGCGCGATATCGCGCCATCGTGGCCGGGCGATGGGGCAGAGTGTCACTAGATATTGCTTGTACGGGATGAAGGATTATTGATGATATGCCATAACGTTCGACCAGGTACTTATGCGTATCAACCATCGAGTAACCCTGCTCGAAGTGAGACGGCGAATAGACACACTCGAGCGCGGTTGGCCTACCGGTCTCCTCCAGCATCCGCTTGATATTTCTGTCGACAGATTCGAAGCTTCCCCGGCCATTAGGAAATATCCGAAATAAATCGTGCAATTTTTTTGGGCCATCGATGCTAGCTGTTATGGCTGGTTGATGTTCCTCTATCCATTCTCGAACTTGGCTATCGTACCGCGTCGCATTTGTTATCGCGACCAACTTGGGAGCCTCATGCCCAAGCGAAAGCGCCTTTTTCAATGCGTATTCACTTGCCGCCCGAAGAGTCGACAGCCTGAGAAGTGGTTCACCGCCAAAAAATTTGATGGCCTTCAAGTTTCCATACGACGTATAAGCCCAGTCAATAGAACGAAACGCGGTATCGTCGGACATCCAGCGTGCGTGCTCCGCACCATACTGACCTCTATCAGCAAAGCAATAGCTGCATGCTAGATTGCATCCTTCGCTAATGTTAAGCACGAGCAGATCTAGTCCGTCCTTCGGACCCTGCTGCTTGAGCAGATTGACGTCAGCATTCAACCGCTCGTAAATAAGCCGCGCGGCGTCAGTTCTAAAGATCGGCATATCCAGTTTTCGGTTGAATGTTCTGACGCTCGGCGATCACACTTCGATGCTGCCACCGCAATTAAGGATTCCGCACCACAAAGGCTGAAGCGGTTCCTTTCCCGCCAGACCGGGATTCGGCTGGCCAGCCCCGGTCGGAGCCAGCGCAACGGATTTACGCGCGGCCGCAGTGGCCTCGATGATCTTAACCAAATCATCGGCGGTCAAATTGATAGCGATCCCTGGATTATCGGCCATGCTTGCTCCTATTTGGTCATAAGCTACATGAAAGATAGGAAAAAGTTGACCCGACTGCAAGATGTGCTTCGAGCCTTTATCTTCGTACCTTTCTAGAAGAGACCGGGGAGCACCGATTCGAGACAAGTATCCTACTGTATGTATCTAAGAGGTCGTCGTTTTTCACCTTGAATACATTTCATCGTTGATTCAATGCACTCAACCACTAAACTTAAGTTTGCCCTGATGTTTCACCTTGTGAGGGTCGCCGTGCAAACTTGATCTTAGTAAGTCGGCCCTTCTAAATTCAATTTAGCTCGAAAGCGCGCAACGATGGCCCAGCCTGAAGCGGAACGATGCAGGGCTCTCGGCCGGGTTTACAGAGCGCATGAGCGACGGTTGTCGGACGGCCGTTGATGGCCAGTAAAGTCATGCAATTTCTGTGAACCAATGCGGCGAGACTTATACGACCGCGAAGCTTGCTGGAGCGTAGGCGTTCAAAAGTCGGATGCGCATTCTAGCCGCCACTAATGTGCATAGGTCCGATGGGCGGCTCAGGGTCATGAGTGTGAGTTCGCCGATGCTGGCGTTTGCGGTCCTGCCGCGACGCCGCCAAGGTCAGCAATCCGCCTGGCTGCAGACGTTGAATAAAACCCGCCTCAATGACGGCAAAGGCCGACGACGCGTCAGCGAGGATCGCGAGCGACAGGCCGTAGCAGTTCATCAAGAGACGCTCGGCATTCCGGGCGTCGAGCGGCCGAAGTGGGTCGACAAGACGCACTGGCTCGACGTTACTCGCTCAAACGAGCGCCTATTCGAAACGCAACAGCGCAAGAATTTGAACCGTGACAGGCGTTCTGAGACAGCCTTGCTGGACAAGCCCTTGCATGGCAACGCGCGGTGAGGTGCCTATTTGTACTTGATCTTGTAGAGCCGGTCGCCTGCTGCGGGCGGCCGCCGTGCGAGCGTGGCCAGTCGCGGAGCGATGGACTCCGGCAATGGCTCGTCGGTGCTCGGCCCGCCAGCGCGCGAGGAGCGCTTTGTCATGTGGTGGCAGAATCGTCGGCGACCTTGATCCGCGCGTTGCGATAGAGGCGCGCGGCAAGATCCAGCGCCTCTTGTCTCTCCGCCACAATAGTTACGAAGACACCTCGGGGGCGATCAGGATCGGGAACCTCAATGCGCCATCCTGCATGTTCGTCTGGACAGACGACTACCTCGTGCACCGATTCGTTGTTGGGGGTCATAGCGCGATACCTGTAAGAAGGGTTCCCAGAGTCAACGCAGGCTTTTTGCCCGAGCGCTCCAGCTGTCAGCGTTCGCAAAATTCTCTTCTAGCCATGCCTCGCCTAAGCGATAGCGCGGTCATCCTCGCAGCACGAGCGCCATATGGTGGCGTTTTGGTACGGGCCGCGAGTCAATGGTCCGTTCCCGTTACTCGGCTTTCTGGGCCTGATTCGTCGGTGTAGGTCATGTAGCGCGTCGTCGGCATCGATCGAACGAAGCTACCGTTGCCAAACGCCGATAGCAAGTGGCGAACCCACGGTTTGTCAAGAATCCTGGCCTGCGGCCGTTAAACGAAGGTTAGATTCCTTGGCCGAGGGGTTACAGCGGCAGTGGTCGCGCTTACGCCTTCTCCTACGATGCAAACCACGCTCATTCACATCCCATCCACGGGGCGCCACCGCGCGATGGCCGCTGCTACGGCGGCTCTGTCGATTTTTGCGGCCGTCCTCGTCTGGCCGCACGCCAAGGACACAGGTCCGGTCATTCCCGCCTTCCTACCCGTATTCGCCACTTGGGTCGCCGTCACCGAGGGGCTGACCGCGCTGCTGCTCTGGACTCAGTACGCAGTCTCCGGAAGGTTGCTCTTCGCAGCGCTCAGCGGGGCGTACGCTTTTACCAGCGTGATCGCCGCCATTCAGTTAGTTGTGTTTCCCGGGATCTTCTCGCCCACGGGTTTGCTCGGCGCGGGGCCGCAAACGGCAGTCTGGATATGGATGTTCTGGCACGGCGGCTTCCCCGCTCTCGTGATGGCCTCCTTGATTTCCCGCTCCGTTCCATCGAGTGTGACGCGCCGGGGGCGCGGCAGAGCGGTCGCCCTAGGCGCGGTCGCCGTAGCGATCGCCCTCTGCGCGCTGGCAACCATGAAATATTCCTGGCTTTTAGTGATTTGCTCGCAATTACTTGCTTGGCTAGTGCCGGGGGCTTTGCAGTCGTCCGGGTCGAGTGGCTGGGGCGGCCACTTTCGTGGCCGGTTGCGCCGTTGAATCGTGGCGAGGCTTGTTCGCTATGGCTTGGATGGTGCCGCAAGTTGTCCACGGCCGGTCGGCGGGTCGGCTATCTCCGACCACGACGCCGGCCGGCGGTGGGCAACTTGCCGGTAATGCAGATTCGTTTTGTTGTTCATGGAGTTGCTCAAAGCGGATTGGCGAGCGGTCAACTCCAGGCAGGTGGTCGGCGGTGCACTGGATAGCCATCAAGCCACGCTATGGGGCGCCTGAGGCGATGCGCTTAGGTGTGGGCTTGCCCAGCTCCAGGGAAAGCCCGCTGCGAGCGTCCGGCGACGGCGATTTCGTAGGTGCAGGTGTACGGACGGTTGCTGGAGCAGGACCGGATTGTGGGTCCGTTGACAGTTCGAGCGAAGTCGGTAGTGAAGAGATAGATCAGCGCGGAGTTGGCGCCGGATGCAGTATGGCGTCACAGCGAGGCTTGTAGGCGGGGAGGCAAGGATCGCCAGCCGCAGGCGCCACAGAGCGAGACGTTAAAGCATAAAGTGGCCTATCGGACAATAAAGCATAACCTGTCCAGGTGGCCATTTTATGCTTAACGGCACACTAACCCCCTGATACTTTTGAGCAAGTGCTGGTGGGCCGGGTGGGGCTCGAACCCACTATCGGTCGATTATGAGTCGACAGCTTATACCAGTTAAGCTTCCGGCCCTGTGCAGGCAGAGCGTGCAAAAAGAAAGCGCCGCAAACGGCGCTTTCTGTCACTTCAGAACATTGCGCGAGGCGACTACGAAGGGTAGCGAGTTTGCCTGACAACGCCTCTCAAAACAAGTCCCGTCAGTTGCCTTCGAGGAACGACTTCAACTTGTCCGACCGGCTCGGATGCCGCAGCTTGCGCAGCGCCTTCGCCTCGATCTGGCGAATCCGCTCACGCGTCACGTCGAACTGCTTGCCGACCTCTTCCAGCGTGTGATCCGTGCTCATCTCGATCCCGAACCGCATGCGCAGCACCTTCGCCTCGCGCGGCGTCAGCGAATCGAGCACGTCCTTCACGACGTCGCGCATCGATGCATGCAGCGCGGCATCGGACGGCGCCACCGTGTTCGTATCCTCGATGAAATCGCCGAGATGCGAATCGTCGTCGTCGCCGATCGGCGTTTCCATGGAGATCGGCTCCTTCGCGATCTTCATGATCTTGCGGATCTTGTCCTCGGGCATTTCCATCTTCTCGGCGAGCGTCGCCGGATCCGGCTCGAGCCCGGTCTCCTGCAAGATCTGCCGCGAAATACGGTTCATCTTGTTGATCGTTTCGATCATGTGGACCGGAATGCGAATGGTGCGCGCCTGATCCGCGATCGAACGCGTGATCGCCTGACGAATCCACCACGTCGCGTACGTCGAAAACTTGTAGCCGCGACGATATTCGAACTTGTCCACCGCCTTCATCAAGCCAATGTTGCCTTCCTGGATCAGATCGAGGAACTGCAGGCCACGATTCGTGTACTTCTTCGCGATGGAAATCACGAGGCGCAGATTCGCCTCCGTCATTTCGCGCTTCGCCTGACGCGCCTTCAACTCGCCCGCCGCCATCTGACGGTTGGTTTCCTTCAGATCCTTCAACGGCAGAACGACGCGCGCCTGCAAATCCAGCAGACGCTGCTGCTGCTCGCGGATCGCCGGAATATTGCGCTCCAGCACCGCGCTGTACTCGTGACCCTCGGCGACGACCTTGTCGGACCATTCGAGATCCGTCTCGTTGCCGGGGAATCGCGTGATGAACTCGGCGCGCGGCATGCCGCACTTGTCGACAACCGTATGCAGGATCTGCCGCTCGACCTGACGCACTTCGTCCACTTGCGCGCGCAGCGTATCGCACAGGCGCTCGACGGTACGCGCGGTGAAGCGAATGTTCATGAGTTCCGTCTGAATGGCTTCCTGCGCCTTCAGATATGCCTTCGATTTATAGCCTTCCTTCTCGTAGGCGCGGCGCATCTTGTCGAACCATTCGCTGATGAGCGCGAACTTCTCGAGCGACTGGAGCTTGAGTGCTTCGAGTTGAGCGGCGTTCGCGCTTGCCTGCGCGCTGCCGTCGTCCTCTTCTTCCTCTTCCTCTTCGCCCTCTTCCGCGGTCTCTTCTTCTTCCGATTCGATCGCTTCCGCTTCCTGCTCGGAGAAGCCATCGGTGTCCTGCGCGTTCGGATCGATCAGGCCGTCGACGAGTTCATCGACGCGCACTTCCTCGTTCTGCACGCGCTCGGCCATCGCGAGAATGTCGGCGATGGTCGTCGGGCACGCGGAGATCGCCATGACCATGTGCTTGAGGCCGTCTTCGATACGCTTCGCGATCTCGATTTCGCCTTCGCGCGTCAACAGTTCGACGGTGCCCATCTCGCGCATGTACATGCGGACCGGATCGGTCGTGCGGCCGAATTCGGAATCGACCGTGGAAAGCGCGACTTCGGCCTCTTCCTCGACTTCGTCGTCGGACGACGCGTTCGGCGCGTTGTCGTTCAGCAGCAGCGTTTCGGCATCGGGCGCTTGCTCGTACACCGCCACGCCCATGTCATTGAACGTGCTGATGATGCCTTCGATCGCCTCGGTTTCCGTGAAGTTGTCCGGAAGGTGGTCGTTGATCTCGCCGTAGGTGAGGAAGCCGCGCTCCTTGCCGAGCTTGATGAGCGCGCGCAGCTTGCCGCGCCGCTCTTCCAATTCCTCGACGGTGCCGGGCGCGCTCGACGAGAACGCGTCCTTCAGCAGCGCTTTTTCCTTCGCGCGGCGATCGCGGGCCTTCGCCTTTTCGACCTTCGCCGCAGGAGCGGCGCCAGACTCTGCGTTTTGCATTGCGTCGTCTTCGACGGATACATCGTTCAGCTTTTTCGTCATGGAGTTCGCCATACCGGCTTTAGTCTCGACTCGCGGCTGCTGGACAACAGCCGATGGAACCGTGAATACCCAATACGCGCACGCTGCTTCGTCCTGCGTGCCCTGCCCGGGGCGCCATCGCGGTTCGGACGAGTGTGAATCGTCTCCTCGCCCTACCCTCGATAGCAGCCGCTTCCCTTGCGCCCGTCTGTTCGCCGGCGTGCTTATCGGCCCGTTTCGTGTGACTTATGCGGCGTGTGCCACCTTCGTCGCCTACGGCCCATTCAGCCAGCGCCTTCCTGCTTCGCTTCCCTCTGCAAACAACTTCACATGCCCTTTGCCAACTGCTCGACCGCTGTCGCCCATCTACCGTGAAAAAACGACGAAAGCGCCTGAACAGTTGACAAAAAGCAATTCACTTGAACTTTTTATTATAGCATTCTCACCTTGCGCCATCCGCGCCGGCGCCCCGCCCAGCCTTGATCTGCGCCACTCTCGCCGACAACTCCGAGAACTCCGCGACCTCTTCCGCCGACAGACTCGATTGCCGCGCCAGTTGATCCAGCCGCGCCCGGTAGCTGTCGTGCCTCAGCTTCACCACTGTTGCTTGCAATTCTTCCGCCAGCAGACGCTTTTGTTCCTCGACTCGCTGCGCCGCGTCCTCATCGGACGGATCGCGCATCAGCAAATCGCGAACGTTTTCATCATAGGCGAGAATTTCCTGAAAGATATCGTCGTATGTGGGCGCGTTTGCTGCATTTCTCAAGATCTCCGACAGCAACTGGAACTGCGCGGCATCGCCGAGTTCGCGCGCGTGCGAGATCACTTCGCTGAACAATTCGCCGTGCTCGGTCATCGTTACGAGGGTGCGCTCGCTGTCCTGATCGAGCGAAACCGCGATGCCCGGATACATCACCAGATTGCGCAGCGCGCGCTGTTCCTGTCCGGTGACGCGGCGCCGCTCGCTCTTCGGCACGTTTGCCCGCGCGACGGCCGCAGCGCGCGAATCGATGTCGCATAGCGCGGCGATTTCGGTGAACGGCGTGTCGAGCCGGTCCGCGAGCATATGCAGGATCTGCACCCGCAACGCGTTTGCGGGCAGCGCCTGCAGCAGCGGTTTAGCGTCGAAGAGCGCTTTCGCTCGGCCTTCGGGCTGCTCCAGCTCCTTGTCGTTCAGTACCTCGTTCAGCAGGAACTGCGACAGCGGCATCGCGCGATCGACCTGCTCGCCGAACCCGTCCGTGCCGAACTCGCGCACGTAGCTGTCCGGATCGTGCTCCTTCGGCAGAAAGAGGAACTTGATGGTCCGGTTGTCCGCAGCGTGCGGCAGCGCCGCTTCCAGCGCGCGACGCGCGGCTCGCCGCCCGGCCGAATCGCCGTCGAAACTGAAGACGACGGTATCCGTCTGACGAAACAGCTTCTGCACGTGGATCGGCGTACACGCCGTGCCGAGCGTCGCCACGGCGTTCGCAAAACCCAGTTGAGCGAGCGCGACGACGTCCATATACCCTTCGACGACGAGCACGTAACCCAGTTCACGAATCGCCAAGCGCGCTTCGAACAGGCCGTACAGCTCGCTGCCCTTGCTGAACAGCGGCGTCTCCGGCGAGTTCAGATATTTAGGCTCGCCACCATCGAGCACGCGCCCGCCGAAGCCGATCACGTTGCCCTTCACATTGCGGATCGGGAACATCACGCGTTCGCGAAAACGATCGTAACGTCGCGCCTGTCCTTGAGAATCCGTTTTTTCGCTGACGATCACCAAACCCGACTCGACCAGGTTTTCATCCCGATAATCGGGAAAGGCCGCTTCGAGGTTCTGCCAGCCATCCGGCGCGTAGCCGAGCCGGAAGCGCGCGGCGACCTCACCGGTCAAGCCGCGCTTTTTCAGATATTCGATGGCGTTCGGCGCGCCGCGCAACTGCTTGCGATAGAAATCGCACGCGGTCTGCATGACGTCCGTCAACGCGACGCTGACCGCCTTGCTCGGTGCGCTGTCGCCGCCGCCACCGCGGAACGAGTTGGAAGGCTCCTGCGGAACCGTCAGGCCGGCGCCTTGCGCCAGGTCTTTCACGGCCTCGGGAAACGTGAGCCCGGTGTGCTCCATCAGAAAGCCGATCGCGGTGCCGTGCGCGCCGCAGCCGAAGCAGTGATAGAACTGCTTGGTCGGGCTGACCGTGAACGACGGGCTTTTCTCGTTGTGAAACGGGCAAAGGCCCATGAAATTCGCGCCGCCCTTTTTTAACTGGACGTAGCGGCCCACCACGTCGACGATGTCGACGCGGTTGAGCAAATCCTGCAGGAAAGCGTGCGGAATCACCGATCGAAAGCTGCGGACGTTACTTGGCGAGTGCGGCTTTCACCTGCGCGGAGACGGCGGTCATGTCGGCCTTGCCGGCGAGCTTCGGCTTCAGCACGCCCATCACCTTGCCCATGTCCTGCGGCCCGGCGGCGCCGGTCGCGGCGACGGCTGCCTGGACTTCGGCAGCGATCGCTTCGGCGGAAAGCTGTTCGGGCATATACGCCGCCAGCACCGCCAGCTCCGCTTTCTCCTTGTCGGCGAGATCGGTGCGGCTCGCGGCTTCGAACTGGCTGATCGAATCCTTGCGCTGCTTGATCATCTTGTCGATGACGGCGGTGATGCCCGCGTCGTCGAGCGTGACGCGATCGTCGACTTCGCGCTGCTTGATTGCCGCGAGCAGCAGGCGAATCGTGCCGAGACGCTCGGTTTCCTTCGCGCGCATGGCAGTCTTCATGTCGTCGTTGATCTGGTCTTTGAGGCTCATCGTTCACCCGGTGCAATTGCGAAAGTTTGAATTCCGGCCGGCGCGCGGCGGTCCCGCGAATGCAAAAACCCGCTTGGGAACGCCTCCTCAAGCGGGATTAGCAGACAGCCTTCCTGGCGCCAGCGGAAAGCGGAGAGAATCCTCCGATGACCGTCCGAGTATAGCAAACGGGTCCGCGTTTCGAGACTCGCCAAAACCCCCGGACGGACGCCCTCAGGCGGTCGTCGCCGCGTCTCGCGCGTACTCCGCGGCGGCCTTGCCCGCGGCGACGCCCGAAGCCCACGCCCACTGGAAGTTATAGCCGCCGAGCCAGCCGGTGACATCGACCGCCTCGCCGATGAAATAGAGCCCCGCGACGCGCTCGCTCATCATCGTCGCGGATGAAAGCTCGCGCGTGTCGACGCCGCCGCGCGTGACTTCCGCCTTGCGATAGCCTTCGGTGCCGCTCGGCGTGAGCGTCCAGTCCGATAGCGATGCGCCGATCGCTTTCAGCGTGCGATCCGGCAGATCGGCGAGGCGCGCGTCGACCGGCACGCGCTGCGCTTCGAGCCACGCGTGCGCGAGACGCGCGGGAACGTGCTCGGCCAGAAAATTGCCGATCTGCTTTTTCGAGCCGGCTTTGGCTTCGATCAGCATGGCGGTCGGATCGAGGTCGGGAAGCAGATCGACGTGAATCGGCTCCGACGTGTTCCAGTAGCTCGAAATCTGCAGCACGCCCGGCCCCGACACGCCGCGATGCGTGAGCAGCAAGTCTTCGTCGAATTCGCCGCGCGTCTTGCCTTTGCCCGTGCTGATGCGAACCGGCAGCGAAAGCCCCGACAGCTGCGCGAACGGCGCCCAGTCGGCGGACGTGAACGTGAGCGGCACGAGCGCGGGACGCGTATCGACGAGCTTGTGGCCGAACTGCTTGGCGACGCGATAGCCGAAATCCGTCGCGCCGATCTTCGGGATCGACAGGCCGCCGGTCGCGATCACGAGCGCCGCCGCGCCGATCGTGCCCGCGTTCGTATCGAGCGCGAAACGCGCGCCGTCGTGACGGACCTCATGCACGGCGACCGGACGCCGCCACGCGACGCGACCGGCATCGCACTCGCTTTTGAGCACGTCGATGATGGTCTCGCTGGAGTCGTCGCAGAAGAGCTGGCCCTTGTGCTTCTCGTGCCACTTCACGCGGTATTGCTTGAGCAGCGCGAGAAAATCGCGCGGCGTGTAGCGGGCGAGCGCGGAGCGGCAAAAATGCGGATTCGCCGACAGAAAATTGGCAGGCTGCGCGTTGATGTTCGTGAAGTTGCAGCGCCCGCCGCCGGAGATGCGGATTTTTTCGGCGAGACGCTCTGCGTGGTCGATGAGGACGACGCGGCGTCCGGATTGAGCGGCCACGGCCGCGCACATCATGCCGGCCGCGCCCGCGCCGATGACGGCGATATCGAAGGATTCCATGGCGCGCATTTTACCTTCGACACGCTCGATCACGCCCGCTGCTATACTTTTCTGTTCCTCTAACGCATTGAATCCATGCTAGTTCTAGGCATCGAAAGCTCCTGCGACGAAACCGGCCTCGCACTCTACGACACCGAGCGCGGCCTGCTTTCGCACGCCCTTCATTCGCAGATCGCGATGCATCGCGATTACGGCGGCGTCGTGCCCGAACTGGCTTCGCGCGATCACATCCGCCGCGCGCTGCCGCTGCTGGAGGAAGTGCTCGACAAGTCCGGCGCACAGCGCGGCGACATCGACGCCATCGCGTTCACGCAAGGGCCGGGGCTCGCGGGGGCGCTGCTCGTCGGCGCGAGCATCGCGAATGCGCTGGCGATGGCGTGGGACAAGCCGACCGTCGGCATCCATCATCTGGAAGGGCATTTGCTGTCGCCGCTGCTCGTCGACGCGCCGCCGCCCTTTCCGTTCGTCGCGCTGCTCGTGTCCGGCGGACACACGCAGTTGATGCGCGTGACCGATGTCGGCGTCTACGAGACGCTCGGCGAAACACTCGACGACGCCGCCGGCGAAGCCTTCGACAAGACCGCGAAGCTGCTCGGCCTCGGCTATCCGGGCGGGCCGGAAGTGTCGCGGCTCGCGGAATTCGGCACGCCCGGCGCGGTCGCGCTGCCGCGTCCGATGCTCCATTCCGGCGATCTCGATTTCAGCTTCAGCGGCCTGAAAACCGCCGTGCTCACGCACAGCCGCAAGCTCGGCAACAACGTCTGCGAGCAGGCCAAGGCCGATCTCGCGCGCGGTTTCGTCGATGCGGCCGTGGACGTGCTCGTCGCTAAATCGCTCGCCGCGCTGAAGAAAACGGGGTTGAAGCGGCTCGTCGTGGCGGGCGGCGTCGGCGCGAACCGGCAGTTGCGCGAGGCGCTGTCGGCGGCGGCGAAAAAGCGCCGCTTCGACGTGCATTACCCCGACCTGTCGCTATGCACCGACAACGGCGCGATGATCGCGCTCGCGGGCGCGCTGCGCCTGTCGCGCTGGCCGGAGCAGGCCGTGCGCGACTACGCGTTCACCGTGAAGCCGCGCTGGGATCTCACGTCGCTCGCGCGCGCCTGAGCCACTTTATCGAGGCGGATTGAACGGCTGCACGATCGCCTTGAAGACGGGCAGCGTTTCGCAGCGATCGCTATGGCCGATGAGCGTCGGCCAGCGCGTCGAGCTGAAAATTTCCGGATGCGCCTCGCGCGCGAAGCGCAGCGCGCAGGCCACGGCGATATCGGCGTGGCCGATTGCATCGCCGAACCAGTAAGGCGTCGCGCGCGCAGCGCGGTCCGCTTCCAGCGCATTCAACACACGCTCGACCTGCCCCGTGCAGCGATCGAGCCACGCCTGCGATTTCTCCTTGTGCAGCACGCGTTCGTAGACGAGCGCGACGGCCTTGTCGGCGAGACCGGTCGCGAGCGCGCAGACCTTCAGCGCCTGACGTCGCTCCGGCCCGCCCGATGGAATCAAAGCGCGCGCATCGCCCGCCTCTGCGTCGAGATAGTCGAGGATCATCGTGCTTTCGATGAGCGTATCGCCGGAATCGAGCACGAGCGTCGGCACGCGGCACAGCGGGTTGTACGGCGCGATCTTGTCGGCGTCGCCGAACACCGACCACGGGCGATGCTCGAACGCCATGTCGTAGAGCTTCAGCGCGATGCCGACGCGCCGCACGAACGGGGAATCGTATTGGCCGATGAGAATCAAGATGCGCTCCGCGTGGTGGTGATGACGTGGACGGCCAGTTTAAGCGCGCGCGGGCCTCGGAAACAACGGCCACGCGAGCGACGCGCACACGCCCGCCCCGAGCCAGACCATCGGCCAGGAACCGATCGCGAGCACGTGCGGAATGGCGAGCGGCGTCACGAAAAAGCCGACGAAGACCGCCGTGTTCGCCATGCCGAGCGCGGTGCCCGCGCGTTCGGTGCCCGCGAGCGTCGCCAGTTCCGTGTACGCGACGCCGTGCCATGCCGACACGCAGACGCCCGCGAGAATCAGCATCGCCGCGAGCAAAACGGGCCAATGGACCGCGCCGAGCGCCGTCGCGATACCGAGCACGACGAACGACGCGCACGCGACGATCGTCGATACGCGCAGGTACGTGCGGCGGTTGCGGTGCCGGTCGGTGTGGCGGCCGCTCCAGACGCGCATCGCGATCGCACCGATCTGGAGCGTGGCCATCGTCGCGCTGATCGCGGTCAGGCCGAAGTGCGCGGCGTCGTGCATGAAGATCGTCGCGAAACTCAGCACCGCGAACTGCGGCACGCACAAGATGCCGATGCCCAGCACGACGCGCCAGACCAGCGCGTTTTTCAGCGGCGCGGCGCCTGCGCTCCGAATCGCCCGATGAACGGCTTCAGCCGGCTCGTGAAGCCAGCGCCAGGCGAAAATGCCGGACAGCGCGCACATCGCGGCCAGCGCGCCGAATACCGCCCCGAAACCATGCGACGACGCGAGCCACGGCAGCAACGCCGCGCCGATGCCGCCGCCGAGCGGCACAGCCGTCTGGCGAATGCTCATCGCGAGGCCGCGCTCGCCTTCGCCGAACCACGCCATCACCGCGCGTCCGCTCGACCCGTTGACGCTGCCGCCGAGCAGGCCCAGCGCGCACATCGCGAAGACGAGCCAGCCGAAGCTCGCCGTCGCGGGCGTCGCGAACAAAGTCATCGCGACGAGCACCGCGGCCGTCGAAAAAAGACCGGTCAGCAGGACGGGACGGTCGCCCCACTTGTCGGTGAGAACGCCCCACGGCAATTCGGACAGCGCGACGCCCAAGCCTAGGGCGCCCAGCACGACGCCCAGTTGCCCGTTGCTCAGATGGTAGGCGCCGCGCACCCAGACGGCGGTCGTCGGAAAGCCCGTCGCCGCCGCCGACACGCTCGCGTTCGCCGCGACGCCCACGCCGAGCACTTTCCAGCGGTGTCCATCGCCGAGTGCGGTTTTGGTGTTCAAAGCGAGAGAAATGGCCATGTCGCAGTCCATCGAAAAGTTGACTGGGGCCAGTTTGAACGCTTAACATCATCCTGAAAATCGCAAAGTTTGCGACGGACCGTTCATCAAATCGGGACTGTCATCATGAGCCAGACAACCTTCGACCTCGCGGTGTTGCGCAGCTTCGTCGCGGGCGTGGACCTCGGGAGTTTCGCGAAAGCAGCCGATCGCGTCGGGCGTTCGACGTCCGCCGTCAGCGCCCAGATTCACAAGCTGGAAGAACAGGCGGGCACACCGCTGTTTCGCAAATCGGGACGCGGGCTCGCACTCACCGATGCCGGCGAGGTCATGCTCAACTACGCGCGGCGGCTCGTCGAGCTGAACGACGAAGCCGCAGTCGCGGTTCGCGGCGTCGATCTGGAAGGCTGGATCCGGCTCGGTCTGCAGGAAGATTTCGGCGAAGTCGTGCTGCCCGATGTGCTCGGACGCTTCGCGCGAGCGCACCCGAAAGTGCGGATCGAAGCGCGCGTCGCGCGCAATACGGAACTGCTGGAGCGCATCGGCGGCGCGCAGCTCGATCTCGCGCTCGTGTGGGGTGCGGCGGGCGTGCCGGATGAAAGTCAGGCGTCGAATCTGCCCGAGCCGATCGCCGCGCCGCCGATGCGCTGGATCGCGTCATCGACCGTTCCCTGGCATTTCGACGCCGACGAGCCCTTGCCGCTCATCGTTTTCGATCGGCCGTGTCTCTTCCACAGCGCGGCGGCGGCGGCGCTCGACCGTGCGGGCATCAAATGGCGTGTGGCGTTCACGAGCCCGAGCCTGTCCGGACTGTGGGCGGCGGCAGCGGCGGGACTCGGCGTGACGGTGCGAACGAGCTACGGCCTGCCGTCGACCGTTCGTCCGCTCGATGGCGGCGAAGGCGGTTTGCCCGCGCTGCCGTCGATTCCGCTCGCGCTGCATCGCGCGTCGGGAAAGGGCTCGCCGCTCGTCGAGCGGCTGGCGTCGCTCGTGGTGGAATCGGTGCGGGAAGCGCACGTTTCCGCGGAAACGGCGCTTGCCTAGACGTTCAGGCGTCGCGGCGCTTGTCGCACTCGATCACGGCATACGCACTGTGATTGTGGATCGACTCGAAGTTCTCGGCTTCGAGCGTATAGGCGACGATGCGCGCGTCGGCGTTCAGGCGCGTCGCGACATCGCGCACGAGGTCCTCGACGAACTTCGGATTTTCATACGCGCGCTCGGTGACGAACTTCTCGTCCGGACGCTTCAGCAAGCCCCACAGTTCGCACGACGCCTCTTCCTCGGCGATGCGGATCAGTTCCTCGACCGGCATCTCGTCGGCCAATTCCGCCGCGATCGTGACGTGCGAGCGCTGGTTGTGCGCGCCGTACTGCGAAATCTTCTTCGAGCACGGGCACAGGCTCGTCACCGGCACGAGCACTTTGATCGACATGCGCGTGTCGCCGTCACGCCGCTCGGCGATAAACGTCACTTCGTAGTCCAGCAAGCTCTTCACGCCCGAGACCGGCGCGGTCTTCATGACGAAGTACGGCATCGTCACTTCGATACGGCCGGAGTGCGCTTCGAGCTTCGCCAGCATCAGCGAGAGCAATCCGCGCAGCGCGTGCTGATCGACCGGCAGCCGGTTCTCTTCCAGCAACGCGACGAAACGCGACATGTGCGTGCCCTTCTGTTCCGCGGGCAGATGCACGTCGAGGTTCCATACGCCGACGGTCGGCTTCAGCCCGTCTTCCGTCAGCACCGTCAGCGGATAGCGCACGCCCTTGACGCCGACGCGCTGAATCGCGATCTGACGCGTGTCGGGCGTGCTCTGGACGTCGGGCATCACGAAGGCGGGATTCATCTGATTCATTTGTTTTGTCCTTATGCGCCGCGCGTCGCGCAAGACGCGAGCGGGTCGATACGTTCAAGCGCACACGGCGCGGGACGATGCCCGCGCCGTGTGCCAAAGCGTTGATGCACGGCGCACCCCGAGCGCGCCGTTCGAGCGAGGCGTCGTCAGGCGACGCGCTTCGTCAGCTTCCCTGCGTTGGCGCTTTCGATTGCGTCGATGAAGCGCTCGCGAATCGACTTGGCGATGCCAGCCGCGTCCAGTCCGACGCTCGACAGCAGCTTGGCCGGATCGCCGTGATCGATGAACACGTCCGGCAAGCCGAGTTGCAGCACGGGCTTCACGATGGAGCTTGCAAGCAGCGCTTCGACGCACGCGGAACCCGCGCCGCCCATGATCGTGCCTTCTTCGATCGTGACGATCGCGTCGTGCGTGGCGGCGAGTTCGCGCAGCAGATCGGCGTCGACCGGTTTCACGAAGCGCATGTTGGCGACGGTCAGATCCAGTTCCTCGGCGGCGGCGAGCGACGGCGCGACCATCGTGCCGAACGCGCAAATCGCGATGCGCTTGCCCGAGCCCAGCTTTTGCGACGACTCGCGGCGAATCTCGCCCTTGCCGACCGGAATCGCGGTCATCTGCTTGACCGTCGCCACGCCGGTGCCCGCGCCGCGCGGATAGCGCACGGCCGTCGGGTTCGGCTGCTGCAGCGCCGTGTGGAGCATCTGGCGGCACTCGTTTTCGTCCGACGCGGCCATCACCGTCATGTTCGGGATGCAGCGCAGGAACGCGAGATCGTAGTTGCCCGCGTGCGTCGCGCCGTCCGCGCCGACGAGGCCCGCGCGATCGATCGCGAACACGACTGGCAGATTCTGCAGCGCGACGTCGTGGATCAGTTGGTCATACGCGCGTTGCAGGAAGGTCGAATAGATGGCGACGACCGGCTTCATGCCGTCCGCGGCCAGGCCGCCCGCGAAGGTCACCGCGTGCTGTTCGGCGATGCCGACATCGAAATAGCGGTCCGGGAAGCGCTTCTCGAACTCGACCATGCCGGAGCCTTCGCGCATCGCCGGCGTGATGCCGACCACGCGCGAGTCTTGCGCTGCGGCGTCGCACAGCCATTCGCCGAACACCTGCGTGTAAGTCTTCTTCGATGGCGCCGTCGACGGCTTGATGCCTTCAGCCGGATTGAACTTGCCCGGACCGTGATACAGCACCGGATCGGCTTCCGCGAGCTTGTAGCCCTGGCCTTTCTTCGTGACGACGTGCAGGAATTGCGGGCCGCGCAGTTCCTTGATGTTCTGCAGCGTCGGGATCAGCGAATCGAGATCGTGACCGTCGATCGGGCCGATGTAGTTGAAGCCGAACTCCTCGAATAGCGTGGCCGGTACGATCATGCCCTTCGCGTGCTCTTCGAGCTTGCGCGCGAGATCGAGCACGGGCGGCGCATGGCGCAGCACGCGTTCGACGCCCGCGCGCGCGGCGGCGTAGAAACGGCCCGACATCAGACGCGCGAGATGGCGATTCAACGCGCCGACCGGCGGCGAAATCGACATGTCGTTGTCGTTGAGGATGACGAGCAGCGGCACGTCGTCGGCGACGCCCGCGTTGTTCATCGCTTCGAAGGCCATGCCCGCGGTCATCGCGCCGTCGCCGATCACAGCGATCGAAAAGCGGTTGTCGCCCTGCAGCTTGTTGGCGATCGCCATGCCGAGCGCAGCCGAAATCGACGTGCTCGAATGCGCGGTGCCGAAGGTGTCGTATTCGGATTCGGCGCGGCGCGGGAAACCGGAGATGCCGCCGAGCTGACGCAGCCCCGGCATCTGATCGCGGCGGCCGGTCAGGATCTTGTGCGGATACGTCTGATGACCGACGTCCCAGACGATGCGGTCATTAGGCGTATCGAACACATAGTGCAACGCGATGGTCAGCTCCACCGTGCCCAGATTGGACGACAGATGGCCGCCCGTCTGGGACACGCTATCGAGCACGTAGGCTCGCAGCTCGTCGGCCAGCGGTTGCAATTGGCGGCGATCGAGGGCGCGGAGATCGGCCGGATCGTCGATGGTTTTCAGCAAGTCGTACATCGTCGTCCCATTTTAGGAAAACTGGCGTGATTCGTTCGGTGCGATTGTTTCTTTCTTCGCACCGTGGGGTTCGTCACGCGTTCAACAATCAATTCACCCGGTTCACGACCAGGTCGGCAAGCTCGGCGAGACGCTGGCCGCGCGCGCCGAACGGCTCGATCGCGGCGTGCGCGTCGCGGCCCAGTTGCGCAGCGAGTTCGCGCGACGCATCGAGCCCGATGATCGATACGTAAGTGGGCTTGTCGTGCTGCGCGTCCTTGCCGGCGGTCTTGCCGAGCGTGGCGGAATCGGCGGTGACGTCCAGGATGTCGTCGACGACCTGGAATGCGAGACCGATCGCTGCCGCATACCGATCCAGCGACGTCAGCGCTTCCGCGCCGGGATGCGTGCCCGCGAGCGCGCCCATGCGGACCGATGCGCGCAGCAGCGCACCTGTTTTCTTGCGATGCATCGTCTCGAGCTCGGGGCGCGACAGCTTGCGGCCGACGCTTTCCAGGTCGATCGCCTGACCGCCCGCCATGCCGAGCGAGCCGCTCGCGACCGCCAGCTCGCGCACGAGCGCGGCTTGCTGGGCATCGCTCAAACCGTTGCCTTCCGCCGTCAATGCGACGAACGCCTGCGATTGCAGCGCGTCACCGACGAGCAGTGCCGTCGCTTCGTCATATTGGATGTGTACGGTAGGCTTGCCGCGACGCAACGCGTCGTCATCCATGGCGGGCATATCGTCATGCACCAGCGAATAGACGTGGATCATCTCGAGTGCCGCGCTCGCCGCTTCGACGGCCTGCGCGCTCGCGCCGGTCAGCTCGCCCGCCGCGTGGACGAGCAGGGGCCGCACGCGCTTGCCGCCGCCCAGCACCGCGTAGCGCATGGCTTCGTGCAGGCGCGCCGGCGCGACGTCCGTGCCCGGAAGATAGTGTTCCAGCGCCGTCTCGACGCGATCGAGCGTCGCGCGCATCCATTGTTCGAAGGTCATAGGTCGTCGTCCCCGTCGTCGTTCGTCGCTCCGGCACCCTGCGTGGCGCGCTGCACCTCGGCGGGCAACGGTTTGAGCGTCTCGCCATCGAGAACGCGTACCTGCTGCTCAACTTTTTCGAGTTGCTGTTGGCAAAAGCCGACAAGCGCTGCGCCGCGGCGGTATGCCGCAAGCGATTCCTCGAGGCTCAGCGCGCCCTCTTCCATGCGCGCGACGAGCGATTCGAGTTCTGCCAGCGCCGCCTCGTAATTCTCGGGAAGCGGGGCGGCGTCCGCGCTCTGTGCGCTTGCGCCGGTTTGCTCGCCTGTTTCCTGGACAGCGGTCTTCGCCATGAATCGTGGATGTGCAATTGAATTTTTGGAACCAAGTCGCACATTCTACGGCAAAAGCCAAATTTTCGACCCGCATCCCGTCCACGCGGGACCGTCGAGATTGCTTTGCCGGATTCTCCGCCAATCGGGAAGGAACGTGCGATTCAAGCGCGCGGGCGCAACGATTGCGAGGAACTCTCGCGACAATTTATACCCAAATCAAGACCTTAAGCACCCCAAGGATGCGGATTTCGGTATAATCGCGGGCTCCCTAAATCGAATCTTCGATGGTTGGGTTGTTCACTGCTTTCACGTCTTAACGGGAGTGGGAATGTCCAATCTGAGCAATGCATTGCAGCTGAACGCCATTCACAGTCAGCTGCCAGTCACGGCTTACTTTGACGAAGCGCTTCTTACGCGCGAACTCGACACACTTTTCAAGCAAGGTCCACGCTACGTCGGGCACGAACTCATGGTTCCCGAAGCGGGCAACTATTTCGCGCTTCCGGGCGAAGGCGAAGGGCGCGTGCTCGTCCGCAATCAGCAGAACAATATCGAACTGCTGTCCAACGTGTGCCGCCATCGCCAGGCGATCATGCTCAATGGCCGCGGCAGCGCGGACAACATCGTCTGCCCGCTGCATCGCTGGACCTACGATCTCAACGGTCAACTGCTCGGCGCGCCGCATTTCGCGGACAAGCCTTGCCTGAACCTCGGCAAGACTTCGCTGCAGAACTGGCAAGGCCTGCTCTTCGAATCGGAGGGCCGCAACGTCGCCGCGGATCTCGCGCGGCTTGGCACCGCAAAGCACTTCGATTTTTCGGGCTTCATGTTCGATCACGTCGAAGTGCACGAGTGCAATTACAACTGGAAGACGTTCATCGAAGTCTATCTCGAGGACTATCACGTCGCGCCGTTCCATCCGGGACTCGGCAGCTTCGTGTCGTGCGACAACCTCGAGTGGGAATTCGGCGACTGGTACAGCGTCCAGACCGTGGGCGTCCACAAGAACTTGGAAAAGCCGGGCAGCCCGACGTATCGCAAGTGGCACGACGAAGTCCTGCGCTTTCGCAACGGCGCGCCGCCCGAGTTCGGTGCGATCTGGATGGTGTATTACCCCGGTCTGATGATCGAGTGGTATCCGCATGTGCTGGTCGTGTCGTGGCTGATTCCACAAGGCACGCAGAAGACGACGAACATCGTCGAGTTCTATTACCCCGAGGAAATCGCGCTTTTTGAGCGTGAGTTCATCGAGGCCGAGCGCGCTGCGTATATGGAAACCGCGCGTGAGGACGACGAAATCGGCGAGCGCATGGACGCGGGCCGGCGCGCGCTGATGTCGCGCGGCGAGAATCAGGTCGGGCCGTATCAGAGCCCGATGGAATCCGGCATGCAGCACTTCCACGAGTTCTTGCGGCATCAGCTCGGCGCGATCTGATATAGGCCGTTCGGCCAGAGTTACGAAAAGGCGGGCTTTCAGGCCCGCCTTTTTGTTTAGACTAACGGTTCAAGTCTCGCACATGAGCGACGCACAGGAGCCGTCATGCCGCACACCCACTACACCACGCTCATCTCGGCGGCGAATCTCGCCGAACGGCTCGCCGCCGCGCCCGGCAGCATGCTCGTCTTCGATTGCCGCTTCGATCTGGCCGCGCCCGAATCCGGCGAAGCGGCCTATGCGCAAGGGCATATTCCCGGCGCGCACTATCTTCATCTGGATCGAGATCTGTCCGGCGTCAAGACGGGCACGAACGGGCGTCATCCGCTGCCGGAGCGCGCCGCGCTCGTCGCCAAACTGGCCAGCTTCGGCCTGAACGAGGGCCAGCAAGTAGTCGCGTACGATGCCCACGGCGGCATGTACGCCGCGCGTCTCTGGTGGCTGCTGCGCTGGCTCGGGCACGATTCCGTCGCGTTGCTCGACGGCGGCCTGCAGGCCTGGGAAGCCGCGGGCAATCCGCTCGATACCGCCGTGCCGCCGAAGAGGCAGGGCACGTTCAAGGCCGGCGCGCCGCTTCAGGTGACGATCGACGCCCCGGCGATCGAGCGCAGCATCGGCACGCGCGATCATCTGCTGATCGATGCGCGCGCCGCCGATCGTTACCGCGGCGAGAATGAGACGATCGATCCTGTCGGCGGGCACATTCCCGGCGCGCTGAATCACTTTTTCAAGAACAATCTGACGGCGGAAGGCCGCTTCAAGACCGCGCACGAACTGCGCGAGGCGTTCGGTTCGCTCGTCGGCACGACGCCGGCGGACCGCGTCGTCCTGCAATGCGGCTCGGGCGTGACGGCATGCCATAACGCGCTCGCGATGGAGATCGCCGGCCTGCACGGCGCGGCGCTCTATCCCGGCTCGTGGAGCGAGTGGAGCGCCGATCCGGGCCGGCCCGTCGCGACCGGCCCGAATCCGTGAACGCCGTTATTTGACGCCGTGCTCGCGGAACCACGCGAGCGCGCGCTTCCATCCGTCCTCGGCGTCGGCTTTGCGATAGCTCGGCCGATAATCCGCGAAGAACGCATGCGGCGCGTCGTCGTACACGACGAACTGCGAGTCTTTCGCGGGCGGCGGGTCGTTCGCGAGCGCCTGTTTCATCTGCTCGATCGTATCCTGCGGGATGCTCTGATCCTGCCGGCCATATAGGCCGAGCACCGGCACTTTGAGCTGGCTCGCGAGGTCGATCGGATTGGCCGGCGTGTTCTCGGTCTTGTTGCCGACGAGCCGTCCGTACCACGCCACGGCCGCCTTCACATTGGGATTGTGCTCGGCATAGAGCCAGGTGATGCGCCCGCCCCAGCAAAACCCGGTAATGCCGACGCGCTTCGGATCGCCGCCATGCTCGCCCGCCCATTTGACCGTCTGATCGATGTCGGAGATCACTTGTGCATCGGGCACTTTCGACACGAGTTGTTCGTTGAGCTGCTGCATCGACTTGTAGGCCGACGCATCGCCCTGACGCGTGTAGAGATCCGGCGCGATGGCGAGATAACCCTGCTTGGCGAAGCGCCGGCAGACGTCGGCGATATGCTCGTGCACGCCGAAAATCTCGTGAATCACGATGATGACCGGCAAATGCGTCTTGCCTTTGGGCTGCGCGCGGTACGCCGGCACGAGCGTGCCATCCGCGCCGCGTATGCCGATGGCGCCGGCTTCCAGCCCATCGCTGTCGGTGTGAACGGTTTGCGCGGACACCGGCAGCACGGCGGCCGCGAAGCCGGTGCCGAAGGTCGCCTTGATGAAATTGCGTCGGTTGAACGGGACGTGCGGAATGAGGCTGTCGACTTCAGGGTCTAGCATACGAAGCTCCCGCGGCAATGCCGTCGCGGCGCGTACTCGATCGCGCGACGGCGAGGATCGTTGAAATCCGCGCGACGCGATCAAGGCGTCACGACGCGCGGCGCTGCACGACGATGAACGCGCGTTATGCATTAAGCGCGCCGCTCATTCTAAACAGCTTTAAACGAACGGCGCAGCGGATCTGTTCCGTCAGTGCAGCTTGACACGCGGGGCGGTGGAACGGCGCAGCCAGTGCGCGACAGTATCGAGCACCATGCGCGCATAGCCGTGCAGCGCGGCCACATGCAGGCGATACAGCGACATGTACATGAAGCGCGCGAAGAGGCCTTCGATCAGCATGTTGCCACCGATCAACCCGCCCATCAGATTGCCGACCGCGCTGTAATGGCCGAGCGACACCAGCGAGCCGAAATCGCGATACGTGTACTCGGGCAACGGCTTGCCCTGCAACATCCGCTCGAACGACTTGAAGAGGAAGCTCGCCTGCTGATGCGCGGCCTGCGCGCGCGGCGGAACGTTGCGCTCGTTGCCGGGCCACGGACACGCGGCGCAATCGCCGAGCGCGAAGACGTTCTCGTCGGTTTCGGTTTGCAGCGTGCGGCGCACGACGAGCTGGCCGAGACGATTGGTCGGAAGTCCGTCGAGATTGTTGAGAATCGCGGGCGCCTTGATGCCCGCCGCCCAGACTGTGAGATCCGCGCGAATCGTCTTGCCGCTCGCCGTGCGGATCGTGTCGCGCGAGACCTGCGCGACGGTTTCGCCCGTCATCAGCTTTACGCCGAGCTTGGTCAGCAGTTCCGCCGTCGCGCTGGACACGCGTTCCTGCAATGCGGGCAGAATGCGTGGCCCGGCCTCGATCAGCACGATGCCGATATCGTGCTTCGGATCGAGCTTGTGCAAGCCGTATGCGGAAAGCACTTGCGCGGTATTGCGCAATTCCGCCGACAATTCGACGCCCGTCGCGCCCGCGCCGACGATCGCCACCTGAATGCGCGGCACGGGATCGACGCCGGGCTCTTCGTCGACTTCGTCCACGCCCGCCGCGACGGGTTCCGGTGCGAAATGCTCCGCGCGCATGCAGGCCGCGATCAGGCGCTTGCGGAAGAGCTCCGCCTGACCGACGGTATCGAGCGCGATCGAATTCTGCTGCGCGCCTTCGACGCCGAAGAAATGCGTCGTGCTGCCGATCGCGATGACGAGCGTGTCGTACTCCAACTCGCGCTCGGGCAGCAGTTCGCCGGCTTCTTCATCGCGCAACGCGCCGATCGTGATGCGCTTCGCCGCCCGATTCAGTCCGACGAGTTCACCCTGCTGAAACTCGAAGCCGTGCCACAGGGCTTGTGCCGCGTATTCGAGTTCCTGCGTGAAGGGATCCATGCTGCCCGCCGCGACTTCATGCAGGAGCGGTTTCCAAATATGCGTCGGGTTGCGGTCGACGAGCGTGACTTGCGCTTTCGGCGGCGTTTTGGAATCCGTCGAGCCGAAACGGTCGCCGAGACGAGTTGCGAGTTCGAGGCCGCCTGCGCCTCCGCCGATGATGATGAAGCGATGCATGGAACTCTCCCTGTGCTTTTATATTCGATCGGCCTTCGTGCTTATCTTCCTCGATTGAAACATTGTGCGGAGCTTCGGTGACAGTCACAAGCGAGTCACCAACATGTCGGACATATGCGACATCCGCGCATATGTCCTTGCACCGGGAATTTCAGTGCGCTTCTTCCCAGTTGGTGCCGACGCCCACTTCCGCGACGAGCGGCACTTTCAGCTTCGCGACGCCGCACATCAGTTCAGGTAAGCGCTTCCTGACCTCGGGCAGCGCCTCTTCGGGCACTTCGAGCACGAGTTCGTCGTGCACCTGCATGATCATCTTCGCGCCGATGCCCGACGCTTCGAGCCAGTCCTGCACCGCGATCATCGAGAGCTTGATGAGATCGGCGGCGGTGCCCTGCATCGGCGCGTTGATCGCCGCGCGCTCCGCCGCCTGACGGCGCGGCCCGCTGCCGCCATTGATCTCGGGCAGCCACAGACGCCGGCCGAACACAGTTTCGACGAAGCCGTTCGCCTTCGCGATCACGCGCGTATTTTCCATGTACGCGGCAACGCCGGGATAACGCGCGAAATAGCGGTCGATATAAAGCTTCGCCGCATCGCGTGTGATGCCGAGATTCGACGCGAGCCCGAACGAGCTCATGCCATAGATCAGGCCGAAGTTGATGACCTTCGCGATGCGGCGCTGATCGTTGTCGACTTCGAGCGGCGTGACGCCGAACACTTCCGACGCCGTCGCGCGGTGCACGTCTTCGCCTTCCCTGAACGCGCGCATCAGCGATTCGTCGCCGGAAATGTGCGCCATGATGCGCAGCTCGATCTGCGAATAATCCGCCGATACGATCTTGCAGCCCGGCGATGCGATGAACGCTTCGCGAATGCGCCGCCCTTCGCCCGTTCGCACCGGAATGTTCTGCAAGTTCGGCTCGTTCGACGACAAACGCCCCGTCACCGCGACGGCCTGCGCATAGTTCGTATGCACGCGTCCCGTCGATGCGTTGACCATGCGCGGCAGCTTGTCCGTGTAAGTGGACTTGAGCTTGGACAGCCCGCGATGCTCGAGCAGCACCTTCGGCAGCGGATAGTCTTCGGCGAGCTTCTGCAGCACTTCTTCATCGGTGGAAGGCGCGCCGCTCGGCGTTTTCTTCACGACCGGCAATTGCAGCTTCTCGAAGAAGATCTGGCCGATTTGCTTCGGCGAGCCGAGATTGAACTCGCCGCCCGCGAATTCGTACGCCTGCGCCTGCAAATCGATGAGCCGCTTCGCAATCTCGTTGCTCTGCGCTTCGAGCCGTTCGCGATCGATCAGGACTCCGTTTCGTTCCATCTTGCGCAGCACGCGCGAAGTCGGCATTTCGATGTCGCGATACACGCGCAACAAGCCTTCCTCCTGCGCCACTTGCGGATAGAGCGCCTGATGCAGACGCAACGTGATATCGGCGTCTTCGGCCGCATACGCGGAGGCTTTGTCGAGCGGCACTTCATCGAAGCCGATCTGCGATGCGCCCTTGCCCGCGACGTCTTCGTACTTGATCGTCTTCACGCCGAGATGACGCAACGCGAGGTTGTCCATGTCGTGCGGACGATGCGATTCCAGCACGTACGATTGCAGCAGCGTGTCGTGCTCGACGCCGCGCATTTCGATGCCGTAATTGGCGAGCACCTGCTCGTCGTACTTCAGATGCTGGCCGACCTTTTTCTTCGATGCATCTTCGAGCCACGGCTTGAGTTTCGCGAGCACTTCGTCGCGCGGCAGTTGCTCGGGCGCGTCCGGCCCGCGATGCGCGACCGGAATGTACGCCGCATGCCCCGGCTCGACCGAGAACGACATGCCGACGATCTGCGCGGTCATCGGATCGAGCGACGTGGTTTCGCTATCGAACGATGTGAGCTCCGCTTCATTGATGCGCTCGAGCCACGCATCGAACTGCTCCCATGTCTGCACCGTCTCGTAGTGATGCACGATTTCGGTAACTTCGGCGGGCGGCGTATCGGTCGGGCCTTCGACGGCATCAGCGATTTCGACTTCGCGCAGCCACGTCTTGAAGCCGTGACGCAGGAACACGTCGCGCAGTTCGTCGCGCGACTCGGGACGCGATTGAAGCGTCGCATCGATCGATTCGATTTGCGATGTGAGGTCGCACTCCGTGTGCACGGTAACGAGCTTTCGCGCCATCGGCAGGAAGTCCAGAGCCTTGCGCAGATTGTCTCCTACCGCACCCTTGATCTCGTTCGCATGCTCTACGATGCCATCAAGGGTTTCGTATTGCGTGAGCCATTTGATCGCTGTCTTGGGACCGCATTTTTCGACCCCCGGCACGTTGTCGACGGTATCGCCGATGAGCGACAGATAGTCGACGATGCGCTCCGGTGGCACGCCGAACTTCGTGAGCACGCCGGCGCGGTCGAGCGTTTCGTTGGTCATCGTATTGATGAGGGTGACATGATCCGTCACGAGTTGAGCCAGATCCTTGTCACCCGTCGACACGATCACCTTCATGCCGCGCTTTTCGGCTTCGACCGCGAGCGTGCCGATGACGTCGTCCGCCTCGACGCGCTCGATCATCACGAGCGGCCAGCCGAGCGCGCGCACGGCGACGTGGATCGGCTCGATCTGCTTCGCGAGGTCTTCGGGCATCGAAGGGCGGTTGGCCTTGTAGTCGGCGTACCAGTCGTCGCGGAAAGTCTTGCCTTTGGCATCAAATACGCACGCGCTATACTCTGCATTGATTTCGCGCCGCAAGCGCCGCAGCATGTTGACCATTCCATACAGAGCGCCGGTGGGCCCGCCGTCGGGGCCTCGCAAGTCCGGCATTGCATGGTAGGCCCGGTACAAGTAACTAGAACCGTCGACCAATAGCAGGGTCTTACCTTCAAGACTTAGTTCTTCAGGCATTATGAACAAGAGAAAAGTGATTCCGAGTCTGCGATCGCTCGCAGATCAAGAGCGCGCGACGGCCAAGAAGGCTCGCGCATCGTGGCAGATGTTCACGATTATGGCAGAGTTTATCGAGGCGACCGAGTACCTCTCGGAGATCCGCCCTGCCATCAGCATCTATGGTTCGGCGCGTCTGAAACCGGAGTCGCCGTACTATCAGCTCACGATCGAAATCGCGCAGAAATTCTCCGACGCGGGCTTCGCCGTCATATCCGGCGGCGGGCCGGGCATCATGGAAGCGGCGAATAAAGGCGCGCACGCGGGCAAGTCGCCTTCGGTCGGCTTGAACATCGAGTTGCCGCACGAGCAATCGGGCAATCAGTGGCAGGACATTTCGCTCCGCTTCCGTCACTTCTTCACGCGCAAGGTCACGTTCGTGAAGAACTCGGACGCGGTCGTGGTGATGCCGGGCGGCTTCGGTACGCTGGACGAGCTCGCGGAAGTGCTCACGCTCATCCAGACGAAGAAGTCACGTCACGTTCCGATCGTGCTCGTCGGCGCGGAGTTCTGGGCCGGCCTGCTCGACTGGTTCAAGAACACGTTGCTGACCAACGGCGTCATCAGCGAAAAGGATCTCGACCTGATGCAAGTCATCGACGATCCGGATCAGGTGCTCGAAGCCGTGTTGCGCTTCTATGAAGATCGCGAGGAATCGGTCGAACAGCCGGCTGAGAGCAAGTCGGATGAGGATCGGATGTTCTATCTTTAATCGAGACTCGATGCGAGCGGTTTCATGAACCGCTCGCATCGTCTCACGCAGAAGGCATCATTGAAACGCCACTTCCGCGAAGCTGCGCAACTTCCGCGAATGCAGCTTCGACAACCCATTCTCGCGCAGCAGTTCCATCGCCTTGACGCCGATTTGCAAGTGCTGATCCACCTGCGCGCGATAGAACTGATCCGCCATTCCCGGCAGCTTCAATTCACCGTGCAGCGGCTTATCGGACACGCATAGCAGCGTTCCGTACGGCACGCGGAATCTGAATCCATTGGCCGCAATCGTCGCACTCTCCATATCGAGCGCCACCGCGCGGCTTTGCGACAAACGCCGCACCGGCTCGCGATGATCGCGCAACTCCCAGTTGCGGTTATCGACGCTCGCGACGGTGCCCGTACGCATCACGCGCTTCAGTTCGACGCCTTCGAGCTGCGTCACCTGCGCCACCGCGCGCTCCAGCGCAACCTGCACTTCCGCGAGGGCAGGCACCGGCACCCAAAGCGGCAGATCGTCATCGAGAACGTGATCCTCGCGCACATAGCCGTGCGCCAGCACGTAATCGCCGAGACGCTGCGTATTGCGCAGCCCCGCGCAATGTCCGAGCATGATCCACGCATGTGGACGCAGCACCGCGATGTGATCCGTGATCGTCTTCGCGTTCGACGGCCCCACGCCGATGTTCACCATCGTGATGCCGCTGCCGTCCGCGCGTTTCAGGTGATACGCGGGCATCTGCGGCAGACGCGCGGGCTGCGCGCCTTCCTCCGGCTGCTCGCCGAGATTCGCGTTGTACGTGACGACATCGCCCGGTTCGACGAACGATGAATACGCGCTGCGATACGCGCGCGTTTCCTCGTCGTCGGCGCGCGACATCATCGTGCGGCCGAGCTTCACGAACTCGTCGATATAGAACTGGTAGTTCGTGTACAGCACGTAATTCTGGAAGTGCGTGGGCGACGTCGCCGTGTAATGCCTCAGCCGATGCAGCGAGAAATCGACGCGCGCGGCCGTGAAGAGCGCAAGCGGGTGCGGCTCGCCCGGCCCCGGCTCGTACGTGCCGTTGACGATGCGATCGTCGAGCAGCGCGAGGTCGGGCGTATCGAAGATATTGCGCATCGCGAGCAGCCGGTCGCGATCGAGATCGCCTTCGAGATGGATGCCTTCCGCGAACGCGAAGTGAATCGGAATGGGATGCGCCGACACACCGACTTCGAGCCCGACGTGATGGTTCTTCGTCAGCAGTCGCAATTGCTCGCGATAGTAATCGCCGAAAAGATCGGGACGCGTCAGCGTCGTTTCGTAGATGCCCGGCCCCGCCACGAAACCATATGAGCGCCGCGAATCGATCTGCGAGTTGAGCTCGGTACGCACGCGCACGAACGGATAGCACGCGCGCACGCGATGCGTGAACTGCTCGTTGCGGCGATAGCGCGCGAATGCATCGCGCAGAAATGCGGTATTCGCTTCATAGATCGCCGACAGACGCGCGACCGCCGCAGCGGGATCTTCGAAGGATTCGGTCGGAAAATCGTTGGCAGGCGTGCCCTGCGTGCTTTGAGTCCGGTCGTTTGTCATGATCTTGTGTCTTTCTTCGATGCCCTCGTAATGAATCGACATTAACACGGAAGAATGTGCGGACCATGAAGTCCCTCCTCACGTGAGTGCGTGCGATCACACCTCGCAACACGTTTTTGACGTTCGAAGTCAAATTTCGCGAAAGCGGCGCAAAATAAGGCGTTGGCTGCGCGCGCGCCGCTCAGTCAGCAACCGTTTTGTTAGAATCCGGCCATCGCCTGGAGAACCATCATGAAGCCGCACCTTTGCGCCGCCGCCGCGGCAGTCCTCGCCGCAGCAAGCTTCGGCGCATTCGCGCAGCCGGCGCAGCAAGCCGCGAACGCAGAACCCCAACCGGCGGTGCAGAAAATGTCGCCGGAAGAAGCGGCGGGCCTGCCCGATCTGAAATCCATCAACCGTCCGCCCGCGAACGTCAGCTCGAAAGTCGAGATTTCGCCGCCGCGCACACCGAGCTATCACGAGCTGAGCACCAACGGCACCGAGATCACCGAATTCCGCGACAAGGGCAAGCCCGTCGAAATCGACGTGCGTTCCAATTTCGGCACGCGCTATCAGATGAGCGCGCCCGCCGACACGTCGCCGCAAGTGCGCGACAACGGCAAGGCCAGTACGCGCCTGCCGTCGATCAACCTGCATTACTGATCACTTAAAGATGGCTTCGGACCCGCTCTTTCCGGGCGGGTCGCGGCACCGTGGCTGCATGCCCGGCGCCACCGTTCACCGGCCTCTTCCTGGCCGTCCAACCTGACCGACGTTTCCCGCATGGCCGTCTTCACTCCCGTCACCAACGCCGACCTCGGCGACTGGCTGCAAGACTACGATCTCGGCGATGTCGTCGAATTTCGCGGCATCCAGTCGGGCATCGAGAACAGCAATTTCTTTCTCACGACGACGCACGGCGAGTACGTGCTCACGATCTTCGAGAATCTCACGGCAACGCAACTGCCGTTCTATCTCGATCTGATGCGCCATCTGGCTTCGCATCGCGTGCCGGTGCCCGATCCGATGCCGCGCCGCGACGGCTCGCTCTTCGGCATGCTGCATGGCAAGCCCGCGTCGATCGTGACGAAGCTCGAAGGCGCGCCCGAACTCGCGCCGACGTCCGCGCATTGCATCGAAGTGGGGCAGATGCTCGCACGCATGCATCTCGCGGGGCGCGACTTTGCGCAGCATCAGCCGAATCTGCGCAGCCTTTCATGGTGGCAGCAGAAGGCGCCGTCGATCGCCGAATTTTTAAGCGGCGAGCAGCGGGCATTGTTCGAAGACGAACTCGCGCATCAGGCTGAATTTTTCGGCTCGGCGGATTACGCGTCGCTGCCGGAAGGCCCGTGCCATTGCGACCTGTTCCGCGACAACGTGCTGTTCGCGCACGGCCGCGGGCACGCGCGCCTCGGCGGTTTCTTCGACTTCTACTTCGCGGGCGTCGACAAGTGGCTGTTCGATGTCGCCGTAACGGTCAACGACTGGTGCATCGATCTCGCCACCGGCGTGCTCGATCCCGCGCGCGTCGATGCGATGCTGCGCGCCTATCAGACGGTGCGTCCGTTCACGCCCGCCGAAGAGCGTCACTGGAACGACATGCTGCGCGCCGGCGCGATGCGCTTCTGGGTCTCGCGCCTTTTCGACTTTCATCGCCCGCGCGAAGCGCAAATGCTCAAAGCGCACGATCCCGGCCATTTCGAACGCATTCTGCGCGAACGCGTCAAAGCCGCTTCTCCCGCCAATCGATAACCAGCAACATGCGACTGATCGAAGTTCCGGCCAAGACCGGCTACGTGTGGTTCCGTCAGGGCATCTGGCTGTTCCGCCGCAACCCGTTTGCCTTCCTCACGGTGTTCTTCGCGTATCTGTTCGTGATGACGCTGATCTCCCGTGTGCCGCTCGTCGGCCCGTTGCTGCCGCTGCTGTTCATTCCGGGGGTCGCGGTCGGCTTCATGGCGGCGTGCCGCAACACGATCGCGGGCAAGCCCGTCTGGCCGACCATTCTCGTCGACGGATTCCGCTCGTACGGCAGCGTCGTCGCGCGCAGGCTGCTCGCGCTGGGCGCGCTGTACATCGTCGCGATGATGGTCATCTTCATGGCGTCGGCGCTCGTGGATGGCGGCACGCTGCTCAGCATCATGATGGGCGACGGCCCGAGCGGCGATCCGGAAACGGTTGCCGCGAGCTTCAGTCCGCTCGCGGTGCTCGTCGCGATGGCGTGCTATGTCCCGATCGCGATGCTGTTCTGGTTCGCGCCGATCCTCGTCGCGTGGCACGACGTGCCGCCCGCGAAGGCGCTGTTCTTCAGCCTCGTCTCGTGCTGGCGCAATCGCGGCGCGTTCATTTTTTACGGCGTGCTGTGGATCGTGATCGCGCTCGCGGTCTCGTTCGGCCTGACCACGCTGATGCAGGCGCTCGGCGTGGGACAGGAAATGGCGCTCGCGGTGCTGATGCCGGCATCGATCATCGTCACGACCGCGCTGTATTGCTCGTTTTACGCGACTTATCGCGGCTGTTTCGGCGTGCAGTCCCCCGATTCGCCGGACATTCCCGACGCACCGGGCACGCCCAAGGCTTGACCGGATGCCGCGCTCTTCGAACGGGCGCGGCGATGATTCGTGCGCGAAGCATTGCACGTACACTAGCGAGATCGGCCATCCCGGCCTTTCGCCGCGCCTCTGTCATGACCTCGTCAAACGTTTTGCCTGAGTTTCCGCTCGAACTCGATCAGCAGTTGTGCTTCGCGCTCTATTCGACTTCGCTCGCGATGACGAAGGCGTACAAGCCGCTGCTGGAGAAGCTCGGGCTGACGTATCCGCAATACCTGGCGATGCTCGTGCTTTGGGAATCCGACGACCTCACGGTCAAGGAAATCGCCGCGCGTCTCTCGCTCGATTCCGCGACGATGACACCGCTTCTCAAGCGTCTCGAAGCGCAGGGCTATGTCGAGCGCGTGCGCGGCGTGGAAGACGAGCGCCAGGTTCACATCCGACTGACCGACGCCGGCGCCGCGCTGAAACAAGCCGCCCGCGCGATTCCCAGCGAAATCTACTGCGCCTCCGGTTCGGACATCGACGCGATGCTGCGTCTGCGCAACGATCTGGTGCGGCTGCGCGCCTCCCTCGGCGAGTACATCGACGGCTGATCCGAACCGATAGCAACACGCTAACGGCCCCATCGTGGAATTTTAATTTGCACACTAATTAATAGCGCGATATATTTACGCCGTGGTGAACGCAGTATTGATCTGAGAACCGAAACATAAGGAGAGAAACGATGAGCATCCTGTACAAGGCGACGGCAACCAGCACCGGTGGACGCGATGGCCGCGCCATTTCCTCGGACGAGCAATTGAATGTGAAGTTGAGCGCGCCGAAGGAACTGGGCGGAACGGGCGCACCGGGTACGAATCCCGAGCAATTGTTCGCTGCGGGCTATTCCGCCTGCTTTCTCTCAGCGATGAAGTTCGTCGCGGGTCAGCAAAAGCGCGCAGTGCCGGCCGATACAAGCGTAACGGCGGACGTGGGCGTCGGTCCCAACGATGCAGGCGGATTCAAGCTCGATATCGAGCTGCGCGTGTCGCTGCCGGGCCTCGACGCGCCCGACGCTCAGGCATTGGTCGATGCAGCACACAAGGTTTGCCCGTACTCGAACGCGACACGCAACAACGTGGATGTGCGCGTGAAGCTCGTCTGAGACGACGCGAGCGGAAACAAAAATGCCGGCCTAAAAGGCCGGCATGTTCCAGAACCGTCGAAGGCAGAGCTTAGTTGGACATCCACGCCGGGTGACGCGCCGTAGCACGCTGATCCAGCTTCTTCATACGATATTCGAGATCGTAGATGTCCGTGGCTTCGGCGAGATAAGCGTCGTCGCGCGCGCGATCGCGTTCATCGGCGGATTTGGTCAGGAACAGGAAAATGCGGCTGAGCAGGAACATGGTGGGCCTCGCTTGAATACTGGGGTTACTACCTATGAAGCGGATTATAGGGTAATCCCTGATCCAACGCCAGCCCTAATCGCTAGAACGCTGATACTAAAGACTAAATTGCAACACCTGCAACACGGCACGCTGGGCGTCAGGCGACGTACGCATCGCGCGCGGCCTCGCTCGGACGCCGCTGGTGCTTGAAAAACTCCCACATCACCGCTGAAGAATCCGGTCCTTTGGACGAGTGGAAAGCGACGGTATCGTCGCCGCCGGCCCATGAATGGCCCAGGCCGCGCACGATCGACGTCTTCACCACACGTCGGCCGTTCTTGAAATAGTCCGTCACGACACCATCCGGATGCGCTTCCTCGCGCGCCTCGCCCGCGCGGCGATTGCCTGCGGCGTCGATGAAGCCGTTCAGCCGCAGGAACTGCTTGGCGAGCTGCTCGGCGTTCGCGGCCGCGACCACCGAATCCAGTTCTCCGTGCACGATGATCGCCGGCATGCCCGGATAATCGCGAACGTCGACAGCCGCGTCGATGAGCGTGACGGGATCGCTGCGCGCGCCGCGGCGCATGACGTCCATCGCGCCGATGGCCGAACGCGCCTCGCCGAACACCACGCCCGAGTGCAGGCCGACGGCCGCGAACACGTGCGGATAACGCACGGCGAGCAGCGCCGCGAGTCCCGCACCGGCGGACATGCCCGCAAGATAGACGCGCTCCGGATCCAGATCGTGCTGCTCGACCATCGCGTTCACCAGCGAGACGACGGACGCAGCTTCGCCACCGCCGGCGCTACCGGAATCGTCATACCAGCGCCAACAACGATGCGCGTGATCGTGCTTCGATTGCTCCGGATACAGCACCGCGAATCCGTATCGATCGGCAAGCAGATTGATGCGCGTGCCTTGCGCGAATTCGTCGGCGTTCTGCTTGCAACCGTGCAGCATGACCACGAGCGGAACCGGCTCGGACCCGGCTTTCGGCGGCAGATAGAGCGCGTAGGACATGTGATTGACGAAGCGGCCGCTCGTCGGCGGGGCCGAATGATACGAGCGCGCCCACTTCCCGCGCGCCCACGCCGACGCGCGCGGACGCACACGCGATTCGCGCGGCACGGGACGCGCGCTGGCGCGGGGCGCTGTTGCCGCCTTCGCAGACGCCCCCGATTTCAGTTTCGACTTGACGGTTTTCGCGCGCGCGGGCTTGGCCGCCGCACGGGGCTTGGGTGTGCGGATCGCTTCGACTTGGCCGGCGACCAGGCGTCTCAAGCCGCGCAACCAGAGCTTGGTAAGGCTTTTGGACATTTCGGCTGGGTCCTCCACTTCATGCAATGGGATGGCGCGACGAAAACGCGCGCCGTGTTGTGCATTGCACAATAACATTAAAACGGCTGGATAACCTGCCTTGAGCGCACAGATCTCGGGATGAATTAACAGCAAATCGCGAAGATAGCCAAAATTAGACGATAGTTACGCGATGTAACCGTCAACTCGCTTTAAGCAATGTCGGATAATTCAGTATGTTCCCAAGCGTTATACTGGAGCGAATTTGCGGCAGCGTGTCGAAGCGCCAGCCGCCGGCAGAACGGCCCGCTCGCCGCTGCCGCACTGCAGCAACCCTTATTCCCACAAAACCAATGACCGTAGACCTACCCGTTTCCGCCTGGATCTCCGTGACCGCGCTCGGCAGCGTCGGCGTGATGGGGCCGGTGGCCCTCATCGTCGCCGCATGGCTCGCCGTCGGCTATCGATGGAAATATTCTGTCGCGTGGCTCGCACTGCTCGGCGCGGCGAGCGGCCTCGTCGCGTTGAGCAAGATCGCGTTTATCGGCTGGGGTATCGGCGTGCGCCATCTCGACTTCACCGGCGTCAGCGGACATGCGCTGATGTCCACAGCGGTGCTGCCCGTAGCGATTTTCGTCGCGCTGTTGCCCGCGCGCGGCGCGTGGCGCGCCATCGGCGTCGCGCTCGGTCTGTTGCTGGGCGTATGGGTGGGCGTGTCGCGCGTCGTGCTCGACGCGCATTCGGTATCGGAAGTGGTCGCTGGTTGCGCGCTCGGCGCGGTCGTCGCGCTCGCGTTCGTGTGGTTCGCGTGGCGCGCCGAGTCCGGCAGGCTCGCGCCGGCGCCCGTCGCCGCGAGTCTCGCGGCGGTCGTCGTGGCGCTGCACGGCGTGCCCGTGCCGACGCAGCAATGGATCACGGAAATCGCGCTCGGGCTGTCGGGCCATGAGCGTCCGTATGTGCGGGCAAGCTGGAAGTCGAAGAAATTTCGCGCGCCGGAACGCCGCACTGAACTGCCGCAGGACGACCGCGCGGCCGCCTGACGCGGCCGCTGCGTTCACTGCATGATGCCTTAATCGTTCACGCCGATAATCACGCTCGACGCCTTGATCACCGCAACGGCCTTCTGACCTTGCGTCAGGCCGAGCGTGTCCGCGCTCTGGTTCGTGATGATCGCGGTGATGGTCGTGCCGCCGTCGAGCGACAGCGAAACCTCCGCGTTCACCGCGCCCTTCGTCAGACTGGCAACCGTGCCACGCAACTGGTTGCGCGCCGACAGCTTTGCGCCGGTGTCTTCCATCAGCATGACCCACGACGCCTTGATAAGCGCGAACGCATCGCTGCCTTCCTTCAGGCCCAGCGCCTGCGTGCTCTCGTGCGTGACGACCGCGACGATCGTCTGCCCGCCGGGCAAGCCGAGTTCGATTTCGTCGTTCACCGCTCCACGCGTGACCTTCGTCACCTTGCCGGCCAGTTGGTTGCGTGCGCTTGTTTTCATTCCCAATCTTCCGATCAGTTCCCAATCGTGGGCGAAGCCTTCGATGGCCGCGCCCGCCCGTTCCAGAAATTTCCGATGCTCGCGTTCGATCGCGTGATACGTGTCGATGAGACGCAACGCTGATGGCGTGAGCGTTGTGCCGCCGCCGCCCTTGCCGCCCGCCGCGCTGGTCACGAGCGGTTCGCCGGCAAGGTTGTTCATGGTGTCGACGGCGTCCCACGCGCCCTTGTAGCTCATGCCCACGGCCTTCGCCGCGGCGGTGATCGATCCCGTGTCGCGGATCGCGGCCAGAAGCGCAATGCGCGCCGCGCCCCCGAGCGTCTCCGTGCCGCTGCGCAGCCATACGGAGCCACCGAGTTCCAGCGGATCGCGCACCTTCGACGGTGCTGTTTTACTCATCTCTAGCCTCTGTGATCGTGCTGAAACAATGGGACGGATTATATCGATGCCTTCACACGCGGACGGTGCATCGAACGCAGCAGCCGCTCGCCTTCGCGCGCGTCCTTGCGCGCCGACGCCGCACCCCAGGCCCGCGCGAAACCGCGCTGATAATCGGTGGCTTCGGGGAGCGCCGCGAGCCGATCGGCGGCGACGGCTGCATCGTTTGCTTCGCCGAGCACCGTCTGCAATTCGCCGAGCAGCTTCGCCGTGTCGGTACGCGTTCTCCGCGACGTCACCGAGCGGAAGAATTCGAGCGCATATCGCAGGCGCTTGGCATGGATGCGGACGCGATGCCGCTCATGCGCTTCGAGCGACGCGAGATCGGGCGCGCGCGCGATACGCCGGTAGTCCTTGCGGATGCGTTTTTCGGCAAAGCTGACAAAGCGCATCGGCGACTCGTCTTCCTGCGATGAGAACCGCGCGAGCCATTCGACGAACGCGAGCATCAGGCGTGCATGGCGCTTCGACGCCAGCGCGTCGTGCACCTTGTCGCGCGCGACGCGGCGCTTCACGTCCGCAGCGGCGATGACCGGTTGCCAGCGCGCGGCGTCGTCGTCCGATTCGGCGTAGGCAGGCAGCGTCCTGTCGGTGAAGACGTCCCAGTCGCGTGCATCGGCGAGCAGGTCGCCGAACCACTTCAGATCGGGCGCGATGCGCGCATTCCACGTGTCGTCGATATCGTCGCGAAAGAGCTTCAGCAGCGTCTTCAGCCGACGCTGCGCGACGCGCAACTGATGCACGTGCTCGTCGCCCAGACCCGCGCGCGACGCGGCCGCGTTGCCGAACCACTGCCCCGCCACCGACGCCGCGATGGCGACGAACGCTTCGCGGCGCGTCGCCGTGCGCGGCAGGTCGAGTTTCGCGGCATGCACAGGTTCCGCTTGCGATGCGTGCTCGTCGTCCGGCGCGATGAAAAACGGCGCGGCGTCGATCACCTCGCCCGCGAGCCCGAAGACGGCGTCCAGCGCGCCGTTCAGCGCGGGCGCCGCGAGCCGCAAGATCGGCGGTTCCCCTTCCGAAGTTTCGAGCGACGCGAGAATGTCCGCGCCGCCGGCATCGACGCGCCATTCGATGCGTTCGATCTCGCGCCCGGCTTCCGAGTCCGCCGCCATACCCCGATGCGCGTTCGCGAGCGGCTCGGCGAGCGCGTCGTCGGCATGCGCGAATTCGACCAGCGACGCCGCCAGATCCTCACCCGCGGGCCGCGCGAAAGTCCGATAGCGCGTGAAGCCGGGCATCGGCACGCTCTCTTTTTGCACGGCGCACAGCGTGCGCGCGCCCTCGAGCGTTTCGATCGAC
Organism: Caballeronia sp. ATUFL_F2_KS9A; assembly: GCF_023630765.1. Lineage (NCBI taxonomy): Bacteria > Pseudomonadati > Pseudomonadota > Betaproteobacteria > Burkholderiales > Burkholderiaceae > Caballeronia > Caballeronia sp. ATUFL_F2_KS9A. The sequence goes on along the minus strand of NZ_JALQEK010000024.1, from coordinate 67,413 downwards.
AACCGCCATCGCGGCGTTTTCAGCGGAATCTCGCGCGTCGTGAAGCGCGTCCGGACGGGTTCCGCGCCCGCGAATGCGGCCACGCGATGCAGCGCGTCCTCGGCTCCATCGTCCGATCGATGCGCGTGCAGCGTCACCTCGATCCACATCGTCATGAAGTCTCCCCGGGCGATCTGACGCCGCCCGTCAATTCATACGAAATGGCTGCCGTTTCCCGATTCATGAAATCGACACACGCGCCGGGAAACATGCCCATTTGAGCTTCTGAAACGCTTCTCGTCTGCTTTTTCACCTTTCCGATACGACCTCGCGCAGGACCAGCCCCAGGGACGCGTTCATGAACCAGATTGCCTTTCCTCAATCCCAGACGGGCCGCACGCTCGGACAACGCCTCGCGCTACTGCTCTTTCTGCTCGCCATCGGCGCGGGCGCGGCGTACTGCGTCCTGCATCTGCTCGAAGATCTCGCGCCGGTGCGCGAATCGTCGGCGTTTCCATACATTCTGCTCGGCGTCGCGCTCCTGATTGCGCTCGGCTTCGAATTCGTCAACGGTTTTCATGACACGGCGAATGCTGTCGCCACTGTAATTTACACGCACTCGTTGACGCCAAACTTAGCGGTAGTCTGGTCGGGAGCATGGAATTTCATCGGCGTGTTGATTTCGAGCGGCGCGGTCGCGTTCGGCATCCTGCAATTGCTGCCGGTGGAACTGATCATCGGCGTCGGCAGTTCGCAGGGCTTCGCGATGGTCTTCGCGCTCCTCATCGCGGCGATCATCTGGAATCTCGGCACCTGGGCGCTCGGCCTGCCGTCGTCGAGTTCGCATACGCTGATCGGCTCGGTGATCGGCGTCGGCCTCATGAACCAGATGTTGCACGGCACGAACGGCACGTCGGGCGTCGACTGGAGCCAGGCGATGTCCGTCGGCAAGTCGCTGCTGTTTTCGCCGCTCGTCGGCTTCATCCTCGCGGGTTTTCTGCTTTACGTGCTGAAGCTCGTCGTGCGCGTGCCCGCGCTCTACAAAGAGCCGGAGAAGAACACGCCGCCGCCGTTCTGGATCCGCTGTCTGCTGATCCTGACATGCACGGGCGTGTCGTTCGCGCACGGCTCGAACGATGGCCAGAAAGGCATGGGCCTCATCATGCTGATCCTGATCGGCACCGTGCCGACCGCCTACGCGCTGAACAAGGCCGTGACGGCGAGCGAAACGCAGACGTTCGTCGCGGTGAGCCGCAGCGCATCGGACGTATTGCAGCGCTACAGCAACGGCGCTCCGCCCGCCGCCGACGCGCGCGCGCAGGTCGAGAAAATACGTGCAGACGAAGACGCTCGCGCCGGACACGATCGCGTCACTGAAGCGCGTCGTCGACTCGATCGAAGCGCAGATCCGCCCGAGCCACACGATGGCCGAAGTGCCGCAGGGCAACGTCCGAAACGTGCGCAACGAGATGTACATCGCGTCGGAGGCGCTGCGCATCATGGAGAAGCAGAAAGCGCCCGCCTTTTCCAAGGACGACGACGCCGTGCTCGGCAACTACAAGAAGCAGCTCGACCACGCGACGAAGTTCATCCCGACGTGGGTGAAGGTCGCCGTCGCCGTCGCGCTCGGATTGGGCACGATGGTCGGGTGGAAGCGGATCGTCGTGACGGTCGGCGAGCGCATCGGCAAGACGCATCTGACGTACGGACAAGGCGCGTCGGCGGAACTCGTCGCGATGCTGACCATCGGCGCCGCCGATGTCTACGGCTTGCCCGTCAGCACGACGCACGTGCTGTCGTCGGGCGTCGCGGGCACGATGGCCGCGAACGGCTCCGGCCTGCAATGGCGCACCGTGCGCAGCCTCGCGCTCGCGTGGATCCTGACGCTGCCGGTTTCGATCGCGCTCGCGGGCCTGCTGTTCTGGGCGTTCCGCGGCCTATTCTGAGCGGATCGCTTGCGTAAAAAGCGGCGCGCGAAGGCTTTCGCGCGCCGTGCAAGTTTTGCCCGTCCCGCCTCGTTTCGCCTCTCCTTTTCGACATTCGTCTGCGCTGGCGCACATTCGCTCACTGCCCGCAATGCCTGATGCCGCGGGCTTTCGTCGCTACTGGCACGGCCATTGCTCGTATGCAGTCGTCGATCGCAAGACTGATCGTGCCGGCGGCCACGAACCGCCGCTCCTTCGGCGCATGACTGTCGATGACAGTTGGGAGGCTGCGCCGGACGCCGATCCGTCACGCGATCATTTGAATAAGGAGAAGTCGAAATGACGATCGGAACCATACTGCTGATCATCCTGATCCTGCTCTTGATCGGCGCCATTCCTTCCTGGCCGCACAGCCGCAGTTGGGGCTACGGGCCGAGCGGGATCGTCGGCGTCGTGCTGATCGTAGTGATCGTTCTGTTGCTGATGGGTCGGTTGTGACATCGCGCGGCTGCTGTTGGCCGCGTAAGAAAAAAGGGGCGCTCCCGGCGGGACGCCCCTTTTTGTCGATTGCGGCCGCGGTCTAGACGCGCATCACCTGGCCGTTCGGCTCGATCTTGCGCGGGATGACCGGCTCGCTCTGCTTCGGCGACGATGCCTTCGAACGCGGCGTGACCGGCGCCTGTTCGATAGCGGCTTTATCGGCGACCTGCTTCACGGACGTGGCGCTCTTGTGCTTCTTTTTGGCTGCCGTCTGCGGCGCCGCGTGCGTCTTGCTCTTGCCCTTGACGGACTGTGCTTCGGGAGGATTCCAGACTTCCGTGTAGCGCTCGGCCGCAAAAAGCGACGACGAGCCGATCAGAAGAACGACGATCAGGAATACGCGCTTCAAGTGATTCGCTCCAACGGTTAGTGGCCCGCTCTGCGCGAGAGGATGGCGTCGAGCGTCTGCTCGGATGTTTCCAGCTCGAGCAACGCGGCGTCGAGACGCTCGATCGAGCGCGCGACGGAGCGCCCGTCCCGCTCGAAATCCGGCTCGCCGCGCGTGGCGTCGAACGCCGCGTTGACCGCGCGCGTCGCGCGCATGAAACGTTCGAGCGCAGCGGCTTCGAGCGGATCGTTGCGTGGGTTCATCGGCGAGCTCCTGTTGCGGACAAGCTGTACGAATATACAGTAAGCCGACGCCGCGGCAAACAGGCGGCGCGCGTCGTGGCGAAAATGCCGAAGCGCCTCTTGACCGGCGCATGCATCGGCCTTCGGCGGCTCGCAGCGGCGTTTTGCCGCGCATCGATGCGGCGTCGCGCGCGATTAAGTCCCTCTTAATTCTGCGCCGACACACTCGTCTCGCGATCCGGCTCCGTTGCCGCCGTCCGCACCGGACGGCCGAGCCATCACCGTGAGGAACGTGCCATGCCAGCCAACACCGCCGCGCGCCGCAGCTTCGCCAATCTCGCTCCGACAATGCGCAAACAATACGCGCTCACCCTGCGCGAATGCCGTCTTTCCCTGCCGGTCGAGCCGCCGTGGGGCGCGCCTTACCGAATGGTCGAATGGGCGTCGAAGACCGACCAGCGCGTGCAGCGACGCGTCTTTCCCGCCGACTGCACGCCGTCGCAAATCGCCGATGCGCTCAAATCCCACGTACCGGGCCGCCGCTACGGCCCGACCGACGACGAAGACTGATCCGGCGCTTCGAGTCAGAAAGCGCATGGCGGGCTTGCATTAATCCAAATGTGGACTAATATTATTGCAAAGTTCCTTTGGAGACTTAACGACATGCCCAACGCCGCACGCGCCGAACATGCGTCGGCCGGCCGTCCGGTGCCGCGTCCGGCGCTGGATTCGGGTGATCTATCCGCTGCCGGTCTACGCGCCTTCTTCAATATCGCCCGCGACTGGGCGCTATCCGCCGAGGAGCAGATCACGCTGCTCGGCTCGCCGGGGCGCTCCACCTATTTCAAATGGAAGCAGGACCCCGAATCCGCCCGCCTCGCTCGCGACACGCTCGAGCGCCTTTCGCTGATTCTCGGCATCTACAAGGCGCTGCAAATCCTTCTCCCCGATCCGAAAGCCGCCGATACCTGGATCCGCCGCCCCAATGCCGCGCCGCCGTTCGGCGGGCGTCCGGCGCTCGATCGGCTGCTGGCGGGCAATATCAGCGATCTCGTCGCCGTGCGCCAATATCTCGACGCGATGCGAGGCGGCTGGGCGTGATGGGAATTGCATTCAGCAAGGACACACCGAACTGGCGCGAACAGTGGCCCCACAGTCTGCTCGACTGGTCGCCGGCGTATCGCGTGATTCCCACGCGCTTTCCTGCCGTCAATCTCTTCGATCGCGTGGCGTCGCCGCAGGACTTCGAAGCGCTCTACGCACTGGAGGCGATGACCAACGACCGCCTGCGCACCGAAATCGGCGAACTCGATCTCGTGCCCGCGGAAGAGCGCTGTTTCGGGCCGGGCTGCGGGCCGATCATGGCGGCGTTCACGCATCTGAATCCGAACGGCAGCCGCTTCTCGGACGGCAGCTACGGCGTGTTTTACTGCGGCCGCGAGCGGCAGACGGCGATCGCGGAAACGCGCTATCACTCCGGGCTTTTTCTCGCCGCGACGAACGAAGCGCCGACGCGCCAGCAGATGCGTCTCTACACAGTGCGGGCGCACGGCGATGTCGTCGATCTGCGCGGCGACGCGATCGCGCGAACGGGCCTCGATCCGCGCATCCTCGCGCCGGACGACTACGGCCCGGGCAAGGCGCTCGGACGCGCGATACGGGCGGCCGGTGCGCCGGGGATCGTGTATCCCTCGGTGCGCGATCCGCAGGGCGAATGCCTCGCCGCCCTGCGCACGACGATGCTGCGCGACTGCCGGCACGCGGCGTATCTCGAATACAACTGGAACGGCGAGGCGATCGACTACGTGTTCGAGCTGAATCAGGTCGGCTGAACGGGCAAACGTTTCACCTTCCCGAGCCGATCGCCACAGCCGTTTCGGTGCGCGTGCGCGAGAGCTTCTTCGACGCCGGGCGCGCCGCCTTTCTCGCCGCTTTCTTGCCGACCTGCTCGAGCGCCTGCGACGCCGCGTTCTTGCCGCTCGATTTCAGCGCACCCGCGCGCGCCTTGCGGCTCGATTCGCCGAGCAGCCGGGTCAGGCGCGCGTCGCTTGGCGTCGCGCCTTTGCGGTTCTTGCGCGCCGCCTCGCGCGTGCGGCGTTTCGCTTCCTTTTCGAGGAAGATCGCGAGCGCGGCTTCATCGGTCTTGAGACCGTGACGGCGCGACGCGGGCATCGATTCGGCGAGCTCGCCGGCTTCGAACGCCTCGATCACGGCCGGATGCACATAGCATTTGCGGCACACGGCGGGCGTATTGCGCAGCAGTTGCGCGACTTCCTTCACCGTGCCGACGACATGCTTGCGCGCCTCGGTCACCGTCTCCCATTTCAGCTTTCTCAGCGCCGCGAGCGCGAACACGCTGCCCGCCCACGTCCGGTAATCCTTCGCCGTGAAATCCGCGCCGGTGATCTCGCGCAGATATTCGTTGATGTCGGATGAAGAAACCGAATGGCGCTCGCCGTCCTCATCGAGATACTGGAAGAGATCCTGCCCCGGCAGATCCATGCAGCGCTTGACGATGCGCGCGACCCGCGCGTCGCTCACGGCCACATCGTGCTCGATGCCGCTCTTGCCGCGAAACTTGAACCGCAACGTTCCCGCCGACACTTTCAGATGCCGCTTTCTCAACGTCGTCAGTCCGTACGAGCGGTTTTCGCGCGCGTATTCCTCGCTGCCGACGCGGATCAGCGTCGTATCGAGCAGACGCACCACGGTCGCGAGCACCTTGTCGCGCGGCATGCCGTCGAGCGCCAGATCGCGCGTAACCCGCGAGCGCAGTTTCGGCAGCACCGCCGAAAACGCGAGCATGCGTTCGTACTTGTTCGCGTCGCGCGTTTCGCGCCATTGCGGGTGATAGCGATATTGCTTGCGACCGCGCGCATCGCGTCCGGTCGCCTGGAGATGGCCGCGCGAGTCGGGGCAAATCCACACATCGGTGTAAGCGGGCGGAATCGCGAGCGCGTTGATGCGGCGAATCTCGGCTTCGTCGTCGATGCGCTTGCCCTGCGTGTTGAAGTACGCGAACGCGCCGTCGATCCATTCGCGCGTATAGCCGCGCCGCGAATCGTCCACGTAGCGCAGGCCGGGCGGCAAATCATCCGGGCAGCCCTGCACGTCGGCCGTCAGGCGGTCGCCGGCGCCGCCGCCTGTCTCGTTGTTCGTTCCGATTTTCGCCACCGCGCGCCTCGCCTGATTGGTCTTCTATCGATGGCGAAGATTCGAGCAACGTGCGTGCCGCGTTGCACCGGAGTCACGGCAGCGCGAGTTCGCGCGCGCCTTCGGACGACGCCCAGCGCTCTTTTACGGACCAGCGCTCGTCGGTGCCGGCCTGCACGATCGTGAGCCGGCCTTCGGGCGCGAACGCGCACGTATCGATGTAAATCTGCGAGCCGATCTGCTTCACCGCGCGCGTCGGCGTATGGCCGCAGTAAGTGGGCGACAGGCCGAATTGCAGCCCGGGGTCCGCGTGACCGAGCGCAAGGCTGCGGCCCCAAAGGATCTGCCCGCGGACGTCTTCGTGATAGTCGCCGGCATCGAGTTCGGCGTCGTTGCCGAAGAACTCCGCGTGCAGCACGTTGAAGCGCCGCTCGCCCTCGCCGACGATCCGCACGAGCGGCAGCGTCGAGAGCCGCGCGGCGAGCGCGGCAAGGTGATCGTCGGGGACGGTTTCAGCCCACGCGCCGCCGATCGCGTACCACGATTGACGGCGCATCGCGCCGGTCGCGACCGCGATCAGCGCATCCTCGTGATTGCCGAGCACGGGATAAAACCACGGCTTGTCGATGAGATCGATGGCCGCGAGCGAATCCGTGCCGCGATCGACCAGATCGCCGACGGAGAACAGCCTGTCCCGCGCGCCGTCGAAACCGATTTCGTGCAGAAGATAACGCAGCGCATCGACGCAGCCGTGCAGATCCCCGACCACGAAATCGCGGCCGAGATCATTGGCGGGATGCCTGCAGACGATAGGATAGGTAGGACCATTCATGCGCCGATGATAGCGCTCGTCAATGACGCCGTGTGCGGGGTGGATCGCTTTTGCAAGCAATACGCAAGCCGCGCGCACACTCGTTACAGCGGCGTTACCGGGGCGCGTCCGGTCGACGTAAAAAGTGCTGTTCCCGACCTTTTGCAACCGCAGTTATTGCTCGATGACGCGAAGCCGCGCGACGGCTTTCGCATCGATCGACGCGCGTGGATCGCCGAATTGACGCGTCACGAAGTTGCTCAGAACGGCGATCTGCTCGTCGGTGAATTGCGCGTCGAATGCGGGCATCAGCGCGTGCGCATCGCGGGTCTTGCGATTCACGCCGCGCAGGATCACGAGAACGAGATTGCTCGCCGCCGCCGCGCCGCCATCACGCGCGAGCGGCGGAAACGGCTTGCTGCCCTCGCCTGTCGCGCCGTGGCAACTGGCGCACGCGGCGGCGTAAAGACGCGCGCCTTCCGAATCGATCGATGTCGTGTCCGCCCTCGCCGGGTCGCTCACGCGCGCGTCTTTCGCCGCGACGGGCGGCACGGCGCGCAGATACACGATCATCGAACGCAGATCCGCGGGCGTCAGATGCTGCGTGCCAGTCGCGACGACTTCGGCCATCGGTCCGAGCGCATGGGCACGGCCGGGCGCGGCGCCCGTCGACAGAAAGCGCAGCAGTTCGTCGTCGCGCCACGCGCCGATGCCCGCGACGCGATCCGGCGTCAGATTGCCCGCCTGCCATCCCGCGACCGTCGCCCCGGCAAGCCGCTTGCTTCCCATCAGCCCGCCGATGCCGTTGCGCGGCGTGTGGCACTCACCGCAATGCCCGAGCCCTTCGACGAGATACGCGCCGCGATTCCACTCCGCGCTCTTCGACGGATCGGGCACGAAGCGCCGCGGCGAAAACTCGAGAAGATTCCACAGCGCCATGAGCCAGCGCTGATCGAACGGAAACGCGAGCGTGTTGCGCGGCGTCGCGGACCGCACGGGCGGCACGGTCGCGAGATAGGCGCGCATCGCGAGCAGATCGGCGTCGGAAAGCAGCGTGTACGACGTGTACGGAAACGCGGGATAAAGCCGCTCGCCGTTCCTGCCGATGCCCTCGCGCATCGCGCGGATGAACTGCGCGTCGGTCCATGCGCCGATGCCCGTTTCGCGATCGCTCGTGATGTTCGGCGCGAACACGTCGCCGAACGGCGTCGGGATCGGCCTGCCGCCCGCGAACGGCCGCGCGGATTCCGAGCGGGCGGTATGGCAGCTCATGCAGCCGCCCGCGCGCACGAGATATTCGCCTTGCTCGACTCTGGTTTGCGCCTGGGCGGCGCCGGACGCGCACGCCAGCAGAACGATCAGGCACGCGAGCCGCGCCTTCATCGCAGGGACGCCTCGATCGTGCCGGCGAGCCGCAGCGACAACGCCGCGATCGTCAGCGTGCAGTTGACGGAGCCGCCCGCGGGCATCACCGCGCTCCCGGCGATGAACAGGTTCGGATGATCGTGCGCGCGGCATTCGTCATCGACGACGGAATCGTTCGGATCGCGGCCCATGATCGCCGTGCCCATGATGTGGCTGCTCGCGCCGAGCGAATCGTCGTGCTCGATTTCCGTGCCCTCGAAAATCCCGGCGATGCGCGCGAACTGCGCGTGCGTGTCGGCGGCGCTCTTGCGCACGTAATCGTCGATCGAATACGCGATTTCCGGGCGCGGCAAGCCGAGCGCGTCCTTTTGCGCCGACAGCATCACGCGATTTTCGCTCGACGGCAGTTGCTCGTGAAAGCTGCCGAACGTGAGCCTGCGCGCGCATTGCTCGCGAATCTGCCGGTCGAGCTCGCCGCCGGTCAGCCCTTTATCCAGCAGATTCCGGGTGACGGCGAGCGTCGGCGCCGCGTTCGACAGATGCAGCTTCTTCGCCGCCTGCTGCGCGCGAAACGGCCCGTCGCGCAAATCGACGATCGACGACATCTCCACTGGCCCGCGTCCCGGCCACAGCGCCTCGTTGGCGAGAAAGCTGACGCTCGCGGCGGGATGATCCATCAGATTGCGCCCGACCTGATCCGAGCCGTTGCCGATGCCCTTCGGAAACCGCGCGGACGTCGACATCAGAAGCAGCTTGGGCGTCTCGATGCCGTTCGCCGCGATGACGAAGCGCCTGCCGGTCACGCGCGTCGAGAGGCCGTTCGGGTCCTTGCAATGGATCGCGACGATCTCGCCGCGATCGTTCGCCTCGATGCGATACGCGACCGCCTGCGCGACGAGCGCCGCGCCCGCGCGTTCGGCCTTGTCGGCGTGCGACGCTGCGTGATACAGCGCGCCGATCGGACAAATCGGCATGCAATTGTTGTTGCCGCAGCACGCGGGGCGCGCGTCGTACGGACGGCTGTTGCGCGCCATCGGCTCGGGCACCACGCGATACGACTGCGCGCCGAGCAACTCGGCGACGCGCCGGTCCATCCACGAGAGCGGCAGCGCGTCCATCGGATAAGGTGTCGAGCGCGGCGAGCCGAGATCGATGTCCGGTCCCGCGACGCCCAGATCGGCTTCGGCCTGCCCGTACCACGGTTCGAGCGTCTCGTAGGGAAACGGCCAGTCGCGCCCGACGCCGTACAGCGTTTTCACGCGAAAGTCAGAAGGCAAAAGGCGCCACGCCGCGCCGGCCCAATGCCACGTCGTCCCGCCGACGAGCCGCAGATATTGCGGCTGGTACGGCGTCGCGCCGCGATCGACGAGATAGGCGCCGGGATTCATCGGCTCGGGGCGCGGCGCGTGACGCACGAGCGGATACGGCGCGCAGAGATCGCGCTTGTCGGCGGCGCGGCGAAAGTTCTCGACGATCTGCCAGCGCGCAAGACGCGGCCCGGCTTCGAGCAGAATCACCGACGCGCCCGCTTTCGCCAGCCGGTACGCGACGAGACTGCCCGCCACGCCCGAGCCGACGACCACGACGTCCGCCGAAGTGGAACCCGCCATGCGCGTGCCCTTGTCTTGAATGGCGATGCGCGGCGCTCAGGGCTTCTTCGCCCAGTCGGCCGGCTCGCCGCGGCAGTATGAGGGAACCGTGAGCATGTCGCCGACGGGATCGAACATCAGTGCGCGTTCGTACGCAACGACTTCGACATGCGGCGGCTCGCCGACGACGCCGAGATACCACGCGCGCATCACGCTGCCGACCGTCTTCGCAAGCTCGGGACGCGTGGCTTCGAGCGCGGCGGTGATGATGTCGGTGGGCGTGCCGCCGTGCGTCGCGATCCACTTCTCGAGCGCGGCGATCTTCGCGGCGAAGTCCGCGTCGTGCCGGGCAAGCGCCGCGTGCACGCGTTCGGCGAGACGCGGATCGAAGTGCGTGCGGCCGGTGAGTTTCATCGACACGGCGAGAAACGCGCCGATTCCGCTCGCGGGCGGTTCCTGAGCGCGCGCCGGCACGAGCAGCGCGCACGCGCCCGCCATGATTCCCCTTCGCATCGCAAACGACGTCATCTCTGGCACTCAGCTTGTTGAAAGGCGATCGGGCAATAATCGCAGCGTCGGGCGATGCCTGCCTCACATGCGGACAAAACGAAATGAAGCCGATCTTCCCGCCCGTACTGCGCAACCGGCCGCGCGCGCTGATCGGCCTGGCTGTTGGTTGCGTCGCCGCCGCTTTGGTTCCGGCGCACGTGCGGCCGACGGCGCGCGCGCTGATCGGCTGGGACTCGGCCGTGTGGCTCTACCTCGCGCTCATCTGGGTGAAGATGGCGTCCGCGCGCCAGAGCGACGTGCAGGAACTCGCCGAGCGCGAAGACGAAAACGCCGCGACCGTGCTGATGGTCGTGAGCGTCGCGGCGATTGCGAGCATCGTGGCGATCGTCGTCGAGCTGTCGACCGCGAAGCACATGGGCGCCGGCGCGGTGCTGCATTACGTGCTCACCGGCGCGACGATGCTCGGCGCATGGTTCCTGATCCCGACGATGTTCACGCTCCACTACGCGCGGCACTACTATCAGTCGCCGGACAACGATACCGCGCTGAGATTTCCCGACCGTCATCTGAAGCCGGGTTACTGGGACTTCCTCTACTTCTCCTTCACGATCGCGGTCGCGTCGCAGACCGCCGATATCGCGCTTGCATCGACGTCGGCGCGCCGCACGGCGCTCGCGCAATCGGTGCTGTCGTTCTTCTTCAATCTCGCGGTGCTCGGGCTTTCGATCAACATCGCCGCGAGCATGGTCGGCGGCTGAAACGACGCTGTCACGCGCGCGCCATAAGCTCGACGAACGGCTCATCGAACGCGCCGTGTAAAAACGCGGCGCGCGCCGCAGTCAGTTTTACACGCGGCACGTTCGTGCCTTTCTTGCTCTGCGGGACGTGGGCGCCGGCGGTCTCGTCGTGCCATAGGCGGAAATGAACGTGCCGCAGCGCACACACGCCCCCGCTCGGTGGCACAGCGATTGCTGCATTGCGCCAGCCCAATCAGAAGAAACCCGGATCAGCACTCGCTCGCGCGGCCTCGCGCTCGTGCGTTCCGCATGCACAGGAGAGCCCATTTTGCCTTTGAACGTTCTGCTGGTCGCCTCCGAAGCCGTCCCGCTCGCCAAGACCGGCGGACTCGGCGATATGGTCAGCGCCTATGCTGCCGCGCTGCGCGAAGCCGGCGTCGATGCCACCATCCTGCTTCCCGCCTATCCGAACGCTATTGCCCAAGCAGAAGGCCTGAGCAAGATCGGCACCCTCACCGGCCTGCCCGGCGGCAACGCGGCGCTGCTGCGCGGCCGTATGCCCGATACCGGCGTGCCGGTTCTGCTGCTGCGCTGCGACACGCTCTACGCGCGCGACGGGCTTTATCAGGACGAACAGGGCCGCGACTATCAGGACAACGCGCTTCGCTTCGCGACGCTTTCCGCCGCCGCGGTGCGGATCGCGCAAGGCGTGCGCGGCGTGAAGAAGCCGGACATCGTTCATGCACACGACTGGCACACGGGCCTGACGCCGCTTCTGATGAAGCACGCGGACGTGCACGCAAAGAGCGTATTCACGATCCACAATCTCGCATTCCAGGGCAACTACGCGCTCTCGCTTGGTGCGTCGCTCGGCGTGCCGGAAAAGTGGCTCGTGCATGCGTTGAGCGACCCGAAGAGCATCGAGTTCTATGGCGCATTGAGTCTGATGAAAGCGGGCATCGTCCACGCCGATCGCGTAACGACCGTCTCCGAAACTTACGCGCGCGAAATTCTCACGCCGCGCTTCGGTCATCTGATGGAAGGCGTGCTGCAAAGCTGCGCCGACAAGCTGTCGGGCGTCGTGAACGGCATCGACGAAGAAACGTGGAATCCCGCCGCCGATCCGCTCATCGAACGCACCTATTCCTTCGACGATATGCGCGGCAAGCACGCGTGCAAGCGCGCGCTGCAACGCATGTTCGGCTTGCCCGTCGATCCGTTCGCGCCGCTGATGGCGATCGGCAGCCGCATGACCGGTCAGAAACTCGCCGATGTCGTGCTCGATGCGCTGCCGCGTCTGCTCGCGCGACATCCGCGTCTGCAGCTCGCCGTGATCGGCAAGGGCGAGGCGCATATCGAAGCCGGTTTCAGGAAGCTCGCGCAGGAATGGCCGGATCGCGTGGGCGTGCATATCGGATACGACGAACGGCGCGCCCATGCCCTGCACGCGGGCGCGGACATCCTTCTGCACGGCAGCCGCTTCGAGCCGTGCGGCCTCACGCAGATGTATGCGATGCGCTACGGCACGCTGCCGGTCGCATCGCGCGTGGGCGGCCTCGCCGACACGATCGTCGATGCGGCGCAAAACGAACTGCACGGCATGCGCGACGTGCTCCGTCCATCGGCGTGGCTGCGCGACGGCACGCATGATCTGCCTGTCGCGCCGGTCCCCGCGCCGCGCTCCTCGCACGCGCCCACCGGCTTTCTCTTCGATGGCGAACGCGCGGACGATATCGTCTACGCCGCGAGCCGCGCGCTCGACGCCTACATGCGTCCGCAAGTGTGGCGCGCGTTGCAGCGCAACGCGATGTCCTGCGATTTCGGATGGAACGAAGCCGTGACGACGATGGTCGCACTGTACGTCGGCCTGAGCGGCGCGCGTCCGAGCCGCACCGCATTGCGTGCGCGCCGCGTGGCCGATGTCATGCCGACGCCCGCACGGGCACAGGACGCGCATTCGATGGCGCGCACCGCGTGAGCGTGCCGGCGGCAGTTGCTCCATAGTAGCGACCAGGGTTCGAACCGGGCGCGGCACGCAACGTGCTGTCCCGCCCGTGCATGAGCCCGAAGGAAATCACTTGGGGACCGTGGCGCCCACCGTGATGCAAGAAGGCATTCGATGCACGGTGCATCGCGACAACGCGGCCAGGCAGGCGTCGAAATCCGGCGCCAAGGTGTAATCTGAGTTCCGCCTGAGAGTTCGCGTGATTCGTGACGCGCGGACCAGCTCTTCAGCCAGTTTGGCCCGTGAGCGTGATCGCGATTGATGCCCGCATCCCCGCCACCGCAGGACGACTCTGGAAAAGACGAACGATGGAAAACCATCAAGCTCCTCATGCGTACGCGCCGCGTATCTACTTCATCGATCCCCTGCTCGTCGGCCCGCTCGCGAACTGGCCCGCCCAGTTCGAGCACGCGGCAGGGCTCGGCTTCGATCACGTCCTGATCGGCTCGCCGTTCACGCCCGGCAGCAACGGGCATCGCGAAGCGGTCGCCGATCATCATCGCCTGCATTCCGTCTTCGAATCCGATGGGAGCGCATCCGACGGCCTGCGCCAGCTCGCCGACGCCGCGAAAAAGCACAAGCTCACGCTGCTCGTCGATATCGTGATCGACCGCGTGAGCGCCGAAGGCGGCCTTTATCAGGACAACAAGCACTGGTTTCAGCCGTTCGAAAGCGCGGATGCGCGCCTCGATCCGCGCAAGCCGCCGCGTCAGCGCGACGTCGCGTGGGCGAATTTCGCCGATGGCGAGGCCGCGCATCATCTGACCGAATGGTGGGCGCGCGAGCTGAACCTGCTCGCCGATGCGGGCGTGGGCGGGTTTCGCTTCGATGCGCCGGACGCGGTGCCCGCGCATGTGTGGCGCAGGCTCGGCGCGGCGGTGCGCGAAAAGCATCCGGAGACGCGCTGGCTCGCGTGGACCGTCGGCGTCACGCGGCATGATCTGCACGGTCTCGCCGACGCCGGTTTCGACGCCGTGTTCGCATCGACGCGCTGGTGGGACTTCAAGAGCGCGTGGCTCTTCGACGAGCACGCGGCGCTGTCGCGCATCGCACCGCCCATCGCGTTTCCGGAAGATCCGTTCGGCGCGCGGCTCATCAGCGATCTCGCCGATACGAGCGACACCGCGCTCGTCGAACGCGCCTACACGCGCGCGCTCGACACCGCCGCCGCGCTCGGCACCGGCATCATGGTGCCGATGGGCTTCGAATACGGCGTCGCCCTGCCGATGTCGCCGCAATACGGCATCGCGGCGGAATACGAGCGTGCGAAGAGCGAGAAGCGCATCGATCTCACCGCGCGCATCCGGCGTGCGAATGAGTTGCAGCGCAACGTCGGCACGCTCGCGAGCGTCGGCGAACTGCGCGCGCTGACGGGGGCGGGCACGCCCTACGCGGCGCTGATTCGCGCGGATGGCGGCGATCTGCGCCATAGCAGCGACGCCGTGCTCGCCGTCATCAATCCCGATCTCGTCGCGCCCGTGCACGTCGATACGTTGCATCTGCTCGAATCGGTGCCGGGCAACTACACGCGCTTCGCGCTGATCGACGACACGATGGGCAAGCCCGAGCGCCTCGCGCCCTTCACGCTCAAGGCGGGCGAAGTGCGCCTGTATCGCGCGGAAGCCGAGCCGTTCATCCTGCTCGCGCAGCCGCAAGTGAAGCGCGGCGCGAAGGCCGCCGACAAGAAGTCCGTCGCCGAGGCGATCGCCGCGCCGCGCGTGTCGATCGAGAGCGTGACGCCTTCGGTCGATCACGGACGCTTTCCGGCGAAGCGTATCGTCGGCGAGGCGGTGGAGATTCAGGCAGCGATCTTCGCGGAAGGCCACGACAAAATCGCCGCCGCCGTGCAATGGCGCGCCGCCGATGAAACCGAGTGGCACGAAGTGCCGATGACCGCCGTGCAGCCCGCCGGCCTCGATCTGTGGAGCACGCGCATTCCGCTCGAACGCGTGGGCCGCCATGAATTCGTCGTGATGGCGTGGCGCGACGATTACGCGTCGCTCGTCGATCACATGCAGAAGAAGCTGAAGGCCGGTCAGACGGTGGAGCTCGAAGTCGAGGAAGCGAAGCATCTGTTCGCGCTGATCCTCGCCGAAGTCAAAACCTCCGACGATGCCGACAGCGACAGCGCGCCGCTCGAAGCGATCGTCAAGGAATTCACGAAGGCCGACGACGCGCGCAAGCTCGAACTCGTGCTCGCGAGCGCGACCGCGAAAGCCGTTGCAGCGGCGCGGCATCGTCCGTTCCTGTCGCGCGATCCGGTCGTGTACCGCATCGATTCGGAACGCGCCGCCGCGCGCTTCGCGAGCTGGTACGAGATCTTCCCGCGTTCCATGAGCGACGACGTGAATCGTCACGGCACGTTCATCGACGTGATCGGCAAGCTGCCGCGCATCCGCGAGATGGGCTTCGACGTGCTGTACTTTCCGCCGATCCATCCGATCGGCGTCGCGAACCGCAAGGGCAAGAACAACTCGCTGACCGCGCAGCCGGGCGATGTCGGCAGCCCATATGCGATCGGCGGCAAGGAAGGCGGCCACGACGCGCTGCATCCCGAACTCGGCAATCTCGACGACTTCAAGCGCATGCTCGAAGCCGCGCACGAACACGGGCTCGAGATCGCGCTCGACTTCGCGGTGCAATGCTCGCCGGATCATCCGTGGCTCAAGGAGCATCCGACGTGGTTCGCATGGCGTCCCGACGGCACGCTGCGTTATGCGGAAAATCCGCCGAAGAAGTATCAGGACATCGTGAATCCGGACTTCTACGCGCAGGACGCGAAACCCGATCTGTGGCTCGCGTTGCGCGACGTGTTCCTGCACTGGATCGCGGCGGGCGTGCGAATCTTCCGCGTCGACAATCCGCATACGAAGCCCTTCCCGTTCTGGGAATGGGTGATCGGCGACGTGCGCGCGCGCCATCCCGATGTCATCTTCCTCGCCGAAGCGTTCACGCGGCCGCGCGTGATGAACCGTCTCGCGAAGCTCGGCTTCTCGCAGTCGTACACGTACTTCACCTGGCGCGAGAGCAAGCGCGATTTTCTCGAGTACATGCACGATCTCACGCAGACCGATGCGAAGGAATTCTTCCGCCCGAACTTCTTCGTGAACACGCCGGATATCAATCCGCGCTTCCTGCAAAGCTCCGGACGGCCGGGCTTCGTGATTCGCGCGGCGCTGGCGGCCACGCTATCCGGATTGTGGGGCGTGTATAGCGGCTTCGAGCTGTGCGAATCGGCGGCGCTGCCGAACAGCGAGGAGTATCTCGACTCCGAGAAGTACGAACTGAAGGCGTGGGACTGGAACCGGCCCGGCAACATCGTCACGGAAATCACCGCGCTCAATCGCATCCGCCGCGCGAATCCCGCGTTGCAGACGCATTTGGGCGTCAACTTCCTGCCCGCGCATAACGATCACATCCTGTTCTTCGAAAAGGCGAACGCATCGCGCGACAACGTCGTGCTCGTCGCGATCAACCTCGATCCATTCAACGAGCAAGGCGCGGATATCGAACTGCCTTGGCAGACGCTCGAACGCTGGGGCGTGCATGAGTGGGACGCGATCGCGGTCGAGGATCAGGTGACGGGCGAGCAATTCGAATGGCGCGGACGGCGCCAGCATGTGCGGCTCAATCCGCATTCGCTGCCATTCGCGATCTGGCGCATATCGCCGACATGGGGTTTGCCGAAGCCGCAGCCTGACGCAGCGTGATTCATCGACGTACGAAAGCACACCAAGAACATTGGAGCGAAACGTGGATACAAGGGTGAAGCGCAACAAGAAGGCGTCGATTCTCAACGACGATCCGCTTTGGTACAAGGACGCGATCATCTATCAGGTTCACATCAAGTCTTTCTTCGATGCGAACAACGACGGCATCGGCGATTTTCCCGGCCTGCTCGCGAAGCTCGACTACATCGCGGAGCTGGGCGTCGATGCGATCTGGCTGCTGCCGTTCTATCCGTCGCCGCGCCGCGACGACGGCTACGACATCGCAGACTATCGCAACGTGCATCCGGACTACGGCACGATCGCGGACGTCAAGCGCTTCATTCAGGAAGCGCACGCGCGCGGCATACGCGTGATCACCGAACTGGTCATCAATCACACGTCGGATCAGCATCCGTGGTTTCAGCGCGCGCGTCATGCGAAGCCGGGATCGAATCATCGCAACTACTACGTGTGGTCCGACACGGACAAGAAGTACGAAGAGACGCGCATCATCTTCATCGACTCGGAACCTTCGAACTGGACGCACGATCCGGTCGCGGGCCAGTATTACTGGCATCGCTTCTACGCGCATCAGCCCGACCTGAACTTCGATAACCCGGCGGTCATCAAGGAAGTGCTCTCCGTGATGCGCTTCTGGCTCGACATGGGCATCGACGGGCTGCGGCTGGACGCGGTGCCGTATCTCGTCGAGCGCGAAGGCACGAACAACGAGAATCTGCCCGAGACGCACCAGATCCTCAAAAAGATTCGCGCCACCATCGACGCGGAGTATCCGAACCGCATGCTGCTCGCGGAAGCGAATCAGTGGCCGGAAGACGTGAAGGAATACTTCGGCGACGAAGACGAATGCCACATGGCGTTCCACTTCCCGCTGATGCCGCGCATCTATATGTCGATCGCGAGCGAGGATCGCTTTCCGATCACGGACATCATGCGGCAGACGCCGGACCTCGCCGAAACCAATCAATGGGCGATCTTCCTGCGCAATCACGATGAACTCACGCTCGAAATGGTCACCGACTCCGAGCGCGACTACTTGTGGAACACATACGCGAGCGATCGCCGCGCGCGCCTGAACCTCGGCATTCGCCGTCGTCTCGCGCCGCTGATGGAACGCGACCGGCGCCGCATCGAGCTCATCAATTCGCTGCTGCTGTCGATGCCCGGCACGCCCGTGATCTATTACGGCGACGAGCTCGGCATGGGTGACAACATCCACTTGGGCGATCGCGACGGCGTGCGCACGCCGATGCAATGGTCGTCCGACCGCAACGGCGGTTTCTCGCGCGCCGATCCCGAGCAACTCGTGCTGCCGCCCGTGATGGGCTCGCTCTACGGCTATGACGCGGTGAACGTCGAATCGCAAAGCCGCGATCCGCATTCGCTGCTGAACTGGACGCGCAAGATGCTCGCGGTGCGCCGCTCGAAGCATGCGTTCGGCCGCGGCACGATCCGCTTCTTGCGGCCCGCGAATCGCAAGATCCTCGCGTATCTGCGCGAACTCGAAGGCGAGCCGCCGATCCTGTGCGTCGCGAATCTCTCGCGTGCGCCGCAAGCGGTGGAGCTGGATCTGTCGGAATTCGACGGCTCCGTGCCGCTCGAAATGACCGCCGATTCGCCGTTCCCGGCTATCGGCAAGCTCACGTATCTGCTCACGTTCCCGCCCTACGGCTTCCTGTGGTTCCAGCTTTGCCCGGGCAACATGCGGCCCGCGTGGGCGCAGGCGCCGTCCGAGCAATTGCCCGAGTTCGTCACGATGGTGATTCGCGCCGGCCAGACCGGCCCGACGCCGGAAAACGTCCGGCTGCTCGAATCGGAAGTGCTGCCGAACTATCTGAGCAAGCGCCGCTGGTTCGCATCGAAGGATCAGAAGCTGCATGCGGTGCGCCTCGCCGCGCTGACCACGATCGAAGGCGCGGGCTTCGCGTTCACCGAGATCGAAGCCGATGTCGGCGATCATTGCGAGCGCTACGTGTTGCCGCTGTCGATCGCGTGGGGCACGGAGACGACGTCGCCGCTCTACATGCAGCTCGCGCTCGCGCGCGTGCGGCGCAACCGCAACATCGGGCATCTGACCGATGCGTTCTCGGTACCGCAATTCACCTATGGCGTGATCCGCAAGCTCAAGGAGCGCGCGGTCGTGCCGACGGTGCAAAAGAGCGAGATCCGCTTCATTCCGACCGAGCTCTTCGACACGCTCAATCTCTATCCCGCCGATCCGCCCGAGATCCGCTGGCTCGCCGCCGAACAGAGCAACAGCTCGCTCGTGATCGGCGACAAGATCGTGCTCAAGCTCGTGCGTCGCGTCGTGGGCGGCATTCACCCCGAAGCGGAAATGAGCCGCTATCTGACGCAACTCGGCTACGCGAACACCGGCCCGCTCTACGGCGAAGTCGTGCGCGTCGATCCGCAGGGCGTGCCGCATACGCTCATCATCCTGCAGGGTTACATCGACAATCAGGGCGATGCGTGGAACTACGCGCTCGACTATCTGCGCCGCACCGTCGATGAGCTCGCGGTCGCGGTCGAATCCGAAGAGCACGCGCAGGAACGCGACGCGCAGGCGGAAGGTTTAGCGGGCTACGGCAACATCGCGGGCATCATCGGCAAGCGGCTGGGCGAACTGCACGTCGCGCTCGCATCGCCGACGGAAGACGAAGCGTTCTCGCCGCAGCGCGCATCGGCCGAGGACGTCGAGGGCTGGATCGACGGCACGCTGAAGCTGCTCGAATCGGCGCTCGACATCCTCGCGCAGAAGATCGGCGAATTCAACGAGCACGACCGTTTCCTCGCGCAAAGCCTGCTCGACCGGCGCGAACTGCTCGTCGATACGGTCAAGAAGCTCGTCGCGCCCGATGCCGATGCGTTGTGCATCCGCATCCACGGCGATTTCCACCTGGGCCAGGTGCTGATGGCGCAAGGCGATGCGTATCTCATCGACTTCGAAGGCGAGCCCGCGCGACCGCTCGACGAACGCCGCAAAAAGACGAGTCCGCTGCGCGACGTCGCGGGCCTGTTGCGTTCGCTGTCGTATGCGAGCGCGGCAGCGCAATCGACGACGGAAAACGCGCCCGCGCAGACGGCGGATCGCAAGCGGGCGCTCTTCGAACGCCTGCGCGCGTTCGCCGAGGAGAGCTTTTTGCGGGAGTACACCGGGGCGATCGCCACGTCGCCCGAAACGATCGCGGCCGAAGACGTGTTTCAGCCGTTGCTCGATCTTTTCCTGATCGAGAAGGCCGCTTACGAAATCCGCTACGAAGCAGCGAACCGGCCGACCTGGATCGGCCTTCCGTTGCGGGGTCTCGCGTCGCTCGCGAGCCGCCTGCTGGGAGACACGGGCGAGCCGCCCGCTCCGGGCACGCGACCCGTATTCGGAGCCAACAAGGACAATCCGGATGGAACTCACCATGAACACTCGTAGCGATCCGGCGGATACCAGGAACCCGGCGCACGGCCTCAATCCGCTCGATATCGACGCACTCGTCGAGGCCCGGCATCCCGATGCCTTCTCGATGCTCGGCCTGCACGAAACCGATCTGGGGCACGTCGTGCGCGTGTTCCTGCCGGGCGCATCGTCAGTGAGCGTCGCGGATGCGGGCAACGGCGAGCATCTCGGCTCGCTCGCGCGCATCCACGATGCGGGGCTTTACGCGGGCTTCGTCACGAGGCCGGCGGCGTATCGCCTGAAGATCGACTGGCACGGCACGCCGCAGGAAACGCACGACACGTATTCGTTCGGCCCTGTGCTTAACGACGAATGGCTCGACCGTCTCTCGCAAGCCGATCCGTATGCGGTGCTCGAATGCCTCGGCTCGCGGCCCATCACGCATGGCGGCGTCGCGGGCGTGCGCTTCGCGGTGTGGGCGCCGAATGCGCGGCGCGTCTCGGTGGTCGGCGACTTCAACACATGGGATGGGCGGCGCCATCCGATGCGCCTGCGTCACAACGCGGGCGTGTGGGAGCTGTTCATTCCGGGCATCGGCGCGGGCACGCGTTACAAGTACGAGATCGTCACGCGCGACGGTCATACGCTGCCGCTCAAGGCCGATCCGTGCGCGATGCAGAGCGAGAAGCCGCCGTCGACGGCATCGGTCGTCGCGGATGCCGATGCGATCGATCATTACGCATGGACCGACGCCGAGTGGATGAACACGCGCGGCGGCAAGCAGACGCCGCAATCGCCGATCACCATATACGAGGCGCATGCCGAGTCGTGGCTGCGCGTGCCGGAGGAAGACAATCGCGGCATGAACTGGCACGAGCTGGCCGAGCGTCTGATTCCGTATGCGAAGGGCATGGGCTTCACGCACCTCGAATTCATGCCGATCGCGGAGCATCCGTTCGGCGGTTCGTGGGGTTATCAGCCGCTCGGGCAGTTCGCGCCGTCCGCGCGCTTCGGCACGCCGGAGCAGTTCGCGGAGTTCGTGAATCGCGCGCACGAGGCGGGGCTCGGCGTCATCATCGACTGGGTGCCGGCGCATTTTCCGAACGACGCGCACGGTCTCGTGCAGTTCGACGGCACGCCTTTGTACGAGCACGCGGACCCGCGCGAGGGTTATCACCAGGACTGGAACACGATGATCTACAACCTCGGCCGCAACGAGGTGAGCGCGTTCCTGATCGCATCGGGGCTGGCGTGGCTGAAGCGCTATCACGTCGATGGCTTGCGTGTCGATGCGGTTGCGTCGATGCTGTATCGCGACTATTCGCGCAAGGCCGGCGAGTGGGTGCCGAACATTTACGGCGGGCGAGAGAATCTCGAATCGATTGCGTTCCTGAAGCGGCTGAATCATGAAGTGCGGCAGATTCCGGGCGCGATCACGGTTGCGGAGGAATCGACTGCATGGCCGGGCGTGACGGCAAATGTCGAGAGCGGCGGACTCGGCTTCGACTTCAAGTGGAACATGGGCTGGATGCACGACACGCTGCACTACATGCAGGAAGATCCGGTGTATCGGCAGTATCACCATCATCTGTACACGTTCGGGATGGTGTATGCGTATTCCGAGCGCTTCGTCTTGCCTTTGTCGCACGATGAAGTCGTGCATGGCAAGGGGTCTTTGATCAACAAGATGCCGGGCGACCGATGGCAGAAGTTCGCCAATCTGCGCGCTTACTTTGGCTTCATGTGGACGCATCCGGGCAAGAAGCTGTTGTTCATGGGCGGAGAGTTCGGCCAGTTCGCGGAGTTCAATCACGATGAATCGCCGCATTGGCATCTGCTCGATGATTCGATGCATGGCGGGTTGCAGAAGCTCGTGCGCGATCTGAATCATCTCTATACGAGCGAGCCGGCGTTGCACAAGCTGGATAGCGATTCGCGCGGCTTCGAATGGCTCGTCGGGGATGACAACGCGAATAGCGTTTATGCGTATCGGCGTACGGATGCCGAAGGGCGCGATGTCGTCGTGGTGTGCAATATGACGCCGGTGCCTCGTCTGGCTTATCGGATCGGGTTGCCGCGGCGCGGGCGGTGGAGCGAAGTGTTCAACTCCGATGCTTCCATTTATGGTGGGTCGAATATGGGGAATGGCGGGGTGATTCATACGGACGACTATCCGAGTCATGGGAGGGAGCAGTCGGCGGCGTTGACATTACCGCCGTTGGCAACCATCGTGTTGCGGGCCGATTGATGGTTTTTTTTCGCCGGATCCCGTAATCGCGTCGGTCTATCAGCGTTGCCCCGCACAGGGGCAGTGCTGATAGACCACTAAGAAACCGGGATTCCATAGAAGCGCAAGCAATACGAAGAGCAAGAGCAGGAAACAGCAAAGGCAGAAAAACCCCAAAAGGATGCGCCAACATGGCAAATGCACTCCCCGACAAGTTGCTCCCGGGCGCGCCCTACCCGCTCGGAGCCAACTGGGACGGTCTGGGCGTCAACTTCGCGGTGTTCTCATCGAATGCTCATCGCATCGAGGTATGTCTCTTCGACAGCACCGGCCGCAAGGAACTGATGCGCTTCGACCTGCCCGAGTGCACCGACGAAATCTGGCACGGCTATCTCCCCGGCGCGCACCCCGGCACCGTCTACGGCTTTCGCGCGCATGGCCCGTATCAGCCGCAGCAAGGTCATCGCTTCAATCCGCACAAGCTGCTGCTCGATCCCTACGCGAAAAAGCTCGTCGGCCCCTGGCGATGGTCCGACGCCCTCTTCGGCTATCGCGTGCATTCGAATCGCCTCGACATGTCGATGGATCGCCGCGACTCCGCACCCGCGATGCCCAAATGCATCGTCACCGACGACGCCTTCGACTGGTCGCGCGACGTGCGCCCCGACACGCCCTGGGGCGAAACCATCGTCTACGAAACGCACGTGCGCGGTGCATCGATGATGCGCCACGACATCCGCCAGCACGAACGCGGCACCTTCGCCGCGCTATCGTCGCCTTGGTTCATCGAGCACTTGCAGAAGCTCGGCATCACCGCCGTCGAATTTCTTCCGGTGCACGCGTTTCTCAACGACCGCTTTCTCGTCGAACGCAGTCTCAGGAATTACTGGGGCTACAACACCGCCGCGTTCTTCGCGCCCGAGCCTTCCTATCTGTCGACGCATCGGCTCAACGAAATGCGTATCGCCGTACGTCAACTGCACGCGGCGGGCATCGAAGTGATTCTCGACGTCGTCTATAACCACACTTGCGAAGGCAACGAACTCGGCCCGACCGTCTCGTGGCGCGGCCTCGACAACGCAAGCTACTACCGCCTCATTCCCGGCGACGAACGTCACTACATCAACGAAACCGGCTGCGGCAATACGGTGAATCTGTCGCATCCGCGCGTCTTGCAGATGGTGATGGACTCGCTGCGCTACTGGTGCACGGCGTTCAACATCGACGGCTTCCGCTTCGATCTCGGCGTCACGCTCGGCCGCGAAGGCCACGGCTTCGATCCCGGCTCGGGCTTCTTCGATGCCGTGCGCCAGGATCCCGTTCTCTCCACGCGCAAGCTCATCTCCGAGCCGTGGGATATCGGGCCGGACGGCTATCAGGTCGGCAATCATCCGCCGGGATTCGCGGAATGGAACGACAAGTATCGCGATGGCGTCCGGCGTTTCTGGCGCGGCGATGCCGGCATGCGCCCCGATCTCGCCGCGCGTCTCACCGGCTCGGCGGAACTTTTCAACCGGCGCTTCAGGAAACCATGGGCGTCGGTGAACTTCGTCGCGTCGCACGACGGCTTCACGCTTGCGGACGTCACCGCGTATTCGCACAAGCACAACGAAGCGAATCAGGAAGGCAACAACGACGGCCACAACGAGAATTGCAGCGCGAACTGGGGCATCGAAGGTCCGACCGACGATCCCGCGATTCTCGAAGTGCGCGCGCGTCTCGCCCGCTCGATGATCGCGACGACGCTGCTCTCGCTCGGCACGCCGATGCTTCTCGGCGGCGACGAATTCGGCCGCACGCAGCAGGGCAACAACAATGCCTATTGCCAGGACAACGAGATTTCGTGGATCGACTGGGACGCGGCGCAAAGGCCCGCTGGCGTCGAGATGACGGAGTTCGTCGCGAAAGTTATTGCACTGCGCAAAAACTACCCGGTGTTGCGCGAAACGCGCTTCCTTTACGGCGACCGCGAAGTGCTGCCGGGACTCTACGATGTCAGTTGGTTCGATGAACGCGGCAACGCGCTCGCGATCGAAGCATGGCAGGACCCGGAAGGCCGCGCGCTCACGCTGCGGCGCGCGGGCCCGGGCGTCGACGGTGAAATCGACGTGCTGCTGCTCATGTTCAATGCATCGTCGCAAACGCTCGTGTTCACACCGCCCGCGCCGCACTTGGAATGGAACGTGCTCTTGGATAGCGCGGAGCCCGATTCGGTGACGCGGCCTCTCGTCGGCAGCGAGTTGGAAGTGGCCGCGCACAGCGTCGTGGTGATGCTGGCCGAGCCGACCGGCGATGCCGACTGGCAAGCGGTCTGGATGGCGGGCGCGCATCAGGGGCCGCGTCTTCTGACGGCATTGCCGCCCGATCCGGGCACGATGCCCTCGCATCGCGATTCCGAGATCGATTCGCCTCACTGACGCACAACCCATACGCAGTCCACCGCATCATTAGAGGCAGGAAATCATGTCCGAACGTCCGATCGATCCGCACAAGCATCAATATGCGTATTGCCTTCCTTTCGGCGCTCATCTGACGGGCGCCGCACGCGACAATCCGCGCACGCGCTTTCGTTTCTGGGCGCCATCGCGCGATGCCGTGCAAGTGGAAATCCTGCGCGCGGGCGGCACGCCCGAACGCGTCGACATGCAGCCGACCGGCGACGGTTGGTTCGAAGCCGAAGCCGATGGCGGCGCGGGCACGCTGTATCGCTATCGGCTCGACGAGGACCTCGCCGTGCCCGATCCCGCCTCGCGCTATCAGCCGCAGGACGTGCATGGACCGAGCGAAGTCATCGACCCGCGCGCGTATCGATGGACGCACACGAACTGGCACGGCCGGCCGTGGGAAGAAACCGTGCTTTACGAACTGCACGTCGGCGCGATGGGCGGTTTCGCGGGCGTCACCGCGCGCCTGCCCGAACTCGCGCAACTCGGCGTGACGGCCATCGAGCTGATGCCGCTCAACGATTTCTCCGGCACGCGCAACTGGGGCTACGACGGCGTGTTGCCCTACGCGCCTGACTCGGCGTATGGCCGTCCCGAAGATCTGAAGAGACTCGTCGACACCGCGCACGGTCTCGGCCTGATGGTCTTTCTCGATGTCGTCTACAACCACTTCGGACCGGACGGCAATTATCTGCACGCGTATGCGAAAACCTTCTTCCGCGAAGGCGTGAACACGCCGTGGGGCCCGGCGATCGACTTCGAGCGCCCGCAAGTGCGCGACTTTTTCTTCGACAATGCCCTGTACTGGCTCAACGAATATCGTTTCGATGGCCTGCGCCTCGACGCGGTGCACGCGATCAACGATGACGAATGGCTGCGCGAACTGGCGCATCGCATCCGCAGTTCCGTCGAGGCGGGGCGTCATGTGCATCTCGTGCTCGAGAACGAGCACAACACGGCGAATCTGCTGGAAACGCATTTCGACGCGCAATGGAACGACGACGCGCACAACACGCTGCACGTTCTGCTGACCGGCGAGGACGAGAGCTACTACGGCGCGTATTCCGACAAGCCGATCGAAAAGCTCGCGCGCATTCTCAGCGAAGGTTTCGCGTATCAGGGCGATCCGTCGCCGATTCATGACGGCAAGCCGCGCGGCGAACCGAGCGCGCATCTGCCGCCCACGCGCTTCGTCGCGTTCCTGCAGAACCACGATCAGATCGGCAATCGCGCGATGGGCGATCGCCTGCGCGCATTGACCGACGACGAATCGCTCTTCGCCGCAACCGGCCTTCTGCTGCTTTCGCCGCAGATTCCGCTGCTTTTCATGGAAGAGCAACACGGATCGAGGCAGCCGTTCCTCTTCTTCACCGACTATCACGATCAACTCGCCGATGCGGTGCGCGAAGGCCGTCGCAAGGAATTCGCGAAGTTCTCCGCATTCACCGACGAAAAGCGCCGCGCGCAGATTCCCGATCCGAACGACGAGAAAACGTTCGACATGTCCTCGCCGAAGATCAGCGACAAGCAGGACGAAGAAGACCGGCTCGAATGGCTGCACTTCTATCGATCGGCGTTGACGGTGCGCGCGAAGCTCATCACGCCGCGTCTGAAGGGCGCCAAAGCGCTCGGCGCGGACGTGCTCGGCGACAAGGCGCTCGTCGCGCGCTGGAAGCTCGGCGACGGCGAAACGCTCTCCATCGCGCTCAATCTCGGCGACGCGGCTGTCGCGCTCGACAAGCAGCCGCCAGGCAAGATCATCTTCGAGACGCCGGCGCGCGCGCAGGATCGCGTGCGTAACGGCGAACTCGGCGCTCGCACGTTCCTCGCGTGGATCACCGGCGAAGTGAACGAATATGCGATTGCGCACGACGCGCGCCGCTTCGAACCGGCATCCGCGGAAGGAAAAGTCTCGTGAACGCCGCCGCGACGAAAACGACCCAGACGGGCGCCACGCGTTCCGTGAGCAGCATCGAGGCGCTCGCGGAGCGCGCGGGCTTCGAGATCGAATGGCAGGACGCGCACAAGAACACGCAGCGCGTGCCTGAAACGACGCTGCGCATTCTGCTCGAAAAGCTCGGCCTGCCGTGTGGCAACGCCGCGCAGATCAAGCAGAGCATGAACGCCGTCGATGCCGAAATGAGCGGCCGCAAGCTGCCGCCGCTCATCACGGCCGAAGTGGATCGCGGCATCGCGCTGCCGGTGTCGGCGGCGAAACAGGGCGCGCGCTATCGCATCGAACTCGAAAGCGGCGAAGTGATCGACGGGCGCTTCACGTCGCCGAAGGGCGAGACCGCGCTGCTCTCGCCGATCGCGGAGCCGGGCTATCACACGCTCGTCATCAACGACCATCGCACGACGCTCGCGGTCGCGCCCGCGCGCTGCTACACCATCGACGATGCGTGGCGCACGCTGCACGAAGATGCGGCGAAGGCGCCGCCGCTGTGGGGCGTCGCGGCGCAAGTGTATGGCTTGCGGCGTGACGGCGACGGCGGCATCGGCGATTTCACCGCGCTCGCATCGCTCGCGACGCAAACTGCGAAGCGCGGCGGACATGCCGTCGCGATCAGCCCGATGCACGCGATGTTCAGCGCCGAGCCGAACAAGTTCAGCCCGTATTCGCCGTCGTCGCGGCTCTTTCTCAACATCGCGCACGTCGATCCTGCCGCGGTGCTCGGTGCGCCTGCCGCGCGCGCCGCGATCGACAAAGCGGGCGTCGCGAAGGAACTCGCCGAACTCGAAGGACTGACGCTGATCGACTGGCCGCGCGCATCGAAAGCGCGCCTCGCGATTCTGCGCGCCCTCTTCGACGCGTTTTCCGAAGATCGCGATTCGCCCTTCGCGAAAGACTTCGCCGCATTCGTCGAGGAAGGCGGACGTCCGCTCGAAGACCATGCGCGCTTCGAAGCGCTGCAGGCCGCGCAGATCGCGCAAAACGGCGAAGGTCACTGGCGCAACTGGCCCGAAGCGTTGCGCGATCCGCGCAGCGACGCGGTGACGGAATTCGCCGATGCGCATCGCCGCGAGGTCGATTTTTATCTCTTCACGCAATGGCTTGCCGCGAAGGGACTCCTGCACGCACAACACGCCGCGCGCGATGCGGGCATGGCGGTCGGGCTCGTCGCGGATCTCGCCGTCGGTTGCGACAGCGCGGGCAGCCACGCATGGTCGTATCGCGATGAAATGCTGACGGGCGTGTCGGTCGGCGCGCCGCCGGATCTGTTCAACCAGGCCGGGCAATCGTGGGGACTCACGACGTTCTCGCCGCGCGCGATGCGTACGCAAGGCTTCGCCGCGTTCATCGACATGCTGCGTTGCGCGTTCAAATGCGCGGGCGGCATCCGCATCGATCACATACTCGGCTTGCGCCGGCTGTGGCTCGTGCCCGAAGGCGAAAGCGCGAAGGACGGCGCGTATCTGCGCTATCCGCTCGAGGACATGCTGCGGCTGATCGCGCTCGAATCGTGGCGGCATCGCGCGATCGTCGTCGGCGAGGATCTCGGCACCGTGCCGCCCGGCTTTACCGAGCGCTTGCAGGAGCACGGCTTGCTTGGCATTCGTGTGCTGTGGTTCGAGCGCGAAGTGGACGGGCCGGGCTTCAAACCGCCGCGCGAATGGGACAGCGGCGTCACCGCGACGACGACGACGCACGATCTGCCGACCGTCACCGGATGGTGGCGCGGCGAGGACATCGTGTGGCGCTCGAAGATCGGCCAGACGATGGCGCGCGCCGATGGCCGCGACGCCGTCGAAGCCGCGCTCGAGGAACGCGGCGAAGATCGCGCGCATCTGTGGCGCGCGTTTCAGGACGCGGGCATCGCACCGGATGACGTGGAGGCGCCCGATATCGACAATGCGCCCGTCGACGAGGCGCTCGCCTTCGTCGCCGCGACGCCCGCGCCGCTCGTCACCTATCCGCTCGAAGATTTGCTCGCGCTCGTGGAGCAGCCGAATCTGCCCGGCTCCATCGACGAGCATCCGAACTGGAGAAGGCGCATCACGCGGCCCGTCGACGAACTGTTTCTCGACGATGCCTTCGCCGATCGCCTGCTCGCCGTCGATGCCGCGCGCAAGCGTTCCGCGCAACCGAACGAACCCAAATCGAAACCCGAATCACCATGACCGTACCGCGTTCCACGCTCAGGCTTCAGCTTCACAAGGGCTTCACTTTCGACGATGCCGCCGCGCTCGTGGACTACTTCGCGCTGCTCGGCGTGAGTCACGCGTACGTCTCGCCGATCACGACCGCGACCGCCGGCTCCACGCACGGCTACGACGTCGTGGACTACACGGCGGTCAATCCCGAACTGGGCGGCGAGGACGGCCTGCGGCGCTTCGTCGAGAAGCTGCGCGCGCACGAGATGGGACTGATCGTCGATATCGTGCCGAATCACATGGGCGTGGGCGGCTCGGAGAACGCGTGGTGGCAGGACATCCTCGAATGGGGACGGCATGCCGCGCATGCGCGCTTCTTCGACGTCGACTGGCATTCGCCCGATCCCGCCTTGCGCGGCAAGGTGCTCGCGCCGTTTCTCGGCGCGTCTTACGGCGACGAGTTGCAGGGCGGCAAGATCAAGCTCGCGTATCGCGCGGATGAAGGGCGCTTCGTCATCGAGTATTACTCGAACGTGTTTCCAGTCTGTCCGGTCGATTACCCCGCCGTGTTCCAGGAAGCGCCCGAGCTCGCGCAACGCTTCGTCGGCCTGACGACGCAGCCCGCCGATCAGCCGCGCGCCGCCGATGCGCGCACCGCGCTCATCACCATCGCGCAGACGGAAGGCGGCCAGGCCGCGATCGAGGCGATTCTCGCGGCGCACTCGCCAGATACGTCGGCGGGTCGCGACCGGCTGCATCGGCTGCTGGAGCGCCAGCATTATCGGCTGGCATGGTGGCGCACCGCCGCGGACGAAGTGAACTGGCGGCGTTTCTTCGATGTGAGCACGCTCGGCGGCGTGCGCGTCGAGCGGCCTGAAGTGTTCGAGGCATCGCATGCGCTCGTGTTCCGGCTCTTCACCGAAGGCCTGATCGATGGTGTGCGCGTCGATCACGTCGATGGTCTCGCCGAACCGCGCGAGTATTGCCAGCGCCTGCGCGCGCGGCTCGAAGAGTTGGCGGCGGAACGGCCCGAGGCGTTGCGGCATGGCAATGGGCGCACGTATTTCGTCGTCGAAAAGATTCTTGCGCGCGGCGAGCCGTTGCGCCGCGACTGGCAGGTCGATGGCACGACCGGTTACGACTTCATGAACGATGTCGGCGCGCTGCTGCACGATCCGGCGGGCGCGGAGCCGCTTGCCGCGCTTTGGGCCGAGATCACGGGCAAGAGCGCATGCTTCGCCGACGAAGCGCTCGCCGCGCGCCGCAAGATCCTCGCGGAGAATCTTGCGGCGGAACTGGATCGCGTGACGCGCGCGCTGCATCGCATTGCACGCGATGCGCAGACCACGCGCGATTTCACATTCACGTCGATACGGCGCGCGGTCGCGGAACTCGTCGTGCAGTTTCCGGTGTATCGCATCTATCCCGTGGGCGGCGTGCGCAGCCCCGATGACGAGCACTTTTTCGCGCAGGCGCTCGAAGCCGCGCGCGCGGTGCTCGCGCGTGCGGACCATGTGGTGCTGGATCAGGTCGCGCAATGGCTCGGCGGCAAGCTGCCCGATGAACTGCCGCAGCCCGAGCGTGGCGAACGCAACGACCGCCCCGAACGCGGCCGGGATCGCGCGGCGGAGCGCAATCGCGAGCGTGAGCGCGATCGCAATCAGGCGCAGGCGGGGCCGAATCCCCCGTCGTCGAGCGGCTCGCAGCGTCGCGCGGCGCAGACGCTGTTCTCGCAGCTGACATCGCCCGTGGCGGCGAAGGCGGTCGAGGATACGGCGTGTTATCGCTACGGACGGCTGATTTCGCGCAACGAAGTGGGCGCCGATCCGGGCGAGTTCGCGTTGTCCGTCGATGCGTTTCACGCGGGCAATCGCGAACGCCTCGATGCGTTTCCGCACGCGATGCTTTGCACGGCGACGCACGATCACAAGCGTGGCGAGGACGTGCGCGCGCGCATCGCTGCATTGAGCGAAATTCCCGACGAATGGGCCGCGACGCTCAGGCAATGGTCGACGTTGAACACACCATTGCGACGCGGCCCGAGCGGCGGACATGGCGAAACCACCGGTATCGACGACTGGGCGCCGGGGCCGGCGGCGGAAGCGATGCTGTATCAGACGCTCGTCGGATGCTGGCCGACCACACTCGCGCCCGATGACGAAGCGGGCGTTCGCGAACTCGCCGAACGTGTCGCCGGATGGCAACTGAAGGCGCTGCGCGAGTCGAAGACGCGCACGAGCTGGTTTGCACCCGACGAAGCGTATGAGAACGCGTGCAGGGACTTTCTGTTCGATATCGTCGCGCCGCAGCGCCGCGATGGCTTTCTGCGTGAGTTATCGGCGTTCGTCACGCGGCTCGGACCGCTCGGCGCGATCAACAGCTTTCAGCAAACGCTTTTGCGGCTCACGTCGCCGGGCGTGCCGGACCTTTATCAGGGCACGGAGTTGTGGGATTTCAGTCTTGTCGATCCGGACAATCGTCGGCCTGTCGATTATGAGTTGCGTCGCAAGTGGCTTCTCGAGATCGAAGAGCAAGGGCCGCCTTCGGAGCAATTGGCGAACTGGCGCGATGGGCGCGTCAAGCTTGCAATCGTGCGGCGAGCTTTGGCATTGCGCAAGCATTGCGAGTCGTTGTTTGCGCAGGGCGAGTATTTGCCGCTCGAGGTCGAGGGCGAGCATGCGGGGCGCGTGATTGCGTATGCGCGGCATGCGGGGAGCGCGTTTGCTGTCGTTGTTGCGACGCGGCTTGCAGCGCCGCTGCTGGACGTCGGGCGCGACGTGCCGCTTGTCGAGGCCGGGCGTTGGGGCGATACCGCCATCGTGTTGCCAGAAGCGCTGCATTCAAGGGCTTTGTTTGACTGGCTCAGTCCTAATGCGCCTAAAGCCGATGGGGCGAGGTTGTTTTTGCGCGATGCGCTTGGGGTTATGCCGGTGGCTTTGCTTGTTGAGGAAGGGGTGCCTAAGGCTTAGGTTTCTGCTTTTCGCTTTCGCTTGTTGCTTTCGCTTTTTCTTTTGCTTTCGCTCTTGCTTTCGCTTGTCGCCGGATCCCGGTTTCGCGTCGGTCTATTAGCACTGCCCCTGTGCGGGGCGGCACTCACTTTCTTTGCTGCTGCAAAGAAAGTAAGCAAAGAAAGCAGCTCGTTAAGCCCGCGGTCACACGCAATTTGGGTAGTCCTCTCGTCCACGGTGGCACTCGCCTAAAGAGTGCCCTCATCACAATAACGGGGCTTGGATCGCGCGCGGTCCGCCGCCCGAAAACGCTGAGGACACTGGTTCAGCACGAAATGGCTTCGGCACAGCGCTACGCGCTGCCGCCAGGTATGCAAGGGAAACCAACGTGCGGCACTTGCGGTGAGATGGAGACGTTAGTAGACAAGCACATGCATCCCCGATTGACCCATCGGCCGCGAAGCGGGCCGGAGCTATTTGGTGCTGAACCACCTCGTTGTGTGGTGCGATGTGACAGACCGTGCGCGAGCCAAGCCCGGTGATTGTGATGAGGGCACTCTTTAGGCAGCCCACGATGGACGAGAGGACTACCCAAATTGCGTGTGACCGCGGGCGTATCGGGAGCTGCTTTCTTTGGTTACTTTCTTTGCAGCAGCAAAGAAAGTGACTGCCGCCCCGCACAGGGGCAGTGCTAATAGACCGACACGATAACGGGATCCGGCGAAATCACTAGCGAAAGCGAAGAAAAACCCAAAAAGGTCATTCCGCTTCCTCAAGCGCCTCCTCCCGCGGATACACCCGAACCAGCACAATCCTCGGCCCCTTCATCTTCTTCACGACGATATCGAACCGATCGAACTCCACCCGCTGCCCTTCACTGGGCAAATCGCCCAAAGCATTGATTACGAGCCCGCCAACCGACTCCGCGCGTCCTTCATCGATATCGATCCCCAACGCGCGCTCGAGCGAAACAACCGGCAAGCTGCCCTTGCCCATCAACGTGCCGTCATCCATGCGCGACCAATCGGCATCGCCCTGACGAAACTCGTCGTGAATCTGCCCCACGAGCGCGCCAAGCAGGTTATCGAGCGTGATGAAACCGATAGGCTTCGCGCCCTTGCGCCCAACGATCGCCAGATGCGGCGCGCCCTTGCGAAAGCGCCGAAACAATTCAAGCGCCGACAGATTCGGCGCAACGTACTGCACCGGCCGCACATGACGCGAAAGCTTGTCGATCTTCCCGACCGCATCCTTCGAAAAGTTGAAGTGGATGCCACGCGCGCCGCCATCGCCTGAAAGCAGAAGGTCCTTCAGATGGATCATGCCGATCACGCGCTCGCCCGACGCATCGGCGAAAAGCGGATAGCGCGAGAAACGATGCCGCGCGATCACGGCGAGGTTGTCGCGCATCGGCAGATCATTGCGCAAGCCGACCAGCTCGTGCGCCGGACGCATCAGATCCGACACCGTCATGCGGCTAAAATCGAGCGAATGCGCGATCGTATTCCACTCGTCCTCGTTATACGAGGAGCCGCCGCCATGACGGCGCCCGCGCAGGATCAGCTTGAGCTCGTCCGTGGAGTAATGCGCGTCGTGACCATGTTCGGCCGAAATGCCGAAAAGACGCAGCACGAAGTTCGCGCTCGTATTCAGCACCCAGATGAACGGATACATCAGCCAGTAAAAGCCGTATAGCGGCGTGGCGAGCCACAGGCCGACCTGTTCCGCGCGACGGATGGCCCACGACTTCGGCGCCAGTTCCCCAACGACGATATGCAGGAACGAAATGACGGAGAACGCGAAGAAGAGCGAGATCGAGTCGATCAGCTTCTCCGACTCGACGCCGAGCAGTGCAAAGAGCGGATGAAGCAGCGCCGCGAACGCGGGCTCACCGATCCAGCCGAGTCCGAGCGATGCCAGCGTGATGCCGAGCTGACATGCGGAAAGATAAGCGTCGAGCTGCCCGTGCACCTTTGCGAGCAGTCGGCCAGGCAAGCCATTGGTGCGTGCCAACGCCTTGACGCGTGTGGCCCGCAGCTTGACGAGCCCGAACTCCGCCGCGACGAAGAAACCATTCAACGCGACGAGCAACAATGCGCCGATCAGCGCGACAACCTGAGCCAAAGCAACTCTCTTCGAAAGTGGAAAGCGTCAGTATATGGGTGACAGCTGATCGGAAGTCAATTACATGCCCGCGACCGGCACGCGCACCGATAACGTCACTTCGGCGTTGTCGGCGATATCGCTGTGCTCGAACGCGCCGCCATGCGCCTCCGACACGCGCTTGCACAATGCAAGGCCCCATGCGATGCGTCCGCCTTCGCGCGGCTCGAGCGCCTGACGCCGCGCGAACGCTTCGAGCACGTGCGGCGAGGCCGTATCGCCGAGCGCCTGTGCCGATGCCGTGAATTGCACGTCCGTGCGCCACATGCTGCCCTCGACGTTGCTCGACACACGCACCGTCGCGCCCGCGGGACTCGCTTCGGCGGCGAACGCGAGCATGAGCCAGAGCGTCTGCAACAGACGTTCGGCATCGCCTTCGACTTGTTCTTCCGCGAGCGGCGAATCGATGTCGATCGTCACGTCACGCGCGCGCGCGACGCCGGCACGCGCGAGCGCCGCGATCTTTTCCAGAAGTGGTCGCAACGCGACCGGCGCGAGCGCGACCTGTAGCGCCTTGGTCTCGGCGCGCGTCGTATCGACCGATTGCTCGATGAGCTTCACCTGTTGCTCGACGCCCGAGCGAATGCCCGCGAGCGCGCGCTGCGCGGCGGCATCGTTGGCGTCGACCTTGCGCTCCAGCACATAACCCCAGCTATGAATTGCGTTGAGCGGGCCGCGCAAATCGTGCGATACGACCGACAGCACATGATCGCGCATGAAAAGCGCAGCCTCGGCTCGCAGATGCGCGATGCGATCCTTTGCGCTGGGCTCGCCGTCCGGCGCGTTCGCCGGCGACACGATCAGCGTCACGCAATCCGGGCCCGGCAGCGCGATGATCGAGAAGGCGCGCGGCGCGTCGTCTTCGCCGAAGCTCACATGCGCGCGACGCGTGCCGTTGCCTGCGAGCGCGGCATCGGCAGCCTCGGCGAGCACCGCAGTGAGCGGCCGCGGCAACGGCGTCTCGGCGAGTGCGCGGCCGTTCAGCGCGGCGGGATCAAGATCGAAGAGATGAGCGAGAACGGAGTCGGCGGAGAGGCATCGCTGGGCGGCGTCGAGCACCAGCACGCCGTCGTTTCCTGCGACGGCCGCATCGAAGGACTTGTCGCCTTCGGGTTCGACCGTACTGGAAAAAGACGTTGTCACGGTTGTGGATCCTTGGTGTATCGGTGTTGCGGTTGATGTCGCGGAAGCTGGGATGCGTAGTAGCAGTGCGCGTATTGGCCTGACGAACGAGGACGCGCGAGAAACCTTGCAAGTCATTATATGTGAGCGCCTACCACGCCTGCGGCAGCGGTGCGCAACGCGCTCCGCTGCGCCGCTCGCAGCAATTCGCGTGCACGACCGATTCGGCATCATGCGCATGCGTTTTCATTCGACGCTCGCACAAGATGCTATCGGCGAACTATTGCGACACGTCATGTGTCGGAAGGGAAGGCCTCGTGGTTCACGCGCCTTTCGCTTACCAGCACTTCGCGAAAATTTCAATCGAACGATCGCATCCGACCATCGTGTTACGTGTGCAAACCCACTGACAAAT
Source organism: Caballeronia sp. ATUFL_F2_KS9A (assembly GCF_023630765.1). Taxonomy (NCBI): domain Bacteria; kingdom Pseudomonadati; phylum Pseudomonadota; class Betaproteobacteria; order Burkholderiales; family Burkholderiaceae; genus Caballeronia; species Caballeronia sp. ATUFL_F2_KS9A. The sequence goes on along the minus strand of NZ_JALQEK010000024.1, from coordinate 31,699 downwards.
ACGGGTTTTCCTTGTTAAATAGCTTCTGTCGCACAGACAGCGCACTCTCCGGAAGTGTACGACGGTCCGGAACCGGCGCATTTCGTTCAACTTCAGCGCGCTTGATGCCAGGCCAAGGCACAAGTGCGCAGACCTCTTTGGCCCGCGCCGCATTGACGGCAATACGTACGAGCGAAACTAATCGCTTCATGCGTTGTCACGCAATGGCCCGCCCGTAACGGGCGAGCATGCAGGGTTCGTAGCCCTGCGTCATAGTCATAAGATCAAGCTGCGCTAAAGCCGGGGAAAAACCGTTCAATGGCTTCATTTCGAAAGAACTTCACGATATTGATGACGCTGCAGGTATCCACATACCTCGCACCGTTGCTGACGCTGCCATGGCTCGCGCGCGTCCTCGGCCCCAGCGAATACGGACGCCTTTCGTTCGGCCTCGCCTTCACCGCATACTTCATCTCAATCACCAATTACAGCTTTTCGCTGACCGCGACGCCGAAGATCTCGATCAATCGTCAGAGCCGCGAAATGCGCTCGAAGCTGTTCTGGGAAACCATCGTCACGCAGGCCGCGCTTGCACTGGCTGGCTTCTTCGTTGTCATCGCGCTGACGTCGGTCGTACCTTATCTGCAAGAGAACCGCGAGTTGCTTCTCATCGGCTATGGTCAGGCAGTCGGTGCAATGTTAATTCCGACGTGGTACTTTCAGGGCATCGAAGATCTCGGCATGTTGAGCCTGTTCGTATTCATCGGACGTGCCCTCAGCATTCCTGCGATGTATCTCTTCGTGCGCGAGCATGACGACGTCCATAAGGCGATGGCCGTCAATGCTCTGGTGCCGCTGCTGTCGGGCATCGCGATTTGCACGTACCTTTATCTGCGGCGCGAGCTCGACTTCGTGCGCGTGTCGCTCCGTACCATCGTCGTTCGTCTGAAGGACGGATGGAGCGTATTCATGGCGACGTCGATCGTCGACATCTATGCATCGAGCAACATCGTGCTCCTGACATTTATTTCGGGTAATGTTGCAGCAGGTTATTTCGCCGCGGCCGACAAGCTGATCCGTGCCGCGTTGAACATGCTTCAGCCGCTCAAGACCGCGGCCTATCCGCGCGTGAGCTTTCTCATGCATCACGCAAAGGATGATGCGTTTGCATTCCTGCGCAAGATGTTCGTCGTGCAAGGCCTGATCGTGTCGCTGATCTCGGTGTGCATCTTCTTCGGCGCGCCGCTTGCAGTAAAACTCTTGTATGGGCCGAAGTTCTTGCCTACCGTAGAGGTGTTGCGCTGGATGGCATTCGTGCCGTTGATGGTCGGCCTGACGGATCTGTTCGGTGTTCAGACGATGCTGCCGCTCGGCATGAAGGCACAGTTCAGCCGCGTGCTGATGGCCTCCGCGGTACTGAATTTCAGCTTGCTTGCCGTGCTGGCGAAGCTCTTCGGCGAGCAGGGCGCGGCGGCTACGGTGCTGATCGTCGAGACGCTGGTTGCTGCGGCCATGGCCTTCACGCTGCATCTGCAAGGCGTGCCGTTGCTCAAGCGTCAGCGCCCGATCGCGGGAGGAAGTGCCGGGTCTGAAACGACGTGAACCCTATCGGGAAATACGTCGTAGCTAATAAGCTTTCCCAGGCTGCATATTCGCTTTTCCATAAATGTGAAACTGGCGTGTTAAAAACAGTAACAAGTGATTCTAATTGGTAACGCATTTATCGAATCACGCGCTTTAACAAAGCTTTGTTTTGCACCCGAAGAGCGCAGCGGATGCTTTCGACTTGCGCTCTACTCCAAAGTTGCATTTAAGTATGTGAGTCAACGAACCGACCTATGCAGGTCGAGTCGTTATCTTAATGGTATGAGCAGCATTTAATTAAGAGAGCCTGCAGAATGGAAACAGAAGAAATGTCGGTCGAGCATGTACAAAGGCTGGCCGATCAGGCCGAGAGCCTGCGCATGCAGTCGGTCGCGGTACCGCTCAAGGATCTGCAGATCCTTCTGCAGATTTGCGAGACGGCGATAGCTCAGCAGAATGCTGCGGCCGCCAAATAAGCTTTATTTTCCGTATTCGTCAGCACGATTTCGCTGACTTCACGATGTTTCCAAAAAAGACCGACATCGGGGCGCCCATCCGACCAAAGCTGATTGGTCCGGGAGCTTGCGGCAGGTAAATCCAGGCTTGTCATCAGGCTTGACGGGGCTCTTGGCATCCCCGTGCGCAAGGAACGAGTAATGCTATGTCGGATCTCGTGTGTGCTTTTCGGACGCGTATTTAAATCGTGCGATTAGTACTCGCCACGCATATCCCGGCTTTTTGACGCGTTCCTCGAAGTGGCCATGAACCGCCGCTTCGGATGCGTTCGCCCTGCGTGAACGTATCACGTCATTTTTCCATAACGACTAGACCATTCCTTCTCATCGCGTATCGCCGCGGGCGCTCGGCGCAACGCCATTCGAAGAGTTGAATATGAAAGAGATCGTCCATATCACCGAAGCCTTCGGCGGCGGTGTACTGTCCATGCTGACGCAGCTTTCCAATCGCGCGGCGGCCGCTGGCGTCGGCGTAACGATCCTTCATTCGATCCGGCAAGAAACACCCAATAATTTCGCCAAGCTCTTTCATCCGGCAGTAAAGCTAACCTACGTCAGCATGTTCCGCGAAGTGAGCGTGAAGAATGACCTGACGAGTCTCTGGAGCCTCGTCCGCAAGTTGAAGGAGTGCGATCCATCGGTGATCCATCTGCATTCGTCGAAGGCGGGCGTTCTCGGACGCGCGGCCGCGCGCATCGCCGCGCCGCGCGCACGCGTGTTCTATTCGCCGCACGGTCTCGCGTTCCTGCGCCGCGACGTGTCGCCCGCGAAGCAGTTTGCTTATCTGAGCTTCGAGCGCATCGCCGCGAAGCTCGGCGGCACCATCGTCGCGTGTTCGAAAAGCGAGCTCTCCGAGATCGAAACGAAGATGCATGCGCGACGTGCCCGCATGATCGAAAACGGCGTGAACGTTCCGGAGATTCCGCCGCGCGTCGACACGAACGCGGGCGGCATCGTCATCGGCATGAGCGGCCGTGCGATGTTTCAAAAGAACCATGAAGCGTTCGTGAAGCTCGCGAGCGAGTTGTCCAACCCTTCGGTGCGCTTCCTGTGGATCGGCGGCAACGAAACCGAATTGCCCGCCGGCACGCCCAAGGATGCCGTCGCGTGCAGCGGCTGGGTCACGCGCGATCGGGCGCTCGAACTCACGGCTGGGCTCGATATCTATGTGCAGACGTCCCGGTGGGAAGGCATGCCTATCGCACTCATCGAGGCGCAGGTCGCGGGCATTCCCGCCGTCGTCACCGATGTGGTCGGCAATCGCGATGTCGTGCAGCACGGCGTGACCGGCTTCGTTGCATCGAACATGGAGGATATGGCGAAGTACATCGCGATGTTGCGCGATGACCCGTCGTTGCGCGCACGCATGGGGGCCGCAGCGAGAGCATCCGCAAGCAAGCGCTTCTCGATGGACGCGATCTTCCGTCAATGGCTTTCGATGTACGAGTTCGGCTCCGACAAGCCCACGCGCGAGCCGCTCGGCGCGAACGAGGTTGCATCGTATGAAACCAGCTCCGATTCACAGTTCTGACGCCCTGCACATGGATACGACAATCGCCACGAACAAGCTCGTCTATAACGGCCGCTTCACGAGCCAGAAGACCACCGGTGTGCAACGCGTCGCGCGCGAACTCGTCGCCGCGCTAGGAAAGTTGCCGCAAGGCTCGCATGTGACGCTCGCGGTGCCGCCGCAGGACGGACTCGATCCCGTGCAAGGCGTTCAGACCGTCAAGCTCGGCTTCGGCAAGGGCGTCTTCTGGGAGCAGATCGTCCTGCCGCTCTTCGCGGGGCGCTCGCGTATCGTGAATCTTTCGAACTCGGGTTCCATCTTCCGCCCGAACCAGATCATCTACATGCACGATGCCGCGGTGTTCGATACGCCCGCGCATTTTTCGTGGAAGTTTCGCACCTGGTATCACGTGATGTTCTGGATTCTCGCGCGCACGTCGAGCTGCGTGCTGACGAATTCGAAGTTCTCGCGCGACCGGCTCGCGCATCATGTCGGCGTGCCGGCGGAGCGTATCGGCGTGGTGCCGCTCGCGGCCGATCACCTCGATCAGATCACGCCCAATCTTTCGGTGATCGACGAGCTCGAGCTCACGAAGCGGCGTTACGTGCTCGCCGTGAGCAGCATGAATCCGACGAAGAACTTCAAGCGCCTCGTCGAGGCGTTCATGCGTCTGAACGATCCGTCGATCGATCTCGTGATCGTCGGCATGAAGAACGCCGCGATCTTCGGCAAGGCGCACGATCTGTCGAGCGCGCCGAACATCAAGCAGGCGGGCTATGTCAGCGACGAAAAACTGCGGGCGCTCTACCAGAATGCGGCGTGCTTCCTCTATCCTTCAATCTACGAAGGCTTTGGCATTCCGCCGCTCGAAGCCATGCGCAACGGTTGCCCGACACTCGTCGGACGCGCGGCCGCATTGCCGGAAACGTGCGGCGATGCATCGATCTATTGCGACCCGTACTCGGTCGAAGACATTTCGAACAAGTTGCGCGAGCTGCTGGATTCGCCCGAACTGAGCGAAGACCTTAGACGTCGCGGCCTCGCGCATGCCGAGCGGTTCCGGTGGACGGAAAGCGCCCGCTTGCTGATGCAGTTCATCGACAAGCCATGATGGCAACGACGTCACATCATTCCCACGCGCCCGCCGCAGCACGGCGCGCGCTTACATGAGGGCCGAATGTCGATGCGAACTCTGGTGGCTGCCGTCTCGCTCTTCGGTGCGCTGTGCTGCGCATCCGTTCTGATCTATGCGCGCAGCGGCACGTCCGACGCCTATTCCAGCAAGCACTCGGCAACGCACAAGGCGGACGCCGCGAGCAGCGCGACGCCCAGGATCGCGTGCGGAAACGGATCGACGGGTGTGTTCTACGGCATCGCGGGACATCTGGAACATCACGGCGCATACGGCACGAGCGATTACGACTTGCAGATTTCACAGCTCCGCGATCTCGGCGTCACGATGTATGCGCAGGATGTATCGAGTGAACGAAGCGCGCATATGGTGGCGGATTTCGCGCGCGCGGCGGCGAAGCAATGCATCGGCGTACTCGCGCTCGTCACGCCCTTCGAGCCGGAAAAGCGCGCGAACGAGCAGGAAACTTTCGAGCGCGGCTATGCGCTCGGCAAGACGGCGGGAAGCGTGCTGAAGGGACTCGTAACGTACTACCAGGTCGGCAACGAATACGACAACTGGTCGATACTCGGCTCGGATCGCAGCGGCGAGCATCCGCAGGACTACGACAACGCGATGTTCATGAAGGCGCGCGGCTCGATCCTCGGTCTGATCAAAGGCATACGTGAGACGAATCCCGACGCGAAGATCCTGCTGACATCGTTCAGCTGGCTGCATTACGGCTTCACGGACATGCTGTATGCGGGCACGCAGCCCGACGGCTCGCGCGGCCATCCGATTCCGCAGTGGGATATCACTGCATGGCATTGGTATTCCAACATGGGTTCGATCACGGCGGCGGGCGACAAGAAGGTCAACGTGCTCGAACGCCTGCGCGACAGTTATGGCAAGCCGATCTGGATCACCGAGTACGGCGTGCGGCCCACGCACGCGGACCCGGGGGGCTATCTCATCGGCAAGGACGCATTGAAGGGATTCGTGTCGCTCGCGAAGACCTACAACATCCAGAACGTGACGTTGTACGAGCTATACGACGATCAGCGCTTTGGCGGCGATGGCAACTACGGCGTGATCCACGATGACGGTAAAACGCGCAAATCGCGCTTCAATACGGTGCGCGACTTCATCAAGGCCAATCCGATGCCATGAAACCGCAATCTATTCGTGTTACGAATGAAGTATGGGCGGAACTTGCGATTATCGCGTGAAAATGGGCTTGCGCAACCGGCGACCCCACGCTTATAACGCCCGCAACGTTCGCTACATAACAGACGCATGCAGTTTGTGTCCGGAAGATAGATTCAGCACCGTTTTTTCCGGACTCAACGTATCGTTTTACAGTAAGCGATTCGTAGGGCTTCGCGAGTTTCATCCGCCGAATCCCGAGACGCGGTTCCGAGGCACGGAGTGTGCTTCCAAGGAATATCGCACTCCGACGAGCCAACGCGCTTCGTCACGCGAACTCGAAGCATCGCGCGCTTCGCCCGCTTTTAAGAGCCTTTCGCGTCTTTAGTCTGTCTGGAAGTTCCGACGGCCCTGCGCCGGATCAAATAACACGTAAGACGTACCGCGGACATGTCGCGCGGGCTTTCTGTTTTTTCTCGGCCCGGGAAACAACGCTCAACTTATCGACTTATCGAACTGAGGACGCGCCATTGAACACCCTCTATGTCAACTCCGGATCCTCGCGCCCTGGCAAGGACGACGGCGAATTCACCGCGGGCGACATGCTCAGGCTCCTGCGCGATCACCTTGGCATGCTGTTCCTGTTCATCGGGATCACGGCCGCGCTCGCGACCGCCTATGCGTTTCTTGCCACGCCCATCTATTCGTCGGATGTCGTGGTGCGGGTCGATCCACCTGATCCGAACGCGCTCGGCATCGCGCCGCAAAACCAGGCGCAGATGCAGCAGGCTCAACCCACGGCCACGCAGCTCGCACCCGCGGAAATCTCCGTGATGCAGAGCCGCTCCGTGCTCGAACCGGTCGTGAAACAGTTCCACTTCGACATCAAGGTCAAGCCGGACATGTTCCCGGTGCTCGGTCAGATCGCTTCGTTGTTCGCGAAGAAGGGACATCTCTCGCCGGCATGGTTCGGCATGGACTCGTACGGATGGGGCGGCGAGTCGCTGCAGATCGGCCGCCTCGATGTGCCGCCTTCGCTCGAAGACCAGAAGCTCGACTTCGTTCTGCTCGACAACAACCAGTACGAACTCCGCGACCCCGACGGCGCGGTGCTCGTGCGTGGCACGATCGGTCGTCCGGCATCGGCGAACGGCGTGTCCATTCTCGTCAATAGCGCGCTCGGTCATCCGGGCGTGCACTTCGACGTGACGCGCCTCAACACGCTCGACGCGATCGCGATGATGAAGAAGACGATGAAGGTCGCCGAGTCCGCGAAAGACACGGGCGTCGTGCAGATCACGTTCAACGCCGACGATCCCGCGCTGACCGCCGATGTCGCGAACGCGCTCGGCCAGGCGTATCTGACGGCAGCCGTGCACGCGCGTCAGGCCAACGACACGAAGACGCTCGAATTCATTCGCGGAGAATTGCCGCGCCTCGAAAGCGATCTGCGTCGCGCGGAAAGCAACTTGAGCGCGTTCCGTTCGAAGTCGCAATCGGTGACGCCGCTCAACGAAGCGCAGGCCTATCTGCAAGGCAGCATCACGTCGATGCAGCAACTCGCGACGCTCAAGCTGCAACGCACGCAACTCTTGCAGCGTTTCCAGCCCACCAGCCCGCAAGTCGTCAATCTCGATCAGCAGATCGCGGAGCTCGAAGCATCGAACAAGCAGATTCAGCAGCGCTTCGACAGCATGCCCTCGTCCGAGCGCCAGAACGCGACGCTCACGCGCGATGCGCGCGTGGCCGAAACCATCTACATGGGGATGGTGAACAAGGCGCAAGAGCTGTCCGTGCGCCGCGCAAGCACGAGCGGCGGCGCGCATATCGTCGATAACGCGCTGCGTCCGTATCGTCCGGTGAAGCCGAACAAGGCGCTCGTGATCGCCGCGGGCACGGGTCTCGGCTTTTTCATCGGCACGTTCTTCATCTTCCTGCGCCGCCACGCGATGATCGGTGTGACCGATCCGATGTTCGTCGAGCGCCGTCTTTCGGTGCCGGTACTGGGCGAAGTGCTGTATAGCCGTCAGCAGGCGATGCTCGATCACGAGATTGCCGTATCGCCCGTGGAGCACGCGCCGCTCACCTACTCCGGCGCGCAGGACGGCGGCGCGCCGAAGGCGTTGCCGCATATTCATCTGCCAGAGCACGACGCGTTCGCGATGCCGCACGTCGCCGACACGGACCGCGACGCCCGCGTGCTCGCGACGCGCTTCCCGCACGATCCGGCCGTCGAGGCGCTGCGTGCGGTGCGTACCGAGCTGTATCGCGATCTCGCCAATGCGCCGAACAATATCGTGATGCTGACGGGCCCGATTCCGTCCGCGGGCAAGAGCTTCGTCGCGGCGAATCTTTCGGTGCTGCTCGCGGAAATCGGCCTGCGCGTGCTGCTGATCGACGGCGACATGCGGCGCGGCCACATCGCATCGTTCTTCAAGCAGTCGAATCCGGGCGGTCTCTCGGAAGTGCTGAAGGGCGAACTCGCGCTCGGCGATGCGATCCGTTATGTCGGCGTGCCGGGACTGTCGTTCATGTCGTGCGGCGGCTATCCGGAGAATCCTTCCGAACTTTTGATGATGCCGGGCTTCCGCAACATGCTCGCGCGCATGAGCGATCAGTTCGACCTCGTGATCGTCGATACGCCGCCGTTCCTCGTCGTCACCGACGCGGCGATCGTGGCGAGCGATGCGGGTTCGACCGTGCTCGTGCTGCGCTCCGGCATCCAGAGCGAGGAAGAGATCGAGGAAACCGTGAAGAAGGTGCAGCGTTCGGGCGGCAGGCTCGTCGGCTCGGTCTTCAACGCGATTCCGCGACGCCCGAGCAATCGCCGCAGTTATGGTTACGCGGCGGCATATACGAGCACGTTCAAGTCGATGACCTAACCGCGGCGCATAATCGAGCGCAGCGGATGAAGCATCGCGCCGCGTGCCTGTCACGCGGCGCTTCACGTTGTAACGGTGGAATCTGCACGGACTTTCGATGTAAGCACGTCGTCAACCGGGTCGATGAGAGAGACGCATATGAGCGGACATTTTTCATTCGGGCATCGGCTCGTGCACTGCCCGCGTTGCCGCAGGCAAGTGGGCGCGACGTTGAGCGTGTGTCCGCATTGCGATTTTCATCGCGTGCGAAAGGCGCGACCCGAGCGGCAGTTGCCGCCGCCCGTGCAAGAACCGGTCGTCATCCGGCGCCCGCCGCTCGTGTCGCTGCGTTCCGCGCTCGTGATCCTGCTCGCGCTCCTGGCGACGTTCCGGCCCAGAGTGTGAGCGTGCCGACGATCGATCCGGCAGGCGTTTTGCTCCCGATAACGAACGACAGCCCGTCATGAAGCGGGCGCATCCTACCCTTCGATAATGAAAGATAAAGCGTCGCTGACCGACCTCTACTACCGAATCTGGGCCTTCGCGATGCCGGTGACGTCGTTTCTCGTCATGCCATCGATTCAGGGCACGACGATCGGCTATCTGATGTGCTTCCTGTCCGTGCCGCTCGTGCTGCTGTTCGGCGGGCGCGCGCGCAAGAACTGGATGCACTTCGTGATCGCGGCGATCGCGGTCTGGCTGCTGATGGTCTGCACCTCGCAGCTCGCGGACGTCATGGCGCCCTTCGATCCCGACTTCAGCAAGATCTCGCTCGTCGACGACACCGATCCCCTCACGTTCATCATGCGCAAGAGCATGTTCACGCAGTCGCTTTACGTGGCGGCGGTCGTGCTCTATGCGGCGTATGTGTACCACTACTACAAGCCGACCTGGGACCAGTGGATTCTCGCGGCCGTCACGCTGCTCGCGATTTACGGCATTTACGAAGTGGCGTACTTCATCGCGACGGGACAGCCGGGCGACTTCATCTCGAACCGCGCATTCGGCGATCAGTTCGGCAAGGGCATCGTGCGTTCGGACGGCACGGTGAACGGCAGTTCCTTCCAGCAGATCGACATCAAAGGCTTTCCGATCCAGCGCTTGAAAGCGCTGACAGGCGAGCCGTCGATGTACGCCATGTCCATCTTCCCGTTCTGGGTCTACTTCAACGCGACGTCGCGCGTGCGCTGGCCGGTGTGGGTGATCGGACTGTCGCTTCTGATGACCACTTCTTCGACGGTGCTGATCGGCTATGCGGTGTATTCGCTGATCCGCGTGCGCAAGCTCGGCATCAACCCGGTGAAGGCGCTGATCGGACTTTTCGTGCTGTGCGTGATCGGGTATCTGCTGCAGGATTACATCGCCGAGCTCTTCAAGCAGATGGTGACCGACAAGCTCGAAGCGAAGACCGAGTCGGGTTCCGACCGCAGTCTGCTGTTCCTTCACTCGATGCAACTGTGGCTCGATCTCGCGCCGCTCAATAAGCTCTTCGGCATCGGCTTCGGCTATGTGCGCTCGACCGATCTCTTCTCGACGCTGCTCGTCAATACCGGCATCATCGGCACGGTCTTCATCAGCGCGTTGATGCTGTACCCCGCGTTCAAGCTCGACTGGGATCCGCGCGGCATGGCGCTGCGCCAGTGCTGCGCCGCGACCTGGACGATGATGATGGTGTCCGTGCCCGAGTTCGCCTATCTCGCGCCGTGGACGCTCGTCGCGATGGCCTATGTCCGCGTGCGCGCGCTGAAGATCGCGAGGCAGCAGATCGGCGATCAGGCCGCCGCCGCCGCGATGCATGATTCGCAAGACGGCGCGTCGATCGGCACCGCGATCGGCCGGCACGTAAGGCCGGAAATCGGCACACGCATCGGTTCGCGCTTCGGGCCGCACAGCCGTCATCTGTAATCGACGCGGCGCTTCCGGGCGCCGCCCGCTTCCCTGCGACGTTCTACAATGTCGGTTTCGACCACCGGTTCATCCATCGCCGATGACCGGGCAACCAGGGAGCAACCATGTCGACTGTCACGACCGATTCCGGTCTCAAATACGAAGACGTCACCGTTGGCGAAGGCACTGAAGCCGTCGCCGGCAAGACCGTCAGCGTGCACTACACGGGCTGGCTCACGGACGGCCAGAAGTTCGATTCGAGCAAGGACCGCAACGACCCCTTCGCCTTCGTGCTGGGCGGCGGCATGGTCATCAAGGGCTGGGACGAAGGCGTGCAGGGCATGAAAGTGGGCGGCGTGCGCCGTCTCACGATTCCGCCGCAACTCGGCTACGGCGCGCGCGGCGCGGGCGGCGTGATTCCGCCCAACGCCACGCTCGTGTTCGAAGTGGAACTGCTCGACGTCTGAGCGTTTTCCGCATGAGCGCGCCGCTTCATCGTCCTGCCGTGTCGTTGCGCCGCTATGAGGCGGCGCAGGCGTCGGACGTGCACGACTTTCATCAGATCGTGCTCGGCCTCGACGGGTCGATGGAGATGGCCGTCGACGGCAACGGCGCACGCATCGATTGCAGGGGTGCGTGGATCATCCCGGCGGGCGCGCGCCACGATTACTGGGCCGAGGGCGACAATCGCCAACTCGTGCTCGATCTGCCCGCCACGTCCGTCGCGGTGCCCGAGCGCTACTTCGAACGGGCGCGCGCGATCGTCATCGATCCGCGCATCACGCAAGCCGTCGCCGATGTCGCCCGTCGCGCGCATCTCGCGGATACGCATCTCGCGGACCGCTTCGCATGGCAAGCGGCTGCGCATCTGTGCGGCGCGCTGATGCACGACACCGACGATTCCATCGACGCGATGCGCGGCCTCGATTTCGCGCGCATCGACCGATGGTTGCGCTCGCAACTATCGGCGCCGCTGCGTATCGCCGATCTCGCCGCGCATTGCGGCTTCGGCATGCGGCGCTTTCATCAGCTCTTCAACGAAGCGTTCGGCGAGACGCCGCATCGCTATCTGCATCGGCTGCGGCTCGACACCGCGTTGACCTTGCTCGCCGACTCGCGCGCGTCGCTCACCGATATCGCGCTCGATGTCGGTTTCGCCGATCAAAGCGCGTTCACGCATGCGTTCTCGAAACGCTTCGGCATCTCGCCGGGGCAATGGCGCAACGGCGGTTCATCCGATTCACGCGACAGACCGGCGCGTATGACGGATGCGTGATAGCGCGCGATTTCGAGCGCATTCGCCGATTGCTTCTCGACGCGCAACCCGAGCGTCTCCATGCCATTCAACAGCACCCACGCAAGCGCTTGGCCGCTTCCGCCGCGCTCGAAAAGCAGAAGCTCGAAGGCTCGAGACGCAAAAAAGCCCGCTTGGTCCTTGCAGACGAAGCGGGCTCGTTCGAAGCGCCGAAAACTTACTCGACCGATAGTTGCAAATGCAACTGTGAGCGCGCCATGCCGCCCTCTTGCGCGTCGCTCGCAGCATCGCGATCCGACTGCGATTGCGGCGCAAGACGTGCGGACTCGATGCGATCGAGATAATCGGTCGTGACGTCGCCAGTGATGTAGTTGCCGTCGAAGCACGACGCTTCGAATTCCTTCAACGCCGGATTGATGTCGCGGATCGCGTTCTTCAGGTCTTCCACGTCCTGATAGACGAGATAATCCGCGCCGATCATGCGTGCGACTTCCTCATCGCTGCGGCCGTGCGCAACGAGTTCGCCGCGCGTCGGCATGTCGATGCCGTACACGTTCGGGAACTTCACCGGCGGCGCGGCGGACGCGAAGATCACTTTGTTCGCGCCGGCATCGCGGGCCATCTGCACGATTTCATGCGAGGTCGTGCCGCGCACGATGGAATCGTCGACGATCAGCACGTTCTTGCCCTTGAACTCGATGCCCATCGCGTTGAGCTTCTGACGCACCGATTTCTTGCGCACCGCCTGACCCGGCATGATGAAGGTGCGGCCGACGTAGCGGTTCTTGAAGAAGCCTTCGCGATACTCCACGCCGAGCTTCGCGGCGACCTGCATCGCGGCGGGGCGCGACGAGTCGGGAATCGGCATGACGACGTCGATCGGCACATCCGGCAGCACGCGCTTGATTTTCTCGGCGAGGTAATCGCCCATGCGCAGACGCGCGTTGTAGACCGGCACGCCGTCGAGGCACGAATCCGGACGCGCGAGATACACGAGCTCGAAAATGCACGGATTGAGCTCGGGCTTCTCGGCGCATTGGTGGCTGTGCAGATTGCCTTCCGCGTCGATGAAAATCGCTTCGCCCGGTTCGACATCGCGCACGAATTCGAAGCCGATGCCTTCGATCGCCACCGATTCCGACGCGACCATCCACTCGACGCCCGTCGACGTTTCGAGCTTGCCGAGCACAAGCGGACGAATGCCGAACGGATCGCGGAACGCGACGAGACCGTAGCCCGCGATCAGCGAGACGATCGCGTACGAGCCCTTCACACGGCGATGCACGCCCGCGACGGCTTTCCACAGCGCGGTCGCATCGAGTTGCAGGCCCGAGCTCGCGAGCTGCAGTTCGTGCGCGAAGACGTTGAGCAGCACTTCGGTGTCGGATGCAGTGTTGATGTGCCGGCGGTCGATGCGGAACATCTCGTCCTTCAGCTGCATCCAGTTCGTCAGATTGCCGTTATGCGCGAGGATGATGCCGAACGGCGCATTCACGTAGAACGGTTGCGCTTCTTCCTCGCTCGATGCGGACCCGGCGGTCGGATACCGCACCTGGCCGATGCCGACGTTGCCCGGCAGACTGCGCATGTTGCGCGTGCGGAACACGTCGCGCACCATGCCGTTGGCTTTGTGCATGTGGAAGTTATTGCCGTTCGCCGTGGCGATGCCCGCCGCGTCCTGTCCGCGATGCTGGAGCAGGAGCAAGCTGTCATAGATCAGCTGATTGACGGGACTTTGGGAAACTACACCTACGATGCCGCACATGGCATGGTCCTTCAAAGAGTCGAAACGGGTAGACAAGGCGTTGCCCGGATCTCTTCGACGCTTCTCTCAAAAACTGGCCGTGACGTGGCCGGGGCGAAGCGTCTTCGAGCCGTCGCGCGTTCCTCGTGTAGCCGGCCGTTCGTCTATTGTGCGGCGTTGGGCGCCAGGCCGCCCGGTTCGGGAGCGACGTGCACATACGCGGCGAGCGTATCGGGGAGCAGCGGTTTCAATTCGCGCACGCCTTGCTCGGCCATCGGCCGCAGCAGCGCATTGCGCCAAAAATCTTTCTGAGGCAGTTCGGTCAGGCCAGCCAGGGCGACCAGAATAACTACCAATATAGCCCCTCTGACGAGGCCGAACAGCAAGCCCAACGAGCGGTCCACGCCGCGCAGGCCGGTGACTTCCGTGATGCGCGTCAATAGCGCCGACAGCACGCTCGATACGAGCAGCACCGCCCCGACCACCAGCACGAACGCCACGAGCCACTGCGTAAGCGCGCCGCCGGGCCACGTCGACGGGATATACGGCACGACGAGCCCGACGAACCGTCCCGCGATCAGAATGGCGGCGACCCAGCCGACCAGACCGAACGCTTCGGCCAACAGGCCGCGCCACATGCCGCGCAGCGCGGACAGGCCGATCACGGCCATCACGGCGTAGTCGAAAGCGGTGAACATCGAGCCGGCTTAGTTCGATGCCCGGGTGCCGCCGCCCAGGCCGGCCTGCCGCACCTTCACGAGCGCGGCCTGCGCCGACGCGCGATCCGGGAACGGCCCCGCGCGCAACAGCGACTTGGTCGCGCCGTCCGACTGCTTGCGATGTTCGAGATATGCGGGCACACCCGCGGACTTCAACTTGTTGACCCAATTCTGCGCGGCGGTTTCGTCGTCGAACTGGCCGATCTGCAGCACGAAGCGGCTGCCCGCCGGCGACGACGGCGTGTTGGCCGTGCCTGCCGCGGCGTTCGCCGCGGTGTTTGCGTTGGCTTGTTCGGAAGGCTCGGCCGCTTGCGGCTTCGCGTTCTGGCTCGCCACGGCTGCGGGCTTCGACGGCTTCGCTTCCGGCTTGGCTTCGGCTTTCGCGTCAGGCTTCGCTTCCGGCTTCGGCTCGGGCTTTGCCGTCGCGGCAGGTGCCGCGGCTTGCGGCTGCGTCACGCCGGCGGAAACACTGCCCGACGCACCCGACGGCGCGTCGTGCGCGACACCGGCTTGCGTGTCGGCGTCGTTGGCGTCGCGCGACTGCTTCGCGGCGGGCGCCGGGCGGTTGGGAATATCGATGGAAATGTCGTCGGTGACGGGCTTCGGACGCGAATCGAGCACCATCGGCAGGACGATGACGGCGGCGAGCACCAGCGCGATCGCCCCGACGAGCCTGCGGCGCGCGCGCTGCTTCTCGGGCAGGGTGGGATCGAGCATCATCGCGTCGGCGTCGGTGCGCTCGGATCTGCGCGTGCGGCGTTCCGTGCGGACGGTGTGACGCGAGCCGCGCGATGAATCGGAATATGCGTCGCGACCGGAGTCGTCTTTCTTGCCGAACGAAAAGAGTCCCATGTATCGCTTGGTGCTGACGGCCGACCGTCTCAATGATGCTGCTAGTTATGCTGCATTCGACGGTAGGCCATGACGCCGGCTACCGTGTAGAAACTTCCGAAAACCAAAATTCTATCATTTTCAGACGCCCGGCTTAACGCATCTTGAAAAGCCGCCGCAGGTGTTTCAAAGCGAGAAACGCTGCTGTCGGCGCTGTCGTTGACACCAGCGTCGCGCAATGCGTGTTCCAGTTGCTCCGCCGACGCGGCGCGCGGCGTGGGCAGCGCGGTCACGTTCCAGTGATCGATCTCGCCCTTGAGTTGCTTCACGACGCCTTCGATGTCCTTGTCGCCCATCGCGCCGAACACCGCGTAAGTGTACGGAAAATAGCCCATGTTGCCGAGATTTTGCGACAACACGGCGGCTGCGTGAGGATTGTGCGCAACGTCGAGAATGATTTGCGGCTTGCCCGGCAGCACCTGGAAGCGCCCCGGCAACTCGACGTTCGCCAGGCCAAGGCGAATGTCCTGCGCCGAAACCGGCAGACGGCCGCGCAGCGCTTCGAGCGCGGCCAGCGCCGCCGACGTGTTGATGAGCTGATTCGCGCCGCGCAGCGCCGGATAGGCCAGCGCCGAGCGCCGCTGCTCGCGGCCGATATAACTCCATTGCTGGCGCTCGTTGCCCGGCTGGGCTTCGTAGCGGAAATCGCGTCCGACGAGCCACAGATCCGCGCCGATCGCCTCGGCATGTTCGATGAGAGTCTGCGGCGGCGACGGATCTCCGCACACTGCCGGCTTGCCCGTCCGGAATATGCCCGCTTTTTCGAAGCCAATTTTTTCGCGCGTGTCGCCGAGATAGTCCGTATGGTCGATGTCGATGCTCGTGATCACAGCACAATCCGTATCGACGATATTCACCGCGTCGAGACGCCCGCCCAGCCCGACTTCGAGAATCACCGCGTCGAGCTTGCGCGACGCGAAGAGATGCAGGATCGCAAGCGTTGTGAACTCGAAGTACGTCAGCGAAACCGGCTCCGGCAGGCTGGCGCGCGCCTTTTCCACGGCCGCGAAATGTTCGAGCAGATCGGCGTCGCTCGCCTCCGCGCCGTCGATGCGCGCGCGCTCGTTGAACGTCAGCAGATGCGGCGACGTATGGCAACCGACGCGATACCCCGCGCGCAGCAAGATCGTTTCGATGATCGCGCAGGTCGAGCCCTTGCCGTTCGTGCCGCCGACGGTGATGACCGGGCAGTCGAAACGCAGGCCGAGCGCATCCTTCACCTTGCCGATGCGCGCGAGGCCCATGTCGATGCCGACCGGATGCGCCGCTTCCAGATGGGCGAGCCAGGCGTCGAGAGTCGGGAATGTGTTCATTTTCGAGATCGCAAAAACAAAAGCGCCGCGCGGAACCTCGCGGGGTTCACGCGCGGCGCGGCGCTACGTACATTCGGGTCAGGCGACGGAATCGGCGGGTTGCCGCGTCATCAGCGCCATCAATTGGGCGATTTCTTCGCGCATCTTGCGGCGATCCACGATCATGTCGACCGCGCCCTTCGTCAGCAGGAACTCGGCGCGCTGGAAACCTTCCGGGAGCTTCTCGCGCACGGTCTGCTCGATCACGCGCGGGCCGGCAAAGCCGATCAGCGCCTTCGGCTCGGCAATCACGACATCGCCCAGGAACGCGAACGATGCGGACACACCGCCCATCGTCGGGTCGGTCAGCACGGAAATGAACGGCAGCTTCGCGTCCGCGAGTTTGGTCAGAAGCGCAGTGGTTTTGGCCATCTGCATGAGCGAAAGCAGGCTTTCCTGCATGCGCGCGCCGCCCGAGGCCGTGAAGCAGATGAACGGCACGTTCTGCTCCAGCGCGTTGCGCGCGCCGCGCACGAAGCGCTCGCCGACCACCGAGCCCATCGATCCGCCCATGAACGAGAATTCGAAGCACGCGACGACACACGGAATCGTGTGGATCGCGCCGCCCATGACGACCATGGCGTCGGTCTCGTCCGTATCTTCCATCGCTTCCTTGATGCGATCCGGATACTTGCGGCTGTCCTTGAACTTCAGCGCGTCGACCGGGACGACTTCCTGGCCGATTTCATAGCGGCCTTCCGGGTCGAGCAGGCGGTCGAGCCGCTCGCGCGCGCCGATTCGCATGTGATGGCTGCACTTCGGGCATACGTGCAGATTCGCCTCGACGTCGTTGCGATACAGCACCGCTTCGCACGACGGACACTTCACCCAAAGGCCCTCGGGAATGCCCTTGCGGCTTTTGGGATCGGTTTGCTTGATCTTCGGCGGCAGCAGTTTGTCGAGCCAGCTCATCGTTTTTCCTTGACTGATCGGTTGCCGCGCGGCGCACGCCCGAATCGGGCGGCCCGCGGCGGCGCGTATTTTACTGTGCGGCGTCGAGCGCCTGACGAATTTCGGCGATGAAGCTCGTCAGCGACGCGGCCGCGGTGTCCGGCTTCGCGTCTTCGAGCAGCTGCACGAGGCGGCTGCCGATGACGACGGCGTCCGCGACATCGGCGACGGCGCGCGCGGTCTGGGCGTCGCGAATGCCGAAACCGACACCGACCGGCAGGGGCACACGCGACTTGATGGCCGGGATTTTACTCGCGATGCTGGAAACGTCCAGATTTGCGGCGCCGGTCACGCCTTTCAGCGATACGTAGTAGACATACCCGCTCGCGATCTTGCCGACCGCCGCGACGCGCTCGTCCGTCGATGTGGGCGCGAGCAGGAAGATCGGATCGATGCCGGCGGCGCGCATCGACGCGCCGAAGCTCTCCGCTTCCTCGGGCGGGTAATCGACCACCAGTACGCCGTCGACGCCCGCTTCCTTCGCGGCTTTCGCGAACGCGTCGGCGCCCATGCGCTCGATCGGATTCGCGTAACCCATCAGCACGACGGGCGTTTTGTCGTCGGTTTCGCGGAAACGCGCGACGTCGGCGAGCACGCGCTTGAGCGTCACGCCGCGCGCGAGCGCCCGCTCCGACGAACGCTGGATGACGGGGCCGTCGGCCATCGGATCGGAGAACGGCACGCCCAGTTCGATGACGTCCGCGCCGCCCTTCGCCAGCGCGTGCATGAACTCGACGGTTTGTTCCGGATTCGGGTCGCCCGCGGTGATGAACGGAATCAGCCCTTTCTTGCCCTGTGCGGCGAGCGCCGCAAAAGTATTCTTGATGCGGGACATGAGATTTCTCTTAGTCGTATTCGTTGGCGTCGGACGCATTTGAATGCATTTGACGCGATCAGCAGCGAAAAAGACGCTATTCGGCTTGGGCGGCGGTGCCGGTCGCGACGAGTGTCTTGCGTCGAACGCGGGCGGGCTCTGCCGGCTCGAGCCGTGCAGCGCGCGCTTCGGCAATGCGGCTTTCGGCGATCGCGCAGTAATCCGGGTTGATCTCGTAGCCCGTGAATTGCCGGCCATGACGTGCGCACGCGACCGCCGTCGTGCCGCTGCCCATGAACGGATCGAGCACGCGCCCACCCGGCGGACAGCTCGCGAGCACCATGCGCTCGACGATCTCCAGCGGCTTTTGCGTCGGATGATCCACCCGCTCCGCGTGCTGCCGATGCAGACGCGACACGGACCAGACATCCTTCGGGTTGTAGCCCAGTTCGAGCCACTTGCTGCCTTCGAAAATCTTCCGCGAACGCGCCTTTTTCGTTTCTGCGTCGTAAGGGATGCGCACCGGATCGAGATCGAAGTAGTAGTCCTTCGATACCGCGAAATAGCCGATGTTGTCGTGCACTGACGTGAATTTCCGCGTCGTTCCGCCCATGCTCGGCACGCGACGGTCCCAGACGATCTCGTTGATCATCAAAAGGCGGCGCTTGAGGAACACGAACAGTTCGGGCGAATACTGCCAGGTGCAAAAGATATACAGCGAACCGCTCGGCTTGAGCTTCGGAATCGCGAGATCGAGCCAGCGATAAGTCCACTCGAGAAAAGCGTCGCCGGACAACATGTCCGAGTCGTTCCCGTAGTCCTTGCCCAGACCATAAGGCGGATCCGCGACGATCAGATCGATCGACGCGTCGGGAATATTCTCGGCATCGGCCAGGAAGTCGCGGTTGCGGATGTCGCTGCCGGCGCCCTGCAGGGCGCCGACGGACAACGGCTCGTCGATGACGTTGCGCATCTATCTGAGGCTCAGAACTGAATGCCCGATCGCTCGGCGACCGTATGCATGTCCTTGTCGCCCCGGCCGGACAGATTGACGAGCAACACCTTGTCGCGCGGCAACGTCTTCGCGAGCTTCGCGCCATAGGCGAGCGCGTGGCTCGATTCCAGCGCGGGGATGATGCCCTCGATCCGGCAGCAGTCGTGGAAGGCCTTGAGCGCTTCGTCATCGGTGATGCCGACGTATTCCGCGCGTCCCGCGTCCTTCAGCCACGCGTGTTCCGGACCGACGCCCGGATAGTCGAGCCCCGCCGACACCGAATGCGTTTCGATGATCTGCCCGTTTTCGTCCTGCAGCAGATACGTGCGATTGCCGTGCAGCACCCCCGGGCTGCCGCCCATCAGCGACGCCGCGTGGCGCCCGGTGTCGATGCCGTCGCCCGCCGCTTCGACGCCGATCAATCTGACGTCTTTATCGTCGATGTACGGATAAAAGATGCCCATCGCATTCGACCCGCCGCCGACGCACGCGATCACGGCATCGGGCTGGCGACCGGCCATTTCGGGCATCTGCACGCGACATTCGTCGCCGATCACGCGCTGGAAGTCGCGCACCATCATCGGGTAAGGATGCGGCCCCGCCACCGTGCCGATGATGTAGAACGTGTTTTCGACGTTCGTCACCCAGTCACGCATGGCTTCGTTGAGCGCGTCCTTGAGCGTCTTCGACCCGGATTCGACCGGCACGACCGTTGCGCCGAGCAGCTTCATCCGATAGACGTTCGCCGCCTGACGACGCACGTCTTCCGCGCCCATGTAGACCACGCACTCCATGCCGAATCGCGCGGCAATGGTCGCCGTCGCCACGCCGTGCTGGCCCGCGCCGGTTTCGGCAATCACGCGCGGCTTGCCCATCTTGCGGGCGAGCAGCGCCTGGCCGATCACGTTATTCACCTTGTGCGCGCCCGTGTGATTCAGGTCTTCGCGCTTCAGATAGAGCTGCGCGCCGCCAAGCATCTCGCTCCAGCGCTTCGCGTGATAAATCGGCGACGGACGACCCACGTAATGCTTGAGCTCGTACTCGTACTCGGCGATGAATTCGGGATCCTGACGTGCCGCGTCATACGCGACGCGCAATTCGTCAAGTGCATGGATGAGGGTTTCGGAGACGAACACGCCTCCATATTGGCCGAAATGGCCTCTTTCGTCTGGCAAGTTATACATTGCGTCACTCTCTCGGTTACGTAGCCGGCAGCGCGGCCCACGTTCGATTCACCCGGCGTCCGCCTCGCGCACCGCGCGCACGAACGCCGCCATTCGGGCGGGATCCTTCACGCCCTTGGCGCCCGGCAGTTCGATGCCGCTCGAGACATCGACCGCGTACGGGCGCACACGCCGAATGGCGTCACTGACGTTTTGCGTGTTCAACCCACCACTCAAAACGGCCCGATGCCCGAGATCTGTTGGGATAAGTGACCAATCGAATACCTTTCCACCGCCGCCGAAGCCCTCGACGAGCGCGTCGAGTAAAAGGCCGCCTGCGGCTTTGAACTTGAGAGACGATTCTATCAAATGGCTTGTGGACGCATCAGACCCGATTCGCAATGCGCGCCAATAGGATAAACCCGCAATCGATGCCAGCGCCTCGCATTGTTCCGGCGTTTCGTCGCCGTGAAACTGCAGCAGCGAGAGCGGCACGTTCGACGTGACTTCGCGAGTCCATTCGGGCGTCGCATTGACGAAAAGCCCGACCGCCGACACGAGCGGCGGCACGTGCCGCGCCAGTTCGACGGCCTGTGCGACGCTCACCGAACGCGGGCTCGGCGGATAGAACACGAAACCCACGGCGTCCGCGCCCAGCGCGACGGCGTGCTGCACGTCCTCGACGCGCGAAAGTCCGCATAGCTTGATGCGGGTGCGATGCAAATCTCGGTCTGTCATTTCGGCTCTGCCCAAATGGCGCTCCAGGGCATGCTGGCGATATGCGGCGGCGGCACCGCGAAGTGTTCAGGATAGCCGACCTCGGCCAGATACAGCCCGTCGGGCATGAAAGTCGGCGCGGCAGCGCGGCGGTCGCGGGCGGCGAGCACGTCCGCCATCCACGACGATGGATGACGGCCCCGTCCGATCGCGACGAGGCATCCCATCAGATTGCGCACCATGTGATGCAAAAACGCGTTGGCGCGAAAGCGAAAGTGGACGAAGTCGCCCTGCTCGCGTACATCGATCTGATAAAGATGCTTGACTGGCGTTTTCGACTGGCAATCGGCGGCGCGGAACGACGAAAAATCGTGCTCGCCGATCAGGCACGCGACCGAATCGCGCATCGCTGCCACGTCGAGCGGCGTGTGCACCCAGCCCGCGCGTTTCGCGAGCATGGGCGAACGCACCGGATTGACGTAAAGAACGTAGAAATAAGTGCGTTCGAAAGCCGCGAAGCGCGCGTGGAAATCGTCGGGCATCGGCTTCGCCCATTGCACCGCGACGGTGTCGGGCAGGAACGCATTCGTGCCGCGCACCCACGAAAACTCGGCGCGATCCAGAGCGGTATCGAAATGCACGACCTGACCGAGACCGTGCACGCCCGTATCGGTGCGCCCGGCGACGACGGTCGGAAGCGGCGTCTGCGCGAATTGCGCGAGCGCGCGCTCCAGTTCGTTCTGGACCGTCTTCCCGTGCGGCTGCGACTGCCAACCGCAAAACGCCGCGCCGTCGTACTGAATCCCTAAAGCGATACGCATCTCAGGAATGCGGTGCAAGCGTCGACAAGAGCGTGGCGGCCTGCTGGCGCGTCGCCGGATCGTTCGATTCGATCACTTCCTGGAGCAACGTGCGCGCGCCCGAAAGATCGCCCAGTTCGATGTATTCGGCTGCCAATTCGAGCTTATTGCGCGCGATGGTCGCCAGTTGGCCCGGCGTCAGGGCAGGCAAAGCCTCCGTCGCGTTCGACGTCGGCCCCAAATCGAAATCGAGACTGAGCGGGCCGAATTTTGTCGCGCCCAGGCCAGCGACCGATGCCGCGCCCGCCGTACCCGCTTCGATTTGCGACGCAACGGACGGGGCTTGCGACTGGCCTTGCCGCGCTGCTTCGAAATGCGCCACCGGCTGCGGCATGAACGGCGCCTGCTGGATTGGCTGCGTGCCGCCAGGCGGCTGTTCCAGCGCTGCGGGAGGCGTCTCGAGCGGCGGATTTTTCAGCGACGATGCAGCCGTCTCCGGTCCGGTCGCGCCGGGCGGCTTGATCGTCAGTTCCAGACGCGGCGGCAGTTCCATTTCGAGCGAACCGAGCGCCTGGATTGCGTCCTGGGGGAACTTCGGCATTGGGAAGCGATGCGCGAGCACCGGCTCTTCGTCCGGCGCGATGCCGGATTTTTCCGCCTCGCGCGCTGCCAGTTCTTCGATGTCGCGCTGCTCGGCGGCGCGTTGCTCTGCGGCTTGCTCTTCGGCGGCGCGCGCCTGAAGTTCGCGCAGTTCCGCCTCGCGCGCGATGATCTCGCGTGCCGCGTTCTCACGCGCCAGCTCTTCGCGTTCGGTGACCTGACGCAATTCGGCCTCGCGATCCGCACCGGCATGACCCGCCTGCTCGCGTGCGAGTGCTTCCCGCGCGGCGGCTTCGCGCGCGCGGATTTCACGCTCCTCGGCCTCGCGCGCGGCGGCCTGGCGTGCCGCGGCTTCGCGCTCTTCGACTTCCCATTTTTCGGCTTCCCGGCGCGCCGCTTCGCGCGCTTCGATCTCGCGCGCATGCTGCTCGCGCTGTTCGTGGGTGTCCGGTTCGCTGGCTGGCGGTACGAAATCGGGATGACGTGCAGCCGGCGCAACAGGCACGAACGGCTCTTCCGGTTGCGAGCGGTTCGCCCCGACGGGTGCTTCATCCGCCGCGGTCGACGGCTTTGCCTCGGTCGTCGGCGGCAACGCATCTTCGGACGGAGCGACGGGCGTCTGGGCTACTTCAGCGTTGCCGATGCTCGCGGCGGCCGCAGCCAGTCCGGACTGATCGCGCGCCGGCGACTTGCCTTGGGCACCGGCCGCCGCCTCGCGCGCCTTGCGCAGCGCTTCGTTGCGGGCGTCGGCGTCGGCCTGGGCTTCTTCCAGACTTGCGAACGTACGGGGCGCGCGATCGACGTCGTTGTCGTTCGTCGCGACTGCTCGCTTCTTGCGCCGCATTCTGAGCAGCAGGACGCCGATCACGACGATCACGATCGCGATGATGAAGGGCGACAGACCGATGGTCGCCGCTGCCACGCCGCTGCGGCTGGCCGGTTCCGGTGCGGCCGTGGCGGGCGCGCTTGCGGGCGCGGCGATTGCCGATGCGGCCTCCGGCGTCGCACGCTCCGGCGCCGCCGTCGCGCTGGCTTGCGGCTCCGCAGCCGATGCGGGCGCCGCGCTCTCCGGCGCCGGTGTGGCGGTATCCGCCGACGAAGACGCAGGCGCGGACGTTTCGGCGGGCGCGGTCTGCTGCGCCTCGGGCGCCGACGCTGCGGCCGGCGGCGCGCCGCTCAGATCGGCGGGCACGTTCAGCACCGCGCCGAGTTTCAGCTTGTTGATGTCGTGGCTGCTGAAGGCGCTCGGATTGGCGTCGAACAGGGCACGCGCGGCTTTCGCGCGGACGTCGCGATCTTTGGATCCTGTGAGTTCGCCGGCGACATCGCTCAACGATTGTCCCGGCTTGACCGCGTAGGTTTGCCCGGTGGCGGCGGAGGCCTGCGCGAGCGCATCGCCGGGATTCGCCCAGAACATCGCGCATGCGGCGAGACTTGCCGCGGCGAGCGCCGCACGCGATGACGAAACGAAAGACCGGCGAGTTCGATGGATCATTGAGGCTCCGGGTGCGGCAAAAATTGAAACATAAAGCGAAGACCGCTCGATAAACACGGCGTTGCAACAAAGCTCCACAAAAACAAAAAAGCGCCGCGTGAAACGCGACGCTTTCGAGCAAGACACGCGCTTCAGGCGCGTAGTTTACTTTACTTGTCGAGCAGAATGCGCAGCATGCGGCGCAGCGGCTCGGCGGCGCCCCACAAGAGTTGATCGCCGACCGTGAACGCCGACAGATATTCGCCGCCCATCGCGAGCTTGCGCAGACGGCCAACCGGCACCGTCAGCGTGCCCGTGACGACCGCGGGCGACAGATCGCGAATCGATGCTTCGCGCTCGTTCGGCACGACCTTCACCCAGTCATTCGCCGACGCGAGAATGCCGTGCACTTCGTCGAGCGGCACGTCCTTCGTCAGCTTGATGGTGAGCGCCTGCGAGTGGCAGCGCATCGCGCCGATACGCACGCAGAGGCCGTCGACGGGAATCGAGCCCGGCGTACCCATTGCCGGCTTGCCGAGGATCTTGTTGGTTTCCGCGCCGCCCTTCCACTCTTCCTTCGACATGCCGTTGCCGAGATCCTTGTCGATCCACGGAATCAGCGAGCCCGCGAGCGGCACGCCGAAGTTGTCGACGGGCATGCGCTCGCCGTTCATCGCGGCGAGCACGCGGCGGTCGATGTCGAGAATCGCCGACGACGGATCCGCCAGGTCTTCCTTCGCCGAACCGTAGAGCACGCCCATTTGCTGAAGCAGCTCGCGCATGTTCTGCGCGCCCGCGCCCGACGCGGCCTGATAGGTCATCGCCGTCGTCCATTCGACGAGGTTCTCGCGGAACAGGCCGCCGAGCGCCATCAGCATGAGGCTGACCGTGCAGTTGCCGCCGATGAAGTCGCGGCCGCCCTTCACGAGCGAATCCTTGATGACGTCCAGGTTGACCGGATCGAGAATGATGACCGCGTCGTCCTTCATGCGCAGCGCCGACGCCGCGTCGATCCAGTAGCCCTTCCAGCCCGCCGCGCGCAGCTTCGGATACACCTCGTTGGTGTAGTCGCCGCCCTGGCACGTGATGATGGCGTCGCACTTTTTCAGGTCGTCGATGCTCGTTGCGTCTTTGAGCTTCGTCTCGTTTTTGGCGAACGACGGCGCGTTGCCGCCCGCATTGCTGGTGCTGAAAAACACCGGTTCGATCAAGTCGAAATCGCCTTCCTGCTGCATGCGCTGCATCAGGACGCTGCCGACCATACCGCGCCAACCAACGAGACCTACGTTCATGACTAACCTTTAACTGTGGACGCTTCCCCGCATCTTTACCCGGCGTGGCCGCGCGGGGAAGACGCTCGGACACGAGGGACGATCAGCGAATCGTGATCGCTTTGATGGAGATTTTCGTAATGCGCGTTTTAGCCGTGGCTCGAGTGGCCACGATGCGCGTGCTGATGGCGAGTTCCGTCGCGAGCGACTTTGAGCCGCGTCCGATGGAATCCAGAGAGAATTGAGAGTTCTTCGCCATAGCAAAGCAATATACACGATAACCGGACGTTTTCGACGGCGTCATGCTGCAGATGCGTGAAAATCGGGCGGATCGTGCGCGAACATCGGTAAAAAGAGACGATCGGCCGCTTTAATGCTTCAGCGCGCCGATCGTCTTTCTCGCGATTACAGCGCCTTCAGCACCGCGTCGCCCATTTCCTTCGTGCCGACAACCTTGCCGTCCGCCGTCGCGATATCGCCGGTGCGGTAGCCCTGCTCGAGCACTTTCTTCACCGCGCTTTCGATGCGATCCGCCTGCTCCGTCTTGCCGAGCGAGTAGCGCAGCATCATGGCCGCCGAAAGAATGGTCGCGAGCGGATTCGCCACGCCCTTGCCCGCGATGTCCGGCGCCGAACCGTGCGACGGCTCGTACAGGCCCTTGTTGTTCTTGTCGAGCGACGCGGACGGCAGCATGCCGATGGAGCCGGTGAGCATCGCCGCTTCGTCCGACAGAATGTCGCCGAACATGTTGCCGGTCACGACGACGTCGAACGCTTTCGGCGCCTTCACGAGCTGCATCGCGGCGTTGTCGACGTACATGTGCGACAGCTCGACATCCGGATATTCCTTCGCGACGTCGATCATCGTGTCGCGCCACAGCTGCGACGTTTCGAGCACGTTCGCCTTGTCGACGCTCGTCAGCTTCTTCTGGCGCTTTTGCGCGGCGGCAAACGCGACGTGCGCGATGCGGCGCACTTCGGGCTCGGAATAGCGCATCGTGTCGAAGCCTTCCTTCGCGCCCGCGAACGGGCCGTCCGGGGCTTCTCGCAAGCCGCGCGGCGCGCCGAAATAGATGTCGCCGTTCAATTCGCGGACGATCAGGATGTCGAGACCCGACACGATCTCCGGCTTCAACGACGACGCGCCCGTCAATTGCGGATAGCAGATCGCCGGACGGAAGTTCGCGAACAGTTGCAGATGCTTGCGCAGGCCGAGAATCGCCTGCTCGGGACGCAGCGCGCGTTCGAGCTTGTCGTACTTCCAGTCGCCGACGGCGCCGAACAGGATCGCATCGGCTTCCTTCGCGAGCGCCAGCGTGGAATCGGGCAGCGGGTGCCCCTTCGCCTCGTAGCCCGCGCCGCCGACCGGCGCCTCTTCCAGCTCGAACTTCTCGCCGAGCGCGTTCAGGACTTTGACCGCTTCGGCGGTGATTTCGGGACCGATGCCGTCGCCGGGGAGAACTGCAATTTTCATCTTTCGCTTCCTTTATGCGCGGTTATCCAACGAGCCGGTTATTCAGCCACGGCTGCTTCGCGAGGCGTTCGGCCTCATATTGCTTGATCTTGTCCGCATGACGCAGCGTGAGACCGATGTCGTCGAAGCCGTTCAGCAAGCAATACTTGCGAAAGCCCGGCACTTCGAACGCGTACTCGGTGCCGTCGCCGGTACGCACGACTTGCGCTTCGAGATCGATCGTCAACTGGAAACCAACGAACGCGTAGGTCTCGTTAAACAGCTTGTCGACCTGCTGCTCCGTCAGCACGACCGGCAGGAGACCGTTCTTGAAACAGTTGTTGTAGAAGATGTCCGCGAAGCTCGGCGCGATGATCGCGCGAAAGCCGTATTGATCGAGCGCCCACGGCGCGTGTTCGCGTGAGCTGCCGCAGCCGAAATTCTTGCGCGTGAGCAGAATCGACGCGCCTTGATAACGCGGCTGATTCAGCACGAAATCCGGGTTGAGCGGACGCTTGCTGTTGTCCTGTCCGGGCTCACCGACGTCGAGATAACGCCATTCATCGAACGCGTTCGGACCGAAGCCGGTGCGCTTGATCGACTTCAGGAACTGCTTCGGGATGATCGCGTCCGTGTCGACGTTCTCGCGATCGAGCGGCGCGACGAGGCCGCTGTGCACAATGAATTTTTCCATGATCTTTCTCAGTGTCCCGATCGATTAAGCGAGCTTGCGTACGTCGACGAAATGGCCTTCGATCGCGGCGGCGGCGGCCATCGCGGGGCTCACGAGATGCGTGCGTCCGCCCGCGCCCTGACGGCCTTCGAAGTTGCGGTTCGACGTCGATGCGCAGCGCTCCCCCGCTTCCAGGCGGTCGGCGTTCATCGCGAGGCACATCGAGCAGCCCGGCTCGCGCCATTCGAAGCCGGCGTTCGTGAAGATCTTGTCGAGGCCTTCGCGTTCGGCTTGCGCCTTCACGAGACCCGATCCCGGCACGACCATCGCCAGGCGAATGTTCGACGCGACGCGCTTGCCCAGCGACTTCACGACGTACGCGGCGGCGCGCAAGTCTTCGATGCGCGCATTCGTGCACGAGCCGATGAAAATCTTGTCCGGCTTGATCGATTCGATCGGCGTGTTCGGCTGCAATGCCATGTAGCTCAGCGCGCGTTCCATCGCGTCGCGCTTGACGGGATCTTTTTCCTTGTCGGGATCGGGCACGCGGCCGTCGATCGACGTCACCATTTCCGGCGACGTGCCCCACGTCACTTGCGGCACGATCTCGGCGGCATTCAGCTCGACGACGCGATCGAAGTGCGCGCCGTCATCGGATTTGAACTGACGCCAGTATTCGACCGCCTGATTCCACTCGACGCCCTGCGGCGAGTACGGACGGTCCTTCAGATAGTTGATGGTCGTGTCGTCGACCGCGACCATGCCGGCGCGCGCGCCCGCTTCGATCGCCATGTTGCAGACGGTCATGCGGCCTTCCATCGTGAGCGCGCGGATGGTCGAGCCGCCGAATTCCATCGCGTAGCCCGTGCCGCCCGCCGTGCCGATCTTGCCGATGATCGCGAGCACGATGTCCTTCGCGGTGCATCCGCGCGGCAATTGGCCTTCGACCTTCACGAGCATGTTCTTGCTCTTCTTCTGCAACAGCGTTTGCGTCGCGAGCACGTGCTCAACCTCCGACGTGCCGATGCCGTGCGCCAGCGCGCCGAACGCGCCGTGCGTGGACGTGTGCGAATCGCCGCAGACGATGGTCATGCCCGGCAGCGTCGCGCCCTGCTCCGGCCCGATGATGTGCACGATGCCCTGACGCAGGTCGTTCATCTTGAACTGCGTGATGCCGAAGGCGTCGCAGTTCTGGTCGAGCGTATCGACTTGCAGCTTCGAAACCGGATCGGCGATGCCGTGCGAGCGGTCGGTCGTCGGCACGTTGTGATCGGACACCGCCAGATTCGCGCTGATGCGCCACACCGGGCGCTCGGCCAGCTTCAGGCCCTCGAAGGCCTGCGGGCTCGTCACTTCGTGCAGCAGGTGACGGTCGATGTAGAGGATCGAGGTGCCGTCCTCTTCCGTGTGGACAACGTGCGTATTCCACAGTTTGTCGTAGAGAGTCTGTGCCATGGTGAGCGCTTTCGTGTGTGACTGCGGGGATTTATCGGTGTACGGCTCGTGAATCGATTATGCCACCACGCGATGAGAATTGGATACTAGGATACGGGAAAAACCCATTAAAAACAGATAGTTATTGTAGTGGTTCCAGTACCCGGATGACGACTACCCGGCTGAACCTCGAGCGCATCGCGACGCTGTCCTTAGATCCTATGCCATTTGGCCGAATGTTCGCCGCACGATGCGCGCAATAGGCTGTCGTCAGCGCTCACGATCCGCGCAGTAATAACATTGTATTGACGGCTCTTTCGACAGGTAATAAC
This sequence comes from Caballeronia sp. ATUFL_F2_KS9A, assembly GCF_023630765.1. Taxonomy (NCBI): domain Bacteria; kingdom Pseudomonadati; phylum Pseudomonadota; class Betaproteobacteria; order Burkholderiales; family Burkholderiaceae; genus Caballeronia; species Caballeronia sp. ATUFL_F2_KS9A. Next base: position 2,470 of record NZ_JALQEK010000024.1, on the reverse strand, counting down.
ATCGTGCTTCCATACTCTTCAGTAGTCGACGACATGCGAACCACCATCAGAAAAATGGGCAATTCCCAGGGCATCCTGATTCCCAAGCCGCTGCTCGCGCAATTGGGCTTGGAGAACGAGGTCGACATGGAAGTCGAGAACGACGCGATCGTCTTGCGTCGGCCTCGCGACAAAGCGCGTCAAGGTTGGGCCGAAGCCAGCAAGCTGATTGCGCAAAGCGGCGAGGACGGACTCGTCATGGGCGAATTCGGCAACGACGACGGGGAGCTCGAATGGTAGTGCGTGGAGAAGTCTGGTCGGTCGCGCTCGATCCCACCTTGGGCAGCGAAATTCAGAAAACGCGTCCGTGCGTAGTGGTGTCGCCGCCGGAGATGCACGACCATCTGCGCACGGTCATCGTCGCGCCGATGTCGTCGAAGGGAAAACCTGCGCCTTTCCGCATTCCCATTGCTTTCAAGCGGAAGCAGGGATTGATTCTTCTGGATCAGATTCGCACGGTGGACAAGCTGCGGCTCATCAAGCGGGAAGGCAGCATCGCGGACAACACGCTGACCGACGCGCTTCATACCTTGCAGGAGGTGTTCGCGGATTGAATCCGGCGCCGTCTCTGCGCGCGGCGAGCAAAAAAGCAAAAGCCCCGGCGATTTCTCGCCGGGGCTTCGATACAACTAAAACTCGATCAGCTTAGCGCTTTGCCAGCGGCTTCGCTTCACGCGGCGTCTGGCCGATGAACAGCTGACGCGGACGGCCGATCTTCTGCTCAGGATCGGCGATCATCTCGTTCCACTGCGCGATCCAGCCGACCGTACGAGCCATCGCGAAGATGCAGGTGAACATCGACGTCGGAATGCCCAGCGCGCGCTGCACGATGCCCGAGTAGAAGTCGACGTTCGGATACAGCTTGCGCGACACGAAGTATTCGTCTTCCAGCGCGATCTTTTCGAGTTCCATCGCGAGCTTGAAGAGCGGGTCGTCGTGCAGGCCGAGTTCGTTCAGCACTTCGTGGCACGTCTCGCGCATCAGCTTCGCGCGCGGGTCGTAGTTCTTGTACACGCGGTGTCCGAAGCCCATCAGCTTCACGCCCGAGTTCTTGTCCTTCACCTGCTTGATGAACTCAGGAATGTTGTCGACCGAGCCGATCTCTTCGAGCATGTTCAGCGCGGCTTCGTTCGCGCCGCCGTGCGCCGGACCCCACAGACATGCGATGCCGGCTGCGATACACGCGAACGGATTCGCACCCGACGAACCCGCGAGACGCACCGTCGACGTCGACGCGTTCTGCTCGTGGTCCGCATGCAGGATCAGAATACGGTCGAGAGCGCGCACGAGCACATCGTTGACCTTGTACTCTTCGCACGGGTTCGAGAACATCATGTGCATGAAGTTCGCGCTGTACGACAGTTCGTTCTTCGGATACACGAACGGCTGACCGATGCTGAACTTGTACGCCATCGCGACGAGCGTCGGCAGCTTCGCGATCATGCGGATCGCGGAGACTTCACGGTGACGCGGATCGTTGATGTTCAGCGAGTCGTGATAGAACGCCGACAGCGCGCCGACCGCAGCCGTCAGCACGGCCATCGGGTGCGCGTCGCGACGGAAGCCGCGGAAGAAGAAGTGCATCTGCTCGTGCACCATCGTGTGACGCGTGACGGTGTCCACGAATTCCTTGTTCTGCGCCTCGTTCGGCAGTTCGCCCTTCAGCAGCAGATAGCACGTTTCGAGGAAGTCCGCGTTCACGGCCAGTTGCTCGATCGGGTAGCCGCGATACAGCAGTTCGCCCTTGTCGCCGTCGATATACGTGATCGCCGAATTGCACGCCGCCGTCGACATGAAGCCCGGGTCATACGTGAACTTGCCGGTCTGACCGTACAACTTGCGGATGTCGATCACGTCCGGGCCCATCGTGCCCTTGTAGATCGGCATTTCGACGCTCGGCGAGTTGTCGCTGAACGATAGCGTGGCTTTAACATCTGACGGGGTCATAGCACATCCTCAATCGAAGTATGGATACAGGTTTTCGATAATTTGCACGACGGAAGCTGCGCGGCAAAACTGTTTTATCGGCCTGTGTGCAGTGCAACAGGCCTATTTTGCAAAACTCCGCGAATTCCTGCTGGAATCACACGGTGCGCAGCATTTCCAGCAAGCGGGTTACGTCCGGCGTCGCCAGGTCGCCTTCAGGCTCCGTGCGCGCCAGCAGCAAGTCCATCAGTTCGTTGTCGCTCAGCTCCAGCAGGCGGGTCAATGCGGCCACGTCGGCGTCGCTGAGGTCATGCTCATATCGGCTGAAGAAACGATCGAAGATCAGATCGTTTTCCAGCAGGCCGCGCCTTGCGCGCCAACGAAGGCGCGCGCGGCGAAGAGGGTCGGACTGGTGAGATTCGTCCATTTCAAACCGCCCGTCGCACCATCAATTCCTTGATCTTGCCGATCGCCTTGGTCGGGTTGAGCCCCTTCGGGCACACGT